>PADE01000064.1 GCA_002702965.1 Planctomycetaceae bacterium
AGAGAACGGTTCACCAGCTGCGCCACGGACGGCGGCTGACGGGCCTGATGTCCAAGCTGCTGACACCGATCCCGTTGCCGCATTGGAGAAACTGGGAGCCGTGATCAAGCGGGATGACTCCCAGATAATCAGCGTCGAAGGGGGCGACGATGGGCGACTTGCCGAGTTGGTCTTCTCTCTCCAGGGCGAGGTCATCAAAGTCACCTTCAACGGCAGCCAGATCACCGACGCGGGGCTGGTGCACTTGACGGGACTGACCGACCTCCAGACGCTTGACCTTACGCTCTGCACCAATGTCACCGACGCGGGACTCGTCCACCTGCAGGGGAGAACCACCCTCGAATATCTCAACCTCAACGGCACCGGAGTCACCGACGCGGGGCTGGCGCACCTTGCGGGGCTCACCAAGTTGCAGTCGATCTCACTACCCAAACAAATCACCGACGCGGGGATCGCCGAACTGCAAAAAGCGTTGCCGAACTGCACGATCGAGAAATAACGCCCCCTCGGTCCCTCGCCGGGGGCGGAAGCGCGATGATTGTCCGACAGTCGGACCCCTGGGTCGGACAGGCCGTGGCGGGAAGTCTGTCACCAGAGTGCCGTTTCCGCTGCCGTGCGGAACGGCAGCTCCGTATGCTTGCGCAGACCCTGTTCTGCGACGCCCGAGCCGGGCGTGAAACAGGTACAGCACCGGCGCACGCTGAGCTCCCCCTGCTGAACGGGCCCGTGAGCAAATTATGCCATTAATGTCATGTGCCCCTTTTAGACGGAACTTAAAGTTGGATACTGACCTGTGACCGATCCACCGAAGCCAATCGAAACCGAGAGAAGGAGCCATCCTATGAGCCCACTACCAGATTCCAGCCGCCGTCGTTTTCTCGCCGGTTCCACGGCGCTGGGAGCCATGGGACTCGGCGCCGCCATCGGAGTACCGGCAGCCCTGGCCAACAGCGACAAACCCGACGAGCTCCGCGTCGGCGTGATGAACTTGCANNTCTATTCACACCTGGGAATCTGGGCTCCGATGCTCAAGCCGTTTACCGGCATGCGGATCACTCACTGCTGGGATATCAACCCCAACGTCGCGGAGAGTTTCGCCAAGGGCTACAACGCGATCGCAGTCAACAACTTCGATGGCATGCTCGGCAAAGTTGACGCGATCATCTCCGGTGGTTACTACAACAACCCGTGGAACCACATCATNCACGAACCGTATCTCGAAGCAGGCTTGCCCAACCTGATCAATCGACCGTTCGCNAACTCGCTTGCCAAAGGCGATAAAATGATCGAGTTGGCGCGCAAACACAAGGCGCCGCTGCTCGTGCCCTCATCCTTCGAACACACCCACGCCATGGTGCAGGCGAAGATCTGGGCGAAAGACAAAAAAATCACCTGCTACAACGCGACGGATTCATCTGATGACTATGCCACCCACGGGATCCACGGCGTTTACATCGTTTGCCGAGCCATCGCCGAAGCTGGCAACCGCGTCGTCTCCGTCGCCCACCANGCGAAGAACTGGCACAGTTCTCCGGCAGTCGTCACCTACGAGCACCAGGCGCCGGATGGGCGCACGTTCATGGGCACCCTTCACCTTGGCTCGTTCGGGTTGGGAGGCATCCGTATCCACACCGAGGGAGAGTACGGTGGCAAAGGCTTTCAGATCGAGCACGGGACCGGCTACCCCTACAACAAGACTCAGCTCTGGGCACCGACGCTCTGGGAATTCGAATCGCTGGCGCGTGGGAACGAGCCTTCGCAATCACTCGCACAGATCGAACACAAGCACAAAGCTTACATGGCAGGCTTCTGGTCGATCCTCGAGAAGGAGGGAAAGCCCACCCGACTCGACGAGGTCCCCGCGGATTGGGAAGCACCGGTCGACATTCCTAATTTGAATCACCAGGAAACGGCTCGCTTCCGGAAGAAGTTTGGGTAGGGCGATTCGTTCCAGGCTGTAGTTTGGTGTCGCGGTCGACGGATCGTGATTGCAATCACTATCAGTACCGGTGACAAGACTCCCGAACGGCCGAAAACGCAGTCGCGGCGCGATTAAATCGCCGTGTACGATNATNGGTGGCAGGTCGAACTCGAGCAGAAAGGCGGCAACGAAGTCCGTCNCGCCGGGCGGAACCCTCGGCTCGGCTTTTGNCCGACCACCCACCATCTTTGTACTGGGTTGTGTGAGCGAATCAGGGTGAGGGAAAGCGGCTGGCTGCGAAAACCGAAGGGGCCACACATGAAACGTCTGTTGGGTGTACTGCTGGTGATGGGCGTGGTGGGATGTGGAGACGGGCCCTCGCCGCCAAGTGGTGGTGCGTCACCGTCGGCGGTACAAGACGCTCAGGTGAAGGTGGAAAGCGGTTCGCCAGGTACCCCGCTGGCGAAGGCNGACAAGCCGCCTGCTCAAGCTGTTGACGCCGATCCNGTTGCCGTGTTGGAGGAGCTTGGGGCCAAGATCGAACGGAACGCGGATGGCGAAGCTGTTAAAGTCAACGGCCGTGGATCCAAGATCACTGACGTGGGGCTGGTGCACCTTGCGGGGCTGACCAGGCTGCAATCGATCTCCCTGCCCAAACAGATCACCGACACCGGACTGGAACACCTTGTGNGGTTGCCCAACCTGACGGGCCTCAACCTCGCCAACACGCAGATCACCGACGCAGGGCTGGTGCATCTTGTGCGGCTGACCAAGTTGCAATCGATCTCCCTGCCCAAACAGATCACCGACACCGGACTGGTGCACCTTGTGGGGTTGACCGGACTGACGAGCCTCGCCCTCCCCGGACCGCAGATCACCGACGCGGGGCTGGTGCACCTCGTGGGAATGGCCGACCTGCAAGAGCTCTTCCTACCAAACGCCCAGATCGGTGACGCAGGTCTGGTGCACCTCATGGGACTTACCGACCTGACGATCCTCGTTCTCAAGGACACACAGATCACCGACGACGGGCTGGCGCACCTTGTGGGATTGACCAATCTGCAAACGCTTGGCCTCTTCGGGACCCAGATTACCGACGCGGGGTTGGTACACCTCACGGGAATGGCCAACCTGCAAGAGCTCTACCTACCGAACTCCCAGGTCGGCGACGCAGGTCTGGTGCACCTCACACGACTTACCAGCCTGCAGGTGCTCTCGCTCACCGCTACCCAGATCACCGACGCAGGACTGGTGCATCTCAAGTGGCTGACCAAACTGAAGACCCTCGTTCTCAGGGACACACAGATCACCGGCGAGGGGCTGGTGCATCTCCAAGGGATGACCAAGCTGGAGGATCTCTACGTCGACGACACCGAGATCACCGACGCCGGCATCGCCGAACTGAAGAAAGCACTGCCGAACTGCAAGATCACAAAGTAGCCTCACGAACCCCTCGGCCCCACGCCGGGGGCGGGAGTGAGGTCGCTGTACCTCGTGTAAATGTCACCCGTTGTTACACACTCTACCTGGGGACGGTGGGCTCGATACTGGTGCCGTCTGGATACGCCTACCCAAGGGTCCACACATGAAACATCTGCTGGGTTCTCTGCTGGTGATAGGGCTGGTGGGGTGTGGGGGTGGTGAAAACCGGGAACTGGGAGGCGAAAACCGAAAAACACCGACGATGGACAATACTCCTGTGACGCCACCTACGGTAGAAGCACAACGCGCACCGGCCGCAAGTCCGCAGGCCCTGGCGGGGGCCCCTGCATTTGAGGATCAGATCCCGCGAATCTTCACCCACGTTTACCGGATCGGAAACTTCTACATCATGGGAACCGATCAGCGTCCTCGGAACACCGATCGCCCTGATCGCACTGGTGAAGAAGTGGTGCTGCAGGCGGTCCGTCTTTTCAGCAGTCTCTTAGATGCAAACGGTGATGGCGCGGTCGACCAGCCAAAACTGCTAACGACCATGGGACAGAACTTTGCGTTCGCGATTGGTGCCGACCAGACGCTGCGTCCCATCGAAGAAACTCTGGATCGTGAGACCGGTCGGTATGTGATCTCGATGAAGACCGACATTTGGCCCTTTTTCCCCGACTGGAATGGCAAGGGCTTCAGGCTGAGTCGCCTGGACAGTTCGCTTTGGCGCCCCGACAAGATGAATGCGCTCTGGGAAGAATGTTTCCATGCCTATAACGAATCCTGGAACCTTCATTCGAACCAATGGAGCTTCGGCAAGAAAGGAGGATTGGGCCGCGCGATGGCGACAGATATCAAAACAGGTGATTATGACATCCAAGAGCAGAATCGCCTCGAACACGGAGACTACGACTGGAATACCGCCGTCAACGAATACATTCACCAGATCTGGGTGATTCAAAAGGGCGGCCAGGACGAGATACTAACCGAACCCCAGCAGAAAGTCCTCGAATTCATGCGCACCAGTCCCGGTTTTTCGATGGACATGAACAAGGACTATTCCGGATCGTTGGCAGTCAAAGTCCGGTAGACCTGTATTTGACAAGACCCAAATCCCGACCGGCGGCCACACAATGTTGGCCACACAAGGACGACAAGCCGAACTGAAGAANGCGTTGCCCAACTGCAAGANCACGACGCAACTCCCCCGCGGCCCCGCCGGACCCTGCGGTGGTGTTGGCGAGTGGCGTGTTTGCCAGGGGGACGAACATCGGCAGAGCGAGAACCCCAGGCCGCGCCCTTGCGGATCCAGCGGCGGTGGTTTCATCAACGGCGGCGGTACACCAGTTGGTCCCCCGCGAGGCCGGTCCGCTTGCGTCGCACCCACGCGGCGCCGCAGCGGGAACTGGCCGGCCAGCTGCACCGCTGTTGCGCGCACGTCAAAGAGCACCGTGGTGTCGAGGGAACGATGCGACGGCGGTAGCGGCGTGTCCGGTGATGCGAGTCGGTACGCAATCGCTGCTTGCCAAGCTGGTACGCCACCTACAGAATATCTCGCAGAGATTGACTCGTTCAGCCATGCCTCCATGTAACGAGCTAACAACCAGCTGAATTCGTTGGGGGGTACGCGTTTTCGNCAGAGCTGACCTGTCCCGTTTAACACTCCACGAAATGGCACCAAAACACGGAGTGCGAACACAATGAAAATAAAACGCGGCCAGGGCTTTGATGCGACCATCCCTCACTTCTATGAGGCCCCNCTGAACAGTCCGGACTACCTGGAAGTCTGGTGCTATACCAATCAGCTCTCCTATGAAGCGGGTGAAGAGGTACAGCTTCACCTAAATACGACGGCGGCTGACATCAGCCTGGGGATTTTTCGTGACGGCGCGCATACGGAGTGGGTCTACCAAACCGAGGGCATACCGGGGCANCACTACCCAACACCGGAAAACTTTTATGCAGAGGGTTGCGGTTGGCCGGCAGGCCATAGCTGGAAAATTCCTGACAACCAGCCCTCCGGTTTTTATCTGGTGATTTGCAAAGTTCGAAACGAAACCGGTGAAGAGCGTGAGCACGAAGCCGGTTTTTTTGTGCGCCCGAAAGTAGGCAAGCCGGCGGCCAAGCTGCTGTTGATTGCGGCCACCAGCACTTGGACCGCGTACAACGACTGGGGCGGCGCGAATAGTTACGCGGGTCCTTGCAAAAAGTACGTGGGGGGCAAATCTCCGCACTTGTCGATTCACCGCCCTTGGGCCAAAGGCTTTCTACGTGTACCGGGTGGTGCACCAAGAAAACCGCATGAGTATAGCTCTCGGCCGGGCGGTATTCCGCGCTATCCGCCCATCGAATTCGCTTACACACGCGGATANAGCAAATACTACGCGAATGCGGGTTGGGCGTCTTACGAAAGACTCTTTGCACAATGGGCCGAAAGAAGCGGTTACGAGCTCGACTACGCAACGCAGACCGACCTCCATTATCGCCCCGAATTGATAGACCAGTACAAGTGCGTTGCGATCGTCGGCCACGACGAGTACTGGACGTGGGAAATGCGATTGGCGATCGATAACTATGTCGCAAATGGTGGCNGTCTCGCCCGTTTTGGTGGCAATTTTTTTTGGCAGATTCGACTGGAAGACGATGGCCGCAGACAAGTGGCGTATAAGGAAGACGCCGCCCACTGCGACCCCGTGGCGAATACCGACCAACGGCATTTGCTGACCTCCTGTTGGGAGGATCCCAACGTGGGTTGGAAGGGCGCCCAGACAGTCGGTTTAAACGGTTGCTATGGCGTGTATGCCGGAGTCGGTCATATGGCGCCGAAGCAGGGTGGCGGCTTTGGCGTTTATCGCCCGGAACATTGGGTATTCGATGGTACGGACCTGTGCTACGGCGACCAGTTCGGCACCGAGGCCAGAATATTTGGATACGAAGTGGATGGGTTGGACTACCTGATTCGTCACGGGCTGCCGGAACCCACTTACAGCGATGGGGCCATCGAAGGCACGCAGATCCTGGCCATGGGCTTAGCCGGCAACCTGGAAGCCGATCACCGTAACAAGGGGACCGTTCGCTACTACGGGGGAGAGGAAATGCTTGGAGTTATCGCCGAATACCGTTACGGCGATGTCACAGACGAAACCAAAGCCGCTGCGGGTCGTGGCAATGGCATGATCATTTATGCGCAGCCCGGACGAGGACAACTCGTCAATGCCGGTAGCTGCGAGTGGGTGGCAGGCCTGAAGGAAAACGACGAATACACGCGCCGGATTACCAGCAACGTCTTGGATCGTTTTACGGGTTAGNGAAAGCGTTGACCGGCAAGTGCTCAAGGGCCGTCAGAAACGATCGAATAGCAGGGTATGTCGGATTCGGCGCCGTTGTTCGGACGCACCGCCACGCTTCTAAATAATTGTCCAACGTGACCAACCAAATCCTAGTGGCAATCATGATACCGTCGAAGGCGCGCAATCTACGTACTCCATGGTGCGACTGAGCGGCACGGGTCATTGCGGCGATGCTCGTATTGCCCGGGCAGACTCGTTTCCAGATGTCCGGCGGGCTGACGAAATAGCCGGTGACGTACAGCAAACAGGGAACCCCACCATGCCGATCGGCTAGGCCAACGCGTTTCGCACCTTGGTGAATGAAAACGAGTCAGTGCAGCAGCAGATTCAAAGTGCTGCACATGACGATCGTTTCGGTCTGGTGGCGTTGGCCGCCGAACCCGGCTTCCAGTTCACATCCGAACAGGNGGGAAGCGTCNCNACAACGCTGAGCANCCCAAGAGCAGACGGTTGCATGACCCAATCCATCGTTCGATTGTCCGATCCGCAATGAGCGGCGCAGACTCACGTCTACAGCGCACAGCCTTCCTGTTTGGGGAATTCGCTGGGAGCGAGATAGTCGATGGTTGAGCGANCGGCTCCATGGTTCTGGAATTCGAGCCGAGTATCTCGGTGTTCGTGAGTGGCTCAGGGCCGCGCGGGACCGTCGTTGCGCCACCAGCGCAGTTCTTTCGATTCGTAGTCTGCGCAACTCACGATATCCGCCCGGCCGTCGTTGTTGAGGTCCGCGACGATGACTTGATTTGCATTCGGCCAGCGTTGCTTCAGCGTGTGCTTGATCCAGCGTGCTTTCGGGTTGCCAGAGTTCTCGAACCAAGCGACCTGGCCGGGTTTGTGGCCGGTTGCGATCACGTCGAGATCGCCGTCGCCGTCCAGGTCGGCCGACGTCGCTTCATGGCCGGCGGGAAAATCATCCGTGATGTCGTGCCGTCTCCACGGGATGCGTCCGTCCGCCTGCGGACCGGTGTTTTCCAGCCACGCCACCTCGCGGCCGATTCTCTCGGTCCAGCCACCGAACGGCATCAGGATGTCGAGGTCCTGATCACGGTCGATATCGGCCAGTGTGCCGAAGACCGGGCGGCCAACGGGCAGATCGACGACGTTGCGTTTCCATTCGACGCCCGTCTTCGGGTCGGCGGTGTTTTCGTACCATAGAATGATACGTGCCGAATCGCTGGTCGCTAGCAGGTCGGGGCGGCCGTCGCCGTTGATGTCGCCGGCCACAATGCTGCGCGCAACCGGGAACCCGCCATCAATGTCAGCACTCCGCCAGATGCCATCGCCGTTGCCGGGATTGGCAAACCAGGTGAATCGGTTGCCGAGTCTCCAACCGGCCGCTGCGACGTCGAGATTTCCGTCCCCGTTAAAGTCCGCCACCGTGACGTCTTCGGCGCCCAGCATTCCGCCTTTGGAAACGAAGTGCTTTTTCCAGCGGTCGCCACGAGCCGCCGCGTCGCTGCCCGGATGCTCGTACCACAGAACGTCGCCCTGAAAGTTGTCCACGATCACCACGTCTGAGCGACCGTCCGCGTTGACGTCAGCAATCACATGTCGCTCCAGCCGTCCATGCGGCGCGTTCTCCGCAATGAATCGTCGCTCGAATCCACCCTTCCCGTCGTTCCTGAACCAGTACAGGTTGCTCAGGCCTCCGCCCTGCGTCGGCTCGCCCGCTTCACCATCGTTCGGTTCAGGTTCCAACCAGCCACGCAGAGCATCCGCAGCCGTGAGATCGACGAATCCGTCGCCATCAATGTCCACAGCCTGCACGCCCCAGATGTATTTGAACCCATCATGAATCAACTTTTCGGTGAATCGAACCGGTGACTGCGATTCCTGCGCGGTGCGGTGGGGGGCTGCCTTGGGAACCTCGTGAGAGTCAACGTCCGGCGCGACAGTGACAAAGCGAAACGAGTAGAGGTCAGCATCCTTCATCAAGAACCGCAGCCGCACTGGTTTGCCCGCGAGCGAAGTGACATCCGGCCCCTGATCCCAGCGGACTTCCTGCTCCACGGAGTCGCCAAAGAACTCGATCACGTTATCGCCCGTGAAACGGTCGATGGGTCGCCCCGCTGCGTCGAGCATTTCCACGCGAAATCCACCTGCGGCCGACGTCGATGCGTTGATCACCAGGCGGTTTCCGGTGAACACCAACGGCTTTGTCGTGAAGCGGCCGCCGGCATAGGAAGCATTGACGGACGCGATGCCGTCGATCCGCATCGCGTAACGCCGAACGCGCGGCTCCGGCAGACGGAAGTACTCCAGCATATAGACGGACATCTCATTCGGACCCGTGGGGACAAGTCCCATCGAGGTATGATTGCTGCGATCGGTCCATTTGAGGGGATCGAGTCCAGGCCGAATGAACGCGTCCAGAAAGCGGCGGTCCCAGTGCAGACCGTCGCGACTGCTGACGAACACCGTGTCGGAAACACCTACGCCTAGTTGCCCCTTGTACTTGTCGGGCAGCGGAGCATTCCGCCACCGCACGTATCGCATGGGGAACGCCAAGTAGAAGTGCGGCTCGCGAAAATACGGGCGGGCACCAAACGTGTAGAACTGGTCGGGCGGCGCCGGTTGCATATGCGTCCATTCCGGGTACGACCAGTTCACGAGGTCCTTTGACGTCGCACGACGCACGGCACGCAGATGCTCGCCGGTGTTCGCCAGGATCCGCTGATCTCGCAAATAGAGAAAGTACTGCCTGGACGGAGCGTCCCAGAACAACGAGTGATCGCTGTCCAGAAGGTTCTTGGGCGGGTAGTACGTGCTGGGGTTTTTCGTGCCCAGTCCGTTGATGATTGGTTTATCGCCGACCTGACTCCATCGCACACGGTCGGGCGACGCGAACAGGAAGAGACGAATCACTTCAGTGCCACTCGATCTGTCGACACGAGCCCCAGGAGCCAGATAACGGTGTTCGCGCGGTGCGTCAGGATTCGTGTTTGGGTACGGAAACAGTAACACCCCGTCCTCGAATCCGAACGGGCCGCGGCAGACGATGTTGTTCCTGGTTGACCCCTGAAACTCGTGCAATCCGAGATTGGGTCGGATCCAGTTCATCCCGTCTTTACTCTGCGCGTAGCAGGTGTAGCTGACCCAGTCTTTACCGCTCGCCGAGTTGCTGCGGCCGACGACCGAGTGGTAATACATGTGGTACCCATCCTCGTCCTGGAAAACAGTCAGGTAGTGATTCCCCGAGCCCTCCCACGGCTTGTCGAATTGCAGTGCGATCTCCGCCGGACGGGGCGGATGCAGCTTGAACGCGACACCGTCCATCGTGTCGATCAGGGCGTCGTCCACCAGCAGTTCCAGCCGTTGGGCGATGTCGATGGCGGCCGGATCGTCCGCCTCGATGCGGGCGGTCGCTGCGAGAATGAAGCTACAAACGGCAATCGACCACAGAAGTCTGCTCATAGGAGTGGCTCGGCTCGACGTGAAGAATCGGAGGGACTCATCCAGTCTAGCCACACAACGAACCTAATTACCAGAACCCATCCGGGTGATCGCGGCGGGAGTGCTGCGGAGTCACTGCTGCAACTGAAATATGATCCCTTCGCCGGGGCCGAGTCGAATCGGAATCCGCGTGACGCCGTCCGCGACGGACGCCGGAACCGGGAAACCGCCCTCGACCGAAAGGTCGATGACGTTTCCGTAGTCACCTCGGATGATGGCTTCGGTCTCGAGTGGATCGGTGAAGTCCCAATTCAGCAGCGACAGATACAGCGGCGCCGAGTCCCCATTGCCGCGGATGACCAACTCGACGTTGCCGCCGGTGACCCAGGCGTTGCGTTGCGTTGCGTTGCGCAGGGTGCCGTAGAGCGCCCGAACGGCTGCGGGCAGGTCGTCGTCATCGCTGACCTTCAGCGGACGGGCTCGGTCGTCCGGTCCAGCGATCGCTCCATCCTGAGCATCCTCGCCGGTAGAATTGGCGGCGATTTCCGTACCGACATGCGCCTCGGCAGCCCCACCGTGACGGCTGAACGCCCGGCCGTCGAGCGTCATCAGAACGGTGCCTCGACCATGCTTCGCGGTGAGGAATCGATCCGTGATCGGTTGCCCGTCGCGACCGGCCCGCCACGTCCACGACAGTCGGTATTTGTCCGGCGCGGGATACTCGAACGTCAGGTCGTCGAACACCTGGCTCGCGCCGTGTCCGAGCGGCACACCGTACTGGTTGTAGAGCCCGTACGGTCCNGCNGAAATCAGCGTNCCGCCGTTNCGNANCCANGCGTCCAGTTTCNTGTCNAAGCCATCGGCGAAGTACTGNGCGTACGGCANGATCAGCACGTCGTAGTTGTCGAGTTGATCGCGTCCATCAAGGATGAAGGCCTCGGGCACAACGCCAAAGTGATACTGCTTCGACAGCAGCCGGTCGAAGACGTCGCGGGTAATGCGGGCGCAGGCATTGGTTGGANATGCGTTGATGATCGACACACCAGGATGTAGCACCGCGATACGCGGCGGCACGATCGGGACATTGACGAGAATTTCGTTCAACCGCATGACCCGACGCTTCACCGCCGGAATGAACCCGGACCACGGACGCAACAGGGGCGACTGGCTTTCGCGGAAACCTCCATCGATTCGGACCAGCTTCTGGGTCCAGTAGAACAGCAGCATGCGACGATCCCAGCTCAACTCGTGCCAGACGTCGCGCCGGCCGGCGTTGATGATGTCTTCGGTCGTCGCTCCCTCGGCCACTTGGAACGTACCGTAGAAGTTGTCACCGATGACCTCCTGCGCCCAGCCGTAGTATTCGAGGGAGACGAGCGTCTTGTTGAAATAGCGGTTCAGTCCGTACATGTAGGGTGAGTCGTCCCAGCCGTATCCGCCCGACGGGTGTTTACCCCACATATCGACGCAGCGGGCCGGCATTTGCAGGTCGTCAAGTGAATTGATCAGGATCTCTCCCATGATGCCGCCCGACGTCGACGATGCCAGTGGGTGCTGGGGGTCACCGCGGCGGATCGCCGCGTAGCAGTCCGCGAGATAATCGGCATAAAGATCTTTGCGACAGCGTTCGAACTCGTAAGTGAGCGCGGTCNTGTCTGCACCCGGAAGACGCTTGTTGGGGAGAAACGTTGTGTAGACATCTTGGCCACGAGCGTCAGTTGTGACGACAAAGGCACGGACCAACGGATCCGGTGGCTGGATCGCATGAAAACTTTTGTAATCTGATCTCCACGCCTTATTGAGAGCTCCGATCGTGCCGTGTTTCTTTTGCAGGTAGTCGCGGAAGGCCTTGATGGCAACTGCGCTGAAGCCGTGCTCCTGGAACGCCACGGTCCGTTTCCCCGGTACGTCCACCGAGGTTCCTCGATACGGATGCGCTTCCCACGGTCCCTTATAGATGAACGTGTACGGTTCCTGGCTGTTGAGTCGCGCCGCTTCTTCGAGGTACTTCAGAATAAGTTGTCGCGGTACCGGGTGGCGGTAGTCGAAGCCACCACTGCCCGTGTAGTTCGGCGCAAAGTAGTACTCTGGCTTTTCCCCGTGGACCTCCGCGAACCAGGGTGGACGGTACATGCCGTCGCCGATCGCATACGGCAGGATCTTATCCGACAGCGGGATTTTGTAGTTCTCCCATTGGGCGACGGCGGCGGGAAACGGCGTGGCTTCGAATCGGTCCGGCGCGGGCCACGCGACGTCAACTCCGTTTTCTAGCAACGTGTCGAACTGGAGAGTAGACAAGGTATCCGTNCGGCCGTGGCCGCCNCCAAAGATNATGCGTTTGAGCCGACCGTTNGGCTCGACCGCAACCGGNCCGGCAGNGNGTGGAGCGAACGGCCGGTAATGGGGAAACACCGCTTTGAATTGAGGNCTGGTGCGCAACNGNTGCAANGCCGTNGCNANNTCGNCCCGNGCGNCCNNGACACGNTCTGNTGCCGNACTGACGGANCGCAGCATTTCGTCCATGATCCGCGCTTTGTNNTTNCTGGCGGNAAACGAGCGCATCGCNGTGACNGGGTTNGTGCGNGCNCCCGGCGCGTCGNCAAANAACGTAAAAAACTNNTGGCTGGCCGNNGCNAGNNGTTCGTCNACCGCCANGGCAGCCTCGCGGCTGCGNNCGATGGCNNCCGNCGCAGNCNNCGTGTCGAGTNTGNCGNNATANACGACNGCCCGCTNAAGGCTCTCTGCCTCATCNCGCAAATAGGCGAGTTGNACGAGCACNTCGTTGTGTGCTNCCGGTATCGTGCTGTAACGGGTGCCNGCGNTGTGNATCACNTCNCNNAAGAGNNCCTGAATTGAGTCNGAGACGCCAGCGAGAANGGTNTGCGTNGCAGCGNGATCGGCCGCCNCGGCATCCACNAANCCTAGTNTNTCGGTCAACTGACGGTGANNNTNCCTGNTGCGTTGCAGCTNGNCCGCTTNGATTCCNGGCACACCTTCCAAGTGNCGCAGTGTCTGACGNAGNTCACCGAGTCGGTGCTNCNCAGTGNCGAGATCCNGGCGGATGCTGNCNNTGGTCCCCGGNGTCAGATAGGGTGCCTGNGGTGGANTGAANTTGGTCAGATGCTCGACCTGATTCGTNANCCGCAGCTCATCAATGCGACCGTGNAGNAAGTGTCCGTAGGCATANCCCCAGATACCGACATGCANCCGCCCGCCCGCTGCTTTGAGCGCTTTGGCGCGGGTTTTNTTGAGGACCAGTCGACCATCGATGTAGACGTTGTAGGTACTGGCGCCGTCGCCGCCCGAGCAGTCCCAGTTGATCTCGAGGTGGTACCACTTGCCGAGATCGACTTGGAATGCGGCCTGCACCGGAGAACTGGGAGTGTGGACATCAAACGTCATCAGGGCATCTTGCGTATAGACCGATAACGCTCCGTTTTCGTAGGTGCCGGGCGGGTTGTACCAGCCGAATAAGGGGTGGTACATCCCCNGACTTGTGTTCGTCGATGCAGTACCAAAAGTCGACGGTGCCNCGNCGGATGTCGAGGTTGTGCNGCGCGTCGTAGGCACAGCGGCCNCCCTNCTGTCGGCGCAGGTCGAGACCNCGCCCCCAGCGTCCTTCGTTATCGCGTGTCGTACNGGCAACCGGTTGCCCCGGGACAGCCGCGGCTTTNGGAGAACCCGCGGCAAACTCAGCTTCGACCGTGTCGCCATCAAAGTGCGCGAGAAACAATGTTCTGGCCACCGCANCTTGACCCAGCGACAACAAGGCCAAGACAACGGAGAGCACGCGCAGCATGGCCTTTGTTTGCTGTTTCATCGATGGGAATGAGGGGGCAGGTCTCTTTGTTTCGGACATGGTTTNCCTTCGCTCGGCGATACTTGTATCGGCTCACCGGCGCTCTTTGAGCCGTGGTCCAAACAGCATGGAGCCATGCTACCATCAATCCACCGCCGGCGCGAGGACGCTGGCGCTCCATTGGTTCGTTTGAAACGAGAACGAAGCGGAGCAAGACCCCAAGTCGCCGTTCGCTCCGCGGAAAAAGACGTGGCGTACGCTTCCAGCTTGCGACCTCGCCCGGGACAAATCACATGGCGGTCCGCACCACAGCCATGAAAGTCACGGCCCATTGGAAATCGAGATGACAATCATTCGTCTTCCGGCAAAGAGACCTGACCCTTTTTCACTGTCCAGATCGGCGGCTCCCAGACGGATTAGGCCGGCCGCGGGCCAACTGGGTGGCCAAGGTGGTCACCCGTATCGCGCACAGGGCAGAGGTGGTGGTTGGCCCGGAAAGTTCGAGGGTCCTGCGAATCCTGCTGGGCGCACTAAGTGCACGACCGGGTGTGGTCCAGAGTCTGTACCAGAATAGGACTCGTTTGGGACACTCCGGCCAGAATCTCGCAACTTTGGCGGGTGTCACGTTAGATCGTCTCGGACCTATCGCACCGTTGCGTGACCCGGTAGTCGCTGTGCGCCATCCGCTCGGTGATCGGGTGCGGCGGACTCCGGCTCTGATGCAACCGGACTACAAACGTCCGCCGCGGGTCGTGCGCGCGGCGGTACAGCATGTGCGCATAGCGCATCGCAGCTCCTTTTTGCGCGGCGGATTTGACGACCTCGAGAGGCGTTACAAAGCCGACAAGGCGCTTTGGATCGAATGGAACCATTCACGCTTTCCGAGGAGATGCGCTGAGCCTCACGGCCAAAGCACCTTGCAAAGGACCGATGCCAGATATTCCGCGATCAACGGACAAAGTCATGACTGGCAGTGAACAGATGTCTTGACTATTGTGTTGTTGCCAGAAAACCGAGTACTTCCATTCAGGTGTTGTTATGCAAACTGTTGTGCGCACGGTGTTCATCGTCATTTGTACCAGTGGGTATGGGTTTGCCGACATTACGAGGCTTGTCGAAGATCACCAGGTAATCCAGCGCGACAACGATAACACGGGGACGTGTTGCGTCGCTGTTCCCAATGACTTGAAAAAGGAAACGCGGTTCGGCGTTACCGTGACCGATGACGCTGGCACACGGGTGGTTCGCCGCGAGAATGTCGCAATGGAAACCGTTGCTAATGATGCGAAAGCTGTGGTGATCGGTGGGATCCCAGTCGGCGGGCCCTACCTGATAAAGGTCGTCGCGCAACCGGGAAGTGATGGCGACTCTGGCAGGAAGTTTGAGTTTCGTCGTATTCTCGTGGGGGATTTGTGGCTCATGGCCGGCCAATCCAACATGTATGGCAGTATTCCCATCGAACAAGATCTTCCCACGCTGCCCTATCTGAATATGTTGAACTTTGAATTGATACGCGAGGAGCCGCACTGGTGCGCCGGTGTCCCGCCGATTCACCGCTATCCCACCGAGTTGGGCGCCGCCAATATGCTCAAGAAGCAGTACCCCAGAGCAACGGAAGCGGAAATTGAAGAGATGGTCAAGAACAAGGTCCCGGCGGGAGGCATTGGCCCGGGATATTTCTTTGCCAAAACGCTGTATGAACAAAGCGGTGTACCGATTGGCCTGCTGCCCTTTGCCATCGGTGCCGCCTTGGCTGACTGGGATCCCGACAAGCCGAATCAAGGACGCTATGGTTTTGTTCAAAGACAGATGGCAAAGATAGGCGGACGAGCGAAAGGAGTGCTTTGGTACCAGGGTGAGCAAGATGCGATCTTCGGTCACGACACCGAAACGATAACCAAACCCTCTTTGATTTATCCGGTATCAACCTACGCCGGCGAATACAAAACACTTGTTGAGGCACTGCGGCGCGATTGCCACAACCCGAAGATGCCGATCATCCTCGCTCAGATCCACGGTCAATATTATCCTCCCTACTTTGCCGCTGAAGGATACGCCGAGCAACACGCCGAGCAAAAGGCCATTAGCGGAAATCTGTTACGAGGGAGAGGGTGGGAAAAAATGCGGGAAATTCAGCGTCTGCTCCCCGAGACAATTCCCCGTGTGCATACAGTGCCAACGATTGATCTAGGCGTTGCTGACGGCATTCATCTTGACTATCAGGCCTATACGATACTGGGGCCGCGGATGGCCTACGTGGCACTTCCCTACGTCAACAAAGACGTGCCGCCTCGCACGGAAATCAGGCTAACATCCGCCCGCTGGATCGGCGGCGCCCAGATCGTTGTGGAATTCGACGGCGTCGCGGGCAAGCTGTTGGCCCCGGGCAAGCCGACAGGCTTTACACTACGAAATAGCAAGACCGGATTGGACGAATCCTGGATTTTCAAGGTTGAGTTCGATGCGGCCAGACCGAATGTCGTCCTGCTGCGGGCGAACGGAGCGGTCCCCAGGATCCAGATGCAGCTTTGCTATGCCACCGGGCCTGCGCCCTACGCAAATGTGATGGATGAAAACGGTATGCCGTTACCTGCCTTTGGGCCCATCCAGATCGAAGAATAAACCTGGTGAAACGATTGGACCGCACTTTACGACTGCGGGCCCGCACAGGCTAAGCGGCGGAGTCCAGGATCGCGCTGGGGTGCCGCTTCAGGTGATGTGCGACAGAATCCGAGTCGGCCACTGGATCCGCATTCCGAAGAGGTCGCCCATGGAACGGCTGCTCGTGCCGGGGGTCGTGGGATGTGGGACCGGCTCCCTGCCGCCCGTGCCAAAGGCCAAGACGTCATCAACCGCTACCACGTCAAACGTATCACCAGCGTACAGAGCACCGCAGAAATTCCAATGGACAGGTATGGATCTAACCGACCTATCTGAGATCGAGTCGGTGACACGAACGAATTCGCGAATCACCGACGTTCTGAGCCGTGGTGTCATGGAATCCGAACTAATCGTCCGCCCGAGAATGAACAAACACATCAAGGCGACCGTTCTTGAACTCACCACGTCATGTGCATTTCAATGTAAAGCGAGATGTTCAATTTCTTCGATTTCATCCGGTCCCAGCTGAAAATCAAAGACACTGAGATCTGCGCTCATGCGATCGGCGTTCGTTGTTCCGGTCAGCGGAATCATGCCGACGTCGAGGGCGAAACGAAAGACGATTTGCGCGGGCGTTCGGGAATGACGTTTTGCAATCTGCTTTATCGTAGAGCTGGACAACTCAGCCCGGTTAGCCGTTAACAACGAAAATCCTTGGTAGGTTAGACCGTTTTCAAAACACAATTGCCGAATTGCGCGATCCCAACCACGAACGGCGTAACATCGGTTTTGCACGAAACGCGGCAGGACCCTGGCTTCGGAACACAAAAGTCGCAACTGTTCCACTGAGAAATTGCTAACGCCAATCAGTCGAGCCCGTCCGTTTTCGTGAATCGACTCGATTGCCTTCCAGGCCTCCCAATCGTCTGAGGCCAGTCCCAACGAGGTCGTCGGACCGTGCAACAGGTAAGAGTCAATTGTTTCGACGCCCAAATGCTCGAGCGACAACGCGAATGATTGTTCGACCTGCGTGGCAATCGGAGCTCGCGGATCGTACGGCAGGCGATGGTCCTGGCCGCGATGGAAAGTAAACTTTGTCTGACAAAATAAGGCATCTCGTTCGATCACGCCGCTGTCGATCGCCGCACAAACCGCCTTTCCAACCGCGGCCTCATGATAATGCTTTCGCTGGTTGGCCGTATCGATGCCATGAAACCCCTGCTGCAATGCCAGTTCGACAAGGCGCGCCGTCTGATCTTCCTTCCATGCAGTACCGTACAGGAAGCGCGGAACATGTACGTTGTCGATCGTGATTGTGCGGTTTGAAATATTCATTTTCGTGCAAGAACAGTGAGATCATCATAGCACGTGCCCCACAAAGCAAACTTTGCGGGTGGCAATGCGGACACTATTCGTTAACGGCCGAACATGGATTGCGATGAATCCGGCACAATCTGGAAACGGCCAGCTAAGATCGGTTTCTTGCGGAGCGATCGGATCGTGCTGAGCTACGGACACGCAGCGGAATCTTGGTCGTTCGCGATCCCACACCGCCGCGCAGGCCCGGGAGTTAGGTCAAGGGGCCGCAGATGCCGCTTTACCGGACCCTATATTGGTGTCGTCCAGATACGCATCCCGAAGGGGCGTACATGAAACGACTGCTGGGTGTGCTGCTGGTCGTGGCAGGGGTGGACAGACCAAGCCAAGTGATGGCGAGTCGACAGATCAAGTCGCGACACCTGAGCTGATTGCTGCGCTGAAGGCGCTCGGCGCTGCTATCAAATAGAACGCGCAGGGCAAAGCGGTGGAAGCAACCATGCGCGAAAGTGAATAGTCATATGTCAAGAATCTCGAGGACCGTCGTGGCCGGGGTTACCGCCTGAGAGACATCGACACAGCGCTCGTGAACCTCAAGGGTCTGCCCCAACTGCAAATGCTCAAGCTGCGGCGCACCACCACTAGAGGCGAGGACCTGCGGCATTTCACGGGACTGAAACACCTCCAATATATCGACCTATGCAAAACGATGGTGACCGATTCGGGTTTGGTGTATCTCAAAGGGCGGACCAAGTTACATACGCTCAGGCTTAGTAGCACCCCGATCACTGACGCGGGGCTAGCGCATCTCACAGAGCTAACCAACCTAGAGACACTCTTGCTCGCAAGAACCCCGATCGCCGACACCAGTTTGGTGCATCTCAAGGAACGGAGCAAGCGAACGTATCTCGACCTCACCCAAACCCAAATCACCGATTCCGGCATCGTCGAACTGAAGCAGGCGCTGCCGAACTGCGAGATCACGAAGTAAACCCACTCCCTCCCCCTCGGCCCCACACCGGACCGCGCGTAGTTCGCAAGGGCTGAAATATTTGGCGGGTCTATACGATGATCTCGTGGATGGGGCGGCCGTAGTCGCTGTCGAGACGTTGTTGTCCGGGAACGTCGAGTCGGTGTGAGTCGATTCCCAGTTGTTGCATTAGCGTGGCGTGGATGTCAGTGACGTAATGCGGGTCTTCTTCGGCGTGGAAGCCGATCTCATCGGTCGCACCGTGCGTNACGCCACCCTTGATGCCTCCGCCAGACATCCAAACAGAGAAACCGAACGGATGATGGTCGCGGCCGTTGCCACCTTGTGTTCCGGGAGTGCGGCCAAACTCGGTTGCGAACACGACGATCGTCTCGTCAAGCAAACCTCGCTGTTTAAGATCATTTAGCAATCCGGCGACCGGCTTGTCCACTTGGGCCGCGAGGTTCGTGTGGTTGGACTTCACGTTACCGTGCGCGTCCCACGCCCCGGCTGCTCCTGCGCCGTGCATGATCTTGACGAATCGAACACCCTTTTCTACAAACCGTCGCGCTGCCAGCAGTTGCATCCCAAAAGGCTTGGTCTTCGCGTCGTTCATCCCATAGAGCTGCTGGGTTGCCGCGGTTTCGCCGTCGAAGTTGATCACCTCGGGGACGGCGGTCTGCATGCGGAACGCCAGCTCATAAGACTTGATTCGGGCACGCAGCGCCTCGTCCTCCGGACGTCTGACAGCCTCGATCTGGTTCAGACGCTTGATCAGATCAAATTGAAGTTTCTGTTCTTCACGAGATAAATCTAACGCTGGCTTGGCGTAGGGGAGTGGGTTTTTGGGATCAACTTTCAGTCTCACTGCGTCGTAAGCTCGTCCAAGATAACTTCCGTCACTGTGAACCTGAGGGTACTTCACGCCCATCTTGATGTACGTCGGCAAGTTTTCGTTGAGTGAGCCCAATCCATATGTGACCCAAGCGCCAATGTTCGGAAACGATCCATCGATGTTGTGTCGTCCAGTCTCGAATTGATATTGCGCGCCGTGATTGTCGTCGGTTGTCCACATGGAACGGACAACCGCGATGTCGTCGATACAGCCACCGATATGGGGGAAAAAGTCACTGACCTCGATCCCGCTTTGGCCGTATTTCTTGAAACCGACCTGCGTCTCGTACAGCTTATTCCGTTGCGTATTCTGATTGGTTGCGACGACGCGCAGTTTCTTGAGTCGCTCTGGGTCTTGCACGTATTTCCACGGGGTGTCGGCAATCGACTTACCGGCGTACTTGTCGAGCGTAGGTTTTGGATCGAAGGACTCCAAATGGCTAAAGCCACCTCGCATGAAGAGCCAGATTACGTTCTTGGCCTTGGGCGGAAAATGAGGTTCGCCGTCCGGCGGCTGCCAGCCAGCGACTTCCGCGGCACTGCCATCGCGATCCAGCAATGAGGCGAGTGCAACTCCGGCCAGGCTCATTCCAGCGTCGGCGAGAAACGCTCGGCGGTGATTACCTCGACAATGTTGCCGGTGCGAGAAATCAGCTCTCATGACGCGGCCTTTCATCGTATCGTGACAAAATTATTGTGGTTCAGCAAAACCTGCACCAGATTCTCCCTCGCCCGCACGGCCGGTTGAGGGTGTTTGCTGCTGCTCAGCGCCGTGGTGGACTTCTCGAGCATTTCCCGGCAGGCTGCCGTTTCCTCTGACGTCGGCTGGACCAGTAAAACGGTTCCGAAAGCCGCCTTGATGAAATGTTCGTCCGTGGACTTACCGAGTTTTTCCTGCAGGCGGGCGGCAATCCGGCGGGACATCGCCAACGCCAGCTTGCTGTTGGCTAGCGCCAACGCCTGCTGCGGAATGATGCTCTCGCCGCGACGGTAACAGAGGACTACGTCGGCATCGTCAAACATCGAAACGAATGCGCCACGCTTGTCGCGCGAATGAGTAAAGTACAAACTGCGCCGAAAAACATCGTTTTCCTTATCGGGAGCAATCGCAGGTCCACCGATCGTTGCATCCAGAACACCGGCCAAATGCAGAAGGCTGTCGCGAACAACCTGCGACTCCATCCGATGCGGCTCGCGCCGCCAATAGTATTGGTTCTCTGGATCCACCCTCTTCGTTGACTCCTCCGCGTCTACGATCGAAGATCTCAATTGATAGGCTCGTGAAGTTACGATCAGATAGTGCAGGTGCTTCATGCTCCAGTTGTTTTCCATGAACTCTTCGGCCAACCAGTCCAGCAGGGCGTGCTGCGTCGGCTGTTCCGCCCGCAGCCCAAAGTCAGAGACCGATTCGACCAACGGCTGACCAAAGTGCCTCAGCCAGATATGATTCACGGCGACGCGAGCTGTCAGCGGGTTCTTCGAGCTGGCGATCCATCGGGCCAGCGCCGTGCGGCGACCGGTGCTTACTTTGGCGAACGGCCCGCGACGCGAATCATCCCCCGCCACCTTTTCGCCGTAGCCGTTCGCCGCCCTCACCGAAACCCGCAGTGACGTGTACTTCTCCCCGGGTTGTTCGAGCGCCTTGCTGGCTTTGTCCCGATTTGTCTGCGCAGTGGTGAGTTCCTTCTCGACGCTTGGCTTTGTCTTGCTATCCGTGGTGATGAGTTTTTGTCGGACGCGAGCGACGGCTTCTTCGGCGTTGGCAACTTCGTACTTCCGTGCGGCGATCGCCGCTTCGCTGACCAGTTGTGGTAGATCCCCCGATGGCGACGAGTGGAACTTCGCCAGGTCCGCAGCGTGTGCCGTTCGCAATGCTAGCGATCGGAGTTCAGCCGCCATCAACGTTTGCTGCGCGACGGCCACGGCGGCCTTCGCCGCATCGATGGCCAGCGGTGGCGCGGCGGGCACCAACGGTACATTTTTCGGGAGTTCGCGGACTACCAGCGAGTCGAACTCGGTGGCAGCATCAAACGCGATCAAATCAAGACGTCCCGGCTCGCGCTTGATCGGATATTCGTAGGCCAGCGCGTGTTCTCCGTTGACAGCAACGTTCACCAATCGACCACGAACGGCGATCGTGAGTTCATAGGGCTCGTTAAGATTGACGGACCTCTGTTGGTTGCCTCGCGGCGGGAAAACCTCTCCCTCTCCCGTGTTGTAGAGAACCTGCAGCTTCGAACCAGGCGAAACGGCGCTGATATATGCGTGCTTCTCGCGGCCATCGATAACGTCGAAGCTCAGACCGATCGATCGCCATCGCCCCCCGGTGATGCTGAACTTCAGGCGCGCCTTAAAGTCGACCGGATGTTCGGCTCGCGTTCGCAGGTAGTACCGCGTAGCTCCGGTTCTCGACTGTACGAGTTTGCCATCGGCATATTTCCACTCACCGGGACCGATTTCCCACACCTCGTCATTTGGCTGAGTGAAGTCGTCTTGCAGAAACAGCTTGCCCTTTGAGGGTGCAGAGGTGTTCTTACTCGCGGCCAGGGCTGCAACCGCTTGTTCGGCAGCCGTTCGTTGCTGATTCGCCTTTTCCAATTCGGCTCGAGCGGCTTTGATCTTGGTTTCCGTATCTCGCAGATGATCTGCGAGCACGAATGACTGTAAATCGGGGTTGAATACTTCGGGCGGCAGTTCGACCGGTGTAATCTTTAGCTCTTCAAACGCCAATACGTCCGGCACGCCCGGTTGGATGACACGGCTTTTGTCGGGGTCTTTGTCGTTTCCACGAATAAACAGATAGGTGGGTTTGTCAGGGTAAAGATCGAAGACCCGCGCCAGACCGTTCTTGTCGATGTTGATTTCACCGGGCACCGGGTCCAGTCGCGGTTGGTAAGGTTCGAAGAACGCCCGCATCCGATAGTAATCGACCTGATCGATCGGGTCGTATTTGTGGTTGTGGCACCGTGCGCAATTGACCGTCAGCCCGAGAAACGCCTTCGACGTGTGTTCGATGGTGTCGTCGAGTTGCTTGTCGCGGTTGAATACATACCAATTCCGAGCCAGAAACCCCGTTGCTCGCAATGTCGCCGGATCGTTCGGCTCGACTTCGTCACCTGCCAGCATCTCGACAATCATGCGATCGTACGGTTTGTTTTCGTTCAGTGACTGGATAATCCAGTCGCGCCAGCGCCATATGTGGCGATGGCTGGTGCGAACTTCTGCGCCCAGACCGTACCAATCCGAATACCGCCAGACGTCCATCCAGTGCCGTCCCCATCGCTCGCCGTACTGCGGGCTGTCGAGCAAGTTGCGGACGACCTTTTGGTAACCCTCCGCTGCGTCATCGTCGAGGAACGATTGCAGCTGCTCATGGGTTGGCGGCAGGCCGATCAAATCGAGATAGACACGGCGCAAGAGAATCGGTTTCTCCGCCTGCTCGACCGGAACCAAACCCATTTCCTCGTGCTTGGCAGCGAGAAACGCATCGATGGGATTGCGCGACCACTGCGCGTTTTTTACTTCTGGCACATCGACACGGACCGGCTTCTTGAAGGCCCAGTGATTGCGTGGATCGCCGGGTGTTTCTTCAGGTGGCGCCTCGCCCCCTTGATTGATCCACGTTCGAATCAGTGAGATCTCTTCCGCCGTCAGCACGACAGCTTGTTCCGACGGCGGCATCCGCTCGTTCTCTTCGGCGGTGATGCGTTTGATCAGCAAACTCTCGTCGGCTTTGCCAGCGACAATCACCTCGCCGCTGGCGCCACCTTTCAGCATCAGCGTCCGCGTTTCCAGCCGCAGTTCCCCTTCTTGCTTCAACGCACCGTGACACGCATAACATTTGGCCGACAGGATCGGCTTGATTTGTTTCAAGTAATCCACTTTGTCAGCGGCAGACGCCCAACTGCCAACGGCAACGGTGCACCAACCGAAAACGAACATGGAAAGCGATCTGTTCATCATCATCTCCCTGTCTCGGTAGCTCCATTATTCCTCATCTCTGCGTGTATGGAACCTTCGCACGAGCATCATCTTCCGGTCGGAAGCGTTTACGATGGCTCCGAGGTCCGACGGAAAACGCTCAACAGACGGTCATGTCCGCCGGTTGTTCTTCCGGAGCGATACCGAGCCACTGAAAATAGGGGCCGTCATCGGCCACAGCTGAATTCTACCCAATGCGCGAGTAAATGAAACGCAATCCGACGCACCAGAAGCTCGACCACCTACTCACGCCAGCAACTTTCGGAACTCGTCCGACGCCAGGCTGCAGCAGCGGGAACACGTCTCCTCGCTGGGAGAGCCGAGGCGGCTGTCAATGCAATCCAAACTAGTTTTGCAGCCAACTGAACGCGCGATTGCCCTGGGAGGTCACAAGGCAAACAATGGTGTTCTGCGGTGACTTCGCGTTCTGCGCCAACAGGTCAACCGTAAACGGCGTTCGCAGTTGTGGAATGGAGAGTTTTACGTGGACCGAGACAAAGCCGAACAGGCGCTCGCGATCATTCGCAACGTGATACAGAACACCCGCGATGACCTCGTAGCTCACAACTGGGGTGTGATCTGGATGATCCATGCCTTTGTCGATTTTGCGGGAGCGGCGACGGGGACGATCATCGATCGGCAGGAATTGCCGGTTTTCTGGGACTTGGTTCCGCTGTTCGCTGTCGCCCTGATCGACATTGTGCTCGTGTTACTGTTGAGCGACCGCGACCGCGGCGTTCGCAGTTTCATCGAATGGCAATTGTGGGGCATCTGGATTGCGTTCGTGGTGTTCACACTCGCGGGAAGTATTGTGTTGCACCTTGCGCACGCGCCGCCCAGCCTTTTTTGTCCGCTGTTCGCGATGACGAGCGGGTTCAGCTTCGCCATGATGGGAGTCGTGTTCTACCGCAGATTCCTCATCTATGCGGCGATGTTTGTTGTGGTGATGGTGCTAGCCACGATTGCTCCGTCCTGGCAGTGGTGGCTCGTTGGCGTCGTCTGGTGGTGTACCATGTTTGTTCCAGGTGTGAGTATGCACGGCGAACGAAAGCGACGTCGACAAGAATCGGATGACACAAGAATCCTCTGACACATGGCAAGACTTGGACGAAACGGAGTTGGCCGCGCTGACTGCCTGTCATTGCCGAGGTTCGCTCAATGCGTCCGAGCTGACGCAGCTACTAACCTGTGAAACATCCGATGCTGCGGCATTCGATCGTTTGATCAGCGCCAGGTTGCTGGAAATTCAAGGTGGCCGTTACCGTGTCACGCAGTCCGGACGCGAACTGCTGGACCGCGTTCTGGAAGGAATCGAGCAGCAGATTACGCCTGATCATCCGGACTACGTGCGTCGATACCGACGCGAAGCGTCGACCGTTCCGTTCGAGACGAACACGGTTTGGGCCGAGGCACTCTGCGTCAACTACCGGATCGACCCACAAGCACTGCGCCCCTTGATTCCGGATGTCTTTGACCTGGACATGTGTAATGGTAAGTCGTTTATCTCCGTAACGGCGTCGCGCCTCGAGGATTTCGGGATCGGTCGCATACCGAGTGCATTGAGAATGAATTTTTATCAATGTACGTACCGAGCGCACGTGACCTACACAGACTTCCGCGGCCAAACTATGCGCGGGTGCTATTTCGTGCGCAGCGAAACCAACAGTCACCTGATGAGCCTAGCGGCGAACATGATGCCGGAATTCCGTGGCCATCGTTGCAATACCTACCCTATCCTGATGGCGCGCCGTGATGATCATCTGTGCTTAACCGTGGACACCGGCAGCGACCCACGCGGGCAACTGGTATTGGTCTCGGATGTCGCCAATCCGAGATCGAGCATGCCGGAAACCTCAACGTTTGGTTCGACCGAAGAAGCGCGCCAACTCATCGTCGATTTCTACGACGCATTTGCCTATCACCCCGACACAAATGAGGTGTTGATTCTGCAAATCGACCGAGGCGCCTGGAATATTCAGATCATTGAACCGATCGATTACTACTTTGGCTACTTTAACAGCGATCCGTTCAATACGGGAAACGCTGAGTTAGATTCGATCTTCTATTTCCAGGATTGCCCGTATCGCTGGTTACCGCTGTTGAAAGAACGCATTCCTCATGAACGGCGCGGGTGAACTCATCCGATGTGAAGCGCGAGATTGAATGACCTTGATTCGTTTCATGATTCGGCGCCCCGAGATGACCAGCCTGGAGTTTCTTTTTTCACCCGCACCTAGGCCACCGATGAAGACGTTGCGCAATTCGACTCGTCAGGAACCGGTCAAACGTCAAGTTCACAGCGAGGTCGTGCGGATAAAGCCACGCTTCGACCTAGACTGACACCAGGGGGGTCGCAGTCTGAGGGAGCTCGCTCTCTAACTCCGCAGCGGTCCGTTGATGATCTCGGAGACGACACGCGCCTCGGAGACAGGCGAGTCCGTGAGGGTTTCGTCGCGCCCTGAATGACGGAACGACAGGACGTCGTGGTCGAGTCCGAGTTGGTGCAGCAGTGTCGCGTGAAGATCGGGGCAACTCACCAGGTCCTCGACCGCCTTGTAACCAAAAGCGTCTGTCGCGCCGTGCACGCAGCCCGATTTGAAGCCGCCGCCGGCGACAAGTGTCGTGAAGGCAAACCGATTATGGTCGCGTCCCGTGCCTCGCTGGCCAGTGGGAAGGCGGCCGAATTCTCCACTCCAGATCACAATCGTTTCGTCGAGTAACCCACGCTGCTTCAAATCAGCGATGAGTGCGGCCGAAGGTTGATCAACCTGCCTCGAAATCTTTGGGATATCCCGATCCAGATAGCCATGGTGATCCCATGGCATCCCGCCGTGTTGAATGGGGGCCGTGACCAATACGAAACGGACTCCCGATTCAACAAGCCGCCGCGCCATCAGACAGCGGCGCCCGTACCCATCGGTCTCCGGCTGGTCGATGCCGTACCGTTTCCGTGTCGATGCGGTTTCCCGCGACAGGTCCAGTGTTTTTTCGGCGGCGAGCTGCATGCGGGCGGCGAGCTCGTAATGCTGAATGCGCGCCTCAAGCCGTGAATCCTGCGGGTAGAGTTTTCGGCGTTCTTGATTCAGCGCGGCGAGGAGTTCGAGGTTGGTCTGTTGCACGCCGGCTGGCGCGGCCATCGCGGGCTTCAGATTCAACACCGGTGCGCCCTTCGACTGGACTTCCGATCCGCCGTACATCGCCGGAAGCCAGCCGTTGGTCCAGATCGTTGTGCCGCCGTTGTTGTAGCCCTCGGGGTCGCGCAGCACGATGTAGGCGGGCAGATTCTGATTCTCCGAACCGAGCGCGTAGCTGACCCACGATCCCAGCGTCGGTCTGCCGAGAAAAACCTTGCCCGTATTCAACACCCGCATGCCCTGTGGATGGTTGTTGTTGTCGCTCCACATAGACCGGATCTGGCATACATCGTCCGCGGCGTCTCCTAAGTGGGGCACCAGGTCCGATGAAAAGTCCAGGCCGGCCTGGCCGTATTTTGCGAACTTGAAACTCGTTCCCTTGACGATGTCCTGCTCACTGCCTGGCTGAAAGCTCTCGACATCTTCGGGGTGCTTCTCGCCGGCATACTGGTTCAGCGCCGGCTTCGGATCGAATAGGTCCATCTGACTCGGCCCACCATTCTGCAACAGCATGATGATGGACTTTGCCTGCGCCGGGAAATGGGACGGCTTGGGCTTCAAGTCAAACGACTCGGCGGTGGCTGCCCGCAGGCCACTGGCGTCCTGCATTAAGTGGGTCAAAGCCAGTGATCCGATGCCCATCGCCGTTCGCTGCAGCATCGTTCGACGGGTTGGCCCGTACGCCGCGTTGGCCTTTTCGGAGTTTTGTCTTCCGTCAAACATGACGTGTCTCATTCCGCGTAGAGGAATTCACTTGTGTTGAACAGCGTATGACACAGCTGCGCGAGAGCTTGTCGTCGAGCGTCTTGACGGTATTTCTTGCGCTGCTTTTCGAGGGACGCTTTGCAGAGTTCCAACTCGTCCTGATTTGGCAGACGGGCGAGCACGAGGCGAAACAGCGTCTTGATCCTACCGTCCACCGATTCGCCGGCGATCTCAACGACACGGTCGGCTAACGCCTGCGACTGGTCGAACAGGAACTGGTCATTGAGCATCATCAGCGATTGGGACACAACGGCGGCCGGGTTCCGGCGCGAGCAGGTGGTGGCAATCAGCGGCTGGTCAAACGTCGAGAGCATCGACAGGTTGTAGTTCCGGCGGTGCAGCAGATAGATACTGCGGCGTTGACCGGCAGACGGCGATGCCAGTTTGCTCGTGTCGACGGTAACAGAGCCATCTGCGTTGGCTTTGACATACACCGGTTTGCCGCCCATCGTCCGGTCCAGGCGATTGGTCGCGGCAAGAATCGAGTCTCGAATCACCTCGGCATCCAATCGACGCATCCGCATCCGCCAAAGTAGCTGGTTCGCCGGATCAGGATGGTCCGGTGCGGCCTGGCCAGTCGAAGCTTGTCGATAAGCGGTCGAGGTCACCAGCATACGCAGCATCTGTTTGATATCCCAGCCCGTGCGTATCAATTCACCGCTGAGACACTCCAGTAACGCGGGGTGCGTCGGCTCGG
Source organism: Planctomycetaceae bacterium (assembly GCA_002702965.1). Lineage (GTDB taxonomy): Bacteria > Planctomycetota > Planctomycetia > Pirellulales > Pirellulaceae > UBA9264. The sequence continues at coordinate 28,248 of PADE01000064.1, forward strand.
CACCGTTGACTCCCAGATTCTCCGACGTCGCCACTAGTCCTTCGCCGAACACGTGCTGCCACATCCGGTTCATCATCACACGGGCCAGCAGGGCACCGGCTGGCGCGTCGCCGTCGGTGACCCAGTTCGCGAGCGCCGTCCGCCGGCCGCTGGATCCCTGCCTGGCAGTGCCGCGAAAGTGGTCACCGTCCGTTCGGCTCAGCGCACGGATGAATCCGGGTTCCACAACATCGCCGGGGGACAGATAGCTCCCGCCCTCCAGCAACCTGGTCGCCGGCGGCGGCCCCACGTCGTACAACGCCTGCAGCACCCCCCACGTTTTCCGCTGCCCATCGAGCTGTGGAATCTTGTTCTGCAGGCGGTCCAAGGTTGCTACATCCACTTCGCTCATCGCCCCTGCGAGTTCGTCGTCGCGGACCCGCATGGCCACATTGTATCTGCCGTACTTTCCCTCTAGGTACTTTTCGACGTGTGCGACCTGGTCGGCGTCGAGCGCTTGCCGATAGAACAAGACTTCGGCGATGTCGCCCGGGAAAACCGTGGCGCCGTCGTCCGGCCCCGTGATTCGCGCTCCAATGAGCAGTTCCACCGTTTCCGCTGCGTCGATGGCTGGAGACGGCGCGGCGCGACCAGCAGCGTGGATCTGCTCTGGGTTCTGGTCCACACGAATCGTCGTCTTTCCCTGGTCGTAGACGAACGTCAGCTGATGCGGAAGCAGGTCGCTAAGCGAAGTGCTGCCCACCTGCCCGCCACCGTAATCACCGGGATTCTTCGGGTCGCCGAAATAGATGCGCGCGCGATTCGCTGGCTGGTCTGCCTGGTGAAACAAATCGGTGCCCCAATTGCCATGACTCGTGCCGTCCTCGGCATATTTTGCCACCAACGTCTTGTCGGAAGTGGGCACCGCGTTGAGTTTGTAGGCGATGAACACGGATAACCCTGACGCCGGTCGTAGGGTCGGATGATCGGGAGCCCGCAGATGGGTGACGTTACCGTCAAAGCGCAGCGCGCGGGCATTCGTAACGCCAAAACCATCCACCAGCGTCGGGCGGCGGTTCCCGTGTCGCTGGGCGAGGTCGTTGGCATCAAGATTGTCGCCAAAGATCTGGTCTTTCCAGGAACCGACGGTCGAGCCAAGGGGTGCGGGTGT
>PADE01000065.1 GCA_002702965.1 Planctomycetaceae bacterium
GCTCATCTTCGAAAAGGGATCGGATCGCGAAGAGCCAGACATGGATATGACGCCAATGGTCGATGTGACCTTTCTACTGCTCATTTTCTTCATGGTGACCGCAGCGTTCAGTATGCAGAAAGCACTCAATGTCCCCAAGCCCAAAGAGGACCAGGCGAGTACGACCGCCGTGGAAGAAGAGCAGGACGAAGACGCGGTCACCATAGAAGTGGACGAGTTCGATTCATTTCTCGTCATCACGAGTAATGACGAGTTTGAGGCGCTTAGCCGCCACGAGTTGCTTCGTCTTTTGCAAGAGGCTCGGCAGGCCAGCGGCGCGGGACTGCAACCTCCCAACAAGTTAATTGTCAAGGCTCACGAGGATTGCACACATGAACGGGTCGTGATGGCGTTAGACGCCGGGGCGGAGACGGGATTCCAGCAAGTACAGTTGATGACCGTTACTGAGAACTAGTGAACGAATCGGAGGCTCCACGTAGGCGTCGCCATCTCGGGTCCGATGACTCGTCGTGCAGCGACGTGAGATCCAATTAATATCGAAAACAGGCGGTGTCGTAACAACTCGCCACTCGCGTTCGGTGTCCACAACGACCGCGGGTTGCAGATTATTCGAAAGGGAAACTGTCAATGCTCGGCAAGCGGTTCTTGGATCATCTCGAGAAACGGGGATTGATTGACGAGGAAATCGTCAAGAATCTGCGTGAGCAGATGGTTGACCTGGGCAATAAGGTGACCCCCGAGGTTCTCGCCGACAAATTGGTAAAGAACGGGTACTTGACCAGCTACCAGGCCAAGAAGCTGATTGCCGAAGTCACCTCGTCCCGCGAGCAACAAAAGGAAGACCAAGCGCAGCAAAAAGAAGAAAGACAGGCCTCCCGAGATCCCGCTTCGGACCAACTGCTGTTGGTGGATGATGAGGAGATCGTCGCATTGGAAGCGGTGGAGGAACATGTCGACGACGACTCGGCAGGCGGTCTTACGCCGCTCGACAGCGATGTCGGCCTAACCCCGCTGCCAGACCCCGACCCGATACCAGACCATGCTCACCCCGGTTCGGTTCCGGCTCCGTCAGCGAGTGCCGCGACGCAGACGTCAGATCCTCTCGGAGTGCAGTCGTTGGGAACGGATCCACTCGCCGATCCACTCGGATTGGAGTCGGATTCGGTCGCGCCCCCTAGCGGATACAGTCCGCCAATGGAAGCGCCAGATCCACTGACGGAAGAAAGCAAATGGGGATCGAAGCTATTCGTCGGTGGACTCGGCGGATTGCTGTTATTGACGCTGGCATTGGTCGCTCTGGTCTGGGTGCTCCAACGTGGCAGCGGCGACGACCTGTATGGCGAAGCGCAGTCAAACTACGACAACCTGTCGTATAGCCAAGCGATCAAGGTGTTCACCAAATATCTGGAAGATTACCCAACTCACGTGAAGGCGAGTTCGGCAAAGGTGCTGATCAGGTTCGCAAAGATTCGCGTCGCCGCAGGGGAAAGAGTGCCGGAGCAAGGGCTAGATTTCGCGGAAAAACTGCTACCCGAAGTCAAGGACGAAGAGGACTTTTCTCAGTTTCGGGAGGAACTGGCGGAATTGCTTATTACAGGCATCACAGAGAAACTTGCGACCGCCGCGAGAGGAGCAGAGGACATCGAAGAAAAGCGGAAACTTCTCGCGCTGGGTGACCGCTCCATGGCGCTGATCAAGAATTCCGAGTACATGACGACCAAGAATCGAGGGAGTTTTGGTCCAGCTCTCGTCAAGATTCAGGAAGACTTTGCCGAAGCCAAACGCATCATAGGACAGGATGAGAAACTTCAAACAGCGCTCACAGACATCAGTGATGCGCTCTCCAAACGAGATACGATCAACGCATTCCAATTCCGCGCTGATTTGTTGGACGAATACCCGTCTTTGGAAACTGATGAACGCATCGTCAAGGTGACAACGGATATTGCGGAGAGAGAAAGTGATCTGGTTGAAGTCACCGAAGACCCCATCGAGGCGCTCACTGATGACGACGAAGAGCGTGCCGTTATCCTAGCCAGTACCAATGGCGACGCGATCCCAGGGGTCCGAGACGACGACGTCTTGACCGTTCAAGCTAGCGGAGCCGTCTATGGATTGCAGGCCAAGACGGGACGGGTGCTCTGGCAACGCCCGGTCGGCCAGGATCATGTCTTTCTGCCCACCCGTGTCTCGGACGAACCTGGTGCAGACACCGTTCTGGTGGACAGCCGACGCAACGAGCTGACACGAGTGCGTTCTCAGGACGGTGAGCTGGTCTGGCGCGCCCAGGTGGAAGAGCCTTTCCATCCGACGTTCAACCACGAGCGACTCGTCTTAGCAACCGAAACTGGCAAGTTGATGGAACTGAATCTGGACACCGGACAAATCGACCGCTATGCAAAACTGCCCCAGACACTGGAAGTCGGACCCGCATTTGATGCCACACGACCGGTATTTTTCCAGGTAGGCGAACACTCCACAATTTACATCGTCGATNCCAACACGCTGGAATGTGGCGAAGTCTACTATCTAGGTCACCAGGCAGGCACGGTCCGAACCACGCCCACGATGGCTGTNGGGATGTTGTTTGTGGTGGAAAATTATCGCGAGGACGAATGTCGCATTCACGTGTTGCGGTCGACCCCCGATGGTAAAGCGCCCAAACGAGCAATGGACCCCATCCGCATCAAAGGTAACATCGTCGTTCCCCCGATTGTGGACCGTCGTAGAATTTTGTTCGTCAGCGATATTCGTGGAATCCATCTCTTTCAGGTGGAACCGAGCGCCGACCCTCCGGTTCAGTCCATGGTCGCGGGGGTCCCCACGTCGAACAACAAGCGGGTGCATTCGATCCCCTTTATTTATGAATCGCATCTGTTTGTCGCCGACAATCGCCTGGCGAAATACGAATTGCGAGAAACTACCAGCGAACTCCTGTTGCAGTGGGCGGTAAATCAAAATGACACGTTCCAGGGCAGCCTCGATCGCGTCGGCGGGGCAATTATCAGCCAGCGGCAACGCGGCGATGGGGGAGTAACGGTCACGGCGGCAGACATTAACGAGGGACAAAAGACCATTTGGACAACCAAGTTGGGCCAAGCCGCTGCGAAAACCTCGGAGAGTTTCCAAGATTCCGGTCTCGTTGTGATCAGTTCAACCGGAGATTTGTTTTCAATTTCCGACCAGCAATTTGAAACTGGTGCTGTGGTCGCGCCAGTACAGCAAATTGAATCGGACACGCCCTACGTATTCCGCCAGGCACTCGATCTGTCCCAACAGCGAGTTGCGCTGATCGATTCCGTCCAGGGGCAAGCGGCGGTCTACGATTTCTCGAGTGCGCGCCAGCCACCGCAAATGATGTCATTCGCATCCGCCGCGACTCCACACGCCCAACCGGTGTTGTTCGACGACGCGTTGCTGCTTCCGCGGAACGTNGGCGAAATCAGCCTGCTCGACTTCAAAACTGGGGGAGTTCATGCCCATTCGTTTCAACCGGGCCTGGGCCCGACTGAACGGATTCAGTGGACCAGACCTGTGCTCGTTAAGAACGGTCGCCAGTTCGTAATCGGCAACAATCGAAACCAGTTGTTTCGCATTCTACTCAAGTCGGGCAAGGAGTCTCTCCTGACCAAGGCCCGGACGGCTGAATTGAATGAATTGGTCGCTGACATAGACGAAGTAAAAAGCGGAGCTCTGCTACGCAGCCAGTTGGCCGCTTTGGACGACCACGTTTTTGTGGTGATGCGTGGAATTTCTGGCGATGTGGTACTCCATCTTGATGTTAACAACATGAAGCCCGCAAGTGATCCCGTGTCTCTCGAAGGTCGTGTGGTGTGGGGACCGAAGACGATCGGACAGTCGGTGTTCGTAGTTTCCGCTGCCGAAAACCAGAGCCTGATCTGCTTTCAAGCGGACGGGAAACTACGCTGGAAATCCCCTCTGCAACACGGTGCGCTGGCCGGACCGCTGGTGGTTGAGGGGTCCGACTTCCTGGCGGCGTCGATCCGGGGCGTGGTCTGGAAGATTCAGGGGAATTCAGGGGAAGAAGTCAGCCAGTTACGCGTCGCAGAAGCGCTGGCATCCGGCCCTCGCCTTTGCGATGGACGGCTGTTATTGTCCGGCGCCAGCGGGTCTCTCTATTTGAAAGAAATTCCATAACGTCCTGTACCAGGATTCAGCCCGTCCCGCGCGGCGTGGCTACCGCCCGACTATTCGGTTTGATCCATCGGATGATGAGCTAAAGGGTTCGCCCGTGCTTTTCTCGGAACCATCTCAGCACCACACCGTTGTACGTGGGCGAAGCGCGCGCCCGTACTTAAGCCGCGGGCACGGTCTGACGGGGTTCATCGTGCTGCAATGCATCTGGCCCGCCGTCGCGTGGTGCCAGGGGAGTCTCCTCATCGAACGCGAACCCTTCGATCAAGTCACTCTAAAGGAGAGTGGCGACGTCATCGAGGTATACCCTCTCGATTTCCCAAACCGTCAAGTGCCAGCCGAAAACCAGCGCAAGGGTGAAATCCGAATTCGTCGTATCCTAGACAATGACGAATATGACATTCGCTGGGCGGAAATCGAGTCGATCGCTTTGTTTGAACGCCGTGTGTTGCGACAGGCGGTTGCCAGTTGGGAGCAACTCGGACAATTCGACGAAGCGTTCCAGATTTTCTACTTTCTGCAACGCCGATACCCGAGTCTCTCCGGGTTGATTGAGGAACAAAAACGTTATCTGGCGTATAACGCCAAAGTGCTGCGCGACCAGCAGAAACACCACCAGGCGCTGTCTGCGATTGAAGAACTGTATAAGCTCGACTCGGAATCGACCGCGGCAGCACAGGGGTTGAACTCTATTGCTACCGATTTGGTAGAGATGTATCGAGCCAAAAACGACCTGTCGTCTGCTAAGACGTTGATGGTACGCCTGATACGGGTCTACGGCGCAGAGAAGCTTCCCGGTCTACGTCAAGTGCGAGATGAGCTTGACAGCCTCGCCGCAATCAAGAGAGATGAAGCACGGGCTTTGATGAAGGAAGAGCGGCTGCGCGAGGCGTATCAAGTCTGCAACGAAATGCTGGTAATCTGGCCCGATGTAGACGGAGGGCGCGAACTCGCACAGCAACTCGCGGAACTGCATCCACTTGTAACCGTGGGAACCCATCAACTCGCAGCTGTGTTTGACTCCGCTCGAATTGACCACTGGGCATCGCGGCGGACCGGGCGGCTTACCAAGCGGATGTTACTGGAATTCGAGGGTGCGGGACCGACCGGCGGTCGTTACGAAAGCGTCTTTGGTGAGGCCGAACAGGGGGAAGATCGTCGCAGCCTCACGCTACAACTCAAACCTGGCATNAGCCTGCAAGACGGCTCGAAGTTGACTGCGTACTCACTGTCACGACGTTTACGAGACATGGCCAACCCCGCTCACTCCGACTACGTCCCCCATTGGGGAAGCCTGTTACAGGCAACATCCGTTCTGGATGTATTTCGGCTGCGCGTTGACTTGAGCCGCGCCCACGTTTTACCCGAATCGATGCTACAAATTCCCGTTTTCTCGGAACAGCGAGAACAACAACCTCTTTCCGATGGTCCCTACCGTGTCGAAGAATCAAGTCCACAGGAAATGCGCTTTGTCACAAACAAGAAATACGAACTGGGATCGGGACGTCAACCCGCAGAGATTCTCGAACTCTACTATGACGATCGAGATAAGGCGCTGGCTGCACTGCAGAATGGGCTGATCGATGTGCTAGACCAGATTAGTCCCGCCGACGCCCAGACGCTGATGGGTGACCCATCACTGGACGTCAAAAGGTATGCGCACCCTACATTGCATGTACTGGTTCCGAATTACGAAAATGAGTTTCTAGCACGCAGAAGCTTCCGCACCGGCTTGTTACAGGCCATCAACCGAAAGCGGATCTTCTCACAGTTGTTTCTCAAAGGTGAAAAGATTGCCGGTTGTCAGGTGATCAGCGGCCCCTTTGCGCCGGGCGTTGGCGAAAACGATCCCCTGAATTATGCCTATGACCATCAGCTCTCGCCGCGCGATTACGACCCACGGTTGTCGATGTTGTTGCTGTTCATGGCGGAGTACGAGCTCCAACAAATCGCCGAACTGCGTGGGGAAAAAGAGGGAACGAAGCTGACCGAGATGAAACCCCTCGTGTTAGGACACCCGCGGGACCCCTTGATCAAGGCAGTCTGCACTGCAATTCAAGACCAACTCAAACTTCTCGACATTTCGTGTCGCTTGAAAGAGCTGCCCGTCGGAAGAACCCGAGATCCGGAACAGGAGTGCGACCTGACGTATACAGAAATCGCAATGTGGGAGCCGATCAGTGATGCACGCCGGCTGCTGCGTCCCGATGGGGGAATTGTTGGTGATTCGAGTCAATACCTCGATCAGGCACTACGTCGGCTCGACGGCTCGCAGACCTGGCAGAACGTCCGACCNCACCTGGTCGACCTGCATCAACTAACCCATTATGAACTTCCCGTCATTCCGTTATGGCAAACGGTGAATTTCTTCGCTCACCGCAAAGGTCTTTTGAACGTCGGAGCGTCGCCCGTTGTGCTCTACCAGAACGTAGAAAGCTGGCAGATTACTCCTCGAATTCCGTAGAGGTCGTATGACCATCCCTCGCTGCCGTGTTCCGCTTGAGCGATATCCGAAATCCAAAACGGACTTAGATTCGGTAGATCGAGGCCACGCGCGCACCACGAGTCCACCCTTGGCGTGGTGCTCACGGCCGCTTCTGTGGGTGGTGGCCCTGTTGGCCGCCGGGTCTGGGACGACGACCGCACGTGGACAGGAGATCTGGGATTATTCGCCCTACCGGATCCGTGTCCTGCTCGCGGTCGAAGAGACCCCGCGACTGACCGCGCGGAGAGCAGACCTGATCGCGCGAGTGATCGGTCAGCGCGCCCGAATCTGGGCGCATGCAACCTGGAAGCTCGTTGTCTCAAGAGCTCCGGCAAAGCTGTACGCGGATGTGCTCTACCACATCGACCGAACGACCGCCGATCAAATCTCCGCCCACTGGATTAAGTGGGATGAAAATGACGAGACCGAACGGGCGTTGTCGGGCGACAAGGTGATTCTTGTGTCGATTCAAGATCTGGGGGACGCAATTCAGGTGCGCGCACGGGAACTGGATTGTCGAACACGATTCTGGGGGCCCACGATTGCTCGTCAGGTCAGACAGTTTCCTCGCGTTGCCCGCGAGACGTTCAAGGCATTGGCCGACTCCTTCGCGCCGTTGACGCGCATCGAACGCATCGAAGGCAAAACGGCCTTCTGCCGCGTTCGCGCAGGCGGGTTGATTCGAGATGATCAAGATTCACCGATCGCGATCCACCGAGGCGACGTTTTGCAGCCATGGTATCGTCGCAACGACCGTGAAGGACGTCCGATGATCAACAGGGCCATTGACTGGACGTTTTTGCACGTTTCGTCCACGGAAGGAACGATGCTGAGTTGTAGTGTTCATACTGGAATTCGCAGTCCCCTGCGCGGTCGCAGCACCTCGCGGACCCAGCGATACGGCCTAGGCATTCGCCCCGTGCATACGAAAACAGAACTCGAACTCACGTCGACCAACGACACGGCACAGACCTTGACCGGCTACGACATTTACTCCAAGGATCCCCAACTGACCGCGGCCGGATCACCTCCAGCCAAGCAACCCAAAACGCCGCCGCCTTACTTCGGTCGCAGCGATTGGCGAGGCATTGTCGACATCCCAAAAGGGGAGCTCCCACTGAGAATCATCTACGTCAAGAATGGCAACAATCTGCTGGCCCGACTGCCGATCGTACCCGGCTTGCGACCGCGGGAAGTGGCGAGAATGCGAAATGATGATCCGCGCTTGATGGCCGAGGACCTTACACGCCAAATTCACGCGCGCGTGATCGGACTGGTAACCGCGCGACAACTGATCGCGGCTCGGGTCGAACAACGAGTGAAGGACCAGAAGATCGACGAGGCCAAGAAACTCGTGGAAGATCTCCGCCAACTTGATACGCGTGACGACATCGCCGAGATGATTGAGAGTTATCAGAACCGGGTCAGAGAGGAAATCGATCGTTTTCCGGCCACTGAGTCAGACGCGAAACGGGACCGAAATAGCACTCAGAGCAAGATTGATCGGTTGTTTGATAATGTTCGCGCGCTTCTGGATCAGTTCCTCGATCCCCAACTGGTAACAGACATCGAAGGCAAGATCGCGTTGGGACCGGGCGACTCTGCCGAGTCGGAGGTGGAATCAGACCAGACTACCGCTCCCGCGGAGGAAGAAGTGGAAAAGAAGGCGGCACCGGCAGAGGAAGCGACACCGTCGCCATTTGAAGAAGACGCAGACAAGGAAAAGGGCGCTGCAACAGAGTAAGAACAAGTAGACAAAGTTGCTGCGTTTGAAATGTCAGGAGGGTACGCAAGGAAGAACGAGCGTACGCAAACAAGAACGATGTCCCCCGGCTGAAGTCACAGTCGAAGTGGTCGACGTCAAGAGTAGTGCTCTTACCAATTCCAAGATCTCGGATGTGAAACTGGCGTATACCGTACAGCCGTTCACGAACTTGCCTGAGTCAAAGCTCAATCCGTGCTCCCAGATCCCAGTCGAAAGACTGGTACACCTGTNTGTGGTNTATCCAANCTGATAAATTCTGACCGCATAGAAACTCAAGTTACAGGCGCGGGCCTTGCTGATCTCAAGACGGTCTTACCGAGCGCTGACATTGCCTACTCGCAGGCTCGTCGTTTCTGCAGACGGCCGCTGACCAGTTGGGATCCCGCTCGACTGATGCCCGGTTGTCGCACGACTTTTCAGACTCCGTCCTGCTCGTCAGACACGCTCTTGGGAAAACATGGATGAGACCTATTTCGCCCGATGGTAGCGTGCGTTCTCGGATGGTGTTTGCGACACCAAGACGCAGAATCCCACGGGGAATCGTCACAACTGCGGTCCCACAAACCGCTCGGGATTCAAGGAGCGATCTGNTGGCCCGGTTCGACGACTTCAAACTGATCGTCAGACTCGGTAATCACGATGTGACGATTCGCTGGAAGATCCAAAAACGTCTGCTGGACTCCCGAGGGCCAGCTCACGACGAGCCGCTCAACCTGTGTTGCATCCGCCAGCCCAAAGTGCATGGCCAGGGGTGCCTGGGACATAAATGTATTTGCGGGATAGCACTCACGTGTCATCTCCCGGTCACCCACCGTCGCGACCAGTCGCGTACCGATTCCAAGGCGGTTGCTGCGGCGGCCTCGCAACGTCACACGAAGAAACTTCTGGGGTGGAAATCGGTTTTCGTAAATGAGGAGCGGTCCGCCGCCCGCTTGGCGTACCACCAAATCGAGCATTCCGTCGTGATTGACATCAACCGCCAGTGAAGCTCTCCCGTCACCGTCGCTATCCNCTCCACCGATGTGGCTGACGTCAAGAAACTCCTCTCCCCGCACATTGAGGAACAGTCGATTCCTTTCAAAAGCACTCAAGTTATGTTGTTGTCGGATCTTGAAAGGGGCGCCAACCCAAAACTCACCGAGTTCCTCGTCAACCTCTCCAGGTTGGGCCAAATCGCAATTTGCGTTACACGGCTGTGACACGACAGCCAGCCAAAGGCAGTTTCACCCGTCGGGCTTGGTTCGATCGCGACTCATGTAGCCCGCCGTAGCGAACAGATCGAGCCATCCGTCATTGTCAAAATCCGCGAGCGTCGGCCCCCAGGCCCATCCGACATCATGAATCTGCAGTTTGGCAGCCTCTGCACGGAATTTCAGGTCGCCATCGTTCCGATAGAATTCACTACCCGAAATAAGGCGATCTAGTTTACTGACAACCTCTTCGGGATAGATTCCGCGCGGCAGGTTGCCGATTATTCGGCTGCCCGCTTTGGAGTACATTCCGCCTAGATAAAGATCAACACGGCCGTCGTTGTCGATGTCACCCGCAGTAATCCCCATGGAACCGAAGTCGGCTGTCCGTGAATCGATGTCGATTTCATCGAATGTCCCGTCTTGCTGATTGACATACATGGTTCCGTCGCCGAACTCGTTGATGACATAGAGATCCGGCCACAAGTCATTATTTGCATCGAGCCAAGCTGATGAAAACACCACCCGCCCACCCCCGTCGGTCCCACTCCGCTGAGTCACATTCTCGAACTTCCAGTCACCCAGATTGCGCAACAACAGATTACGGATCGGGCTATCAAATACGTCCTCAATCCAGGACGTTGGAGTACCCCCACTACGGTGAACGTACAAGTCGACCAGGCCGTCACGATCGTAGTCGGCGACCGTGATCCCTCCGAACTCCTCTCGAGCCTGTGCGGTGCCACCACCGGAAACCTGGTAGTAGCTGGATGCGACTCTCCAATGTACAAAGCCCTTTCCCGCCTGGTTCTTCCAGATATCTCCCCGTGAAAAAACGAGATCTTCCCAGCCATCGTTGTCCACATCGATGAACGCCGCGTGGATACCCCGGACTTCTCGGTAGCGGGCCGCATCGAGTCCCATCTGCTGTGTGACATCCTGAAATCCACCCTCGGGAAGCCCTTGATAAAGGCACATGACGTCGGGTTCCTCTGGTGGGTTGCGACCATCCGTGATCAGCAGATCGACGCAATTGTCCCGATTAAAGTCGCATGCGTAGACGCCNCCGGGGTTTTCCTTTTTCAGGGATTCGTTCCAGTTGTCGTAGAATCTCTTGCTGTCAATCCCTAGATCACTTGCGACCTCATCAAAAAGCGGGCGACTGGCACGAGACTGGGCGATTTGAAGCAGCTCCAAATGGTGAATCCAGCCGGCCGATAGGAAGCGTTCTTTCGCCGGTCGTTCAAGAACNATGCGAAATAGGAGTGTGACCTCCTGCGGCGACTCAGCATCACGGTTGTTCCAAATNCGTAGAGCGCCGAGTGTCGTCNAATGATCGTCGAAGCGCTGGCGATCGAGNGGCGAGATCCGTTTGATGTCGAACCGAAATTGTGCAGACGTCCCGATCGGCTGAGCGAGTGAAAGCAGCAAATTGACGAGTTCGGTCTGTGTGATTCTCTGAGTGTCGCCGCTNGTTGACATTTTGCGGACGCTAGAAATCACACCATCGTTGATGGCGGTTTCGGAAGCACTCGAAAATATTTCACCAACGAAATCAGTTGCGAACAATTCCAGCAGCGCACCAGCCTGTTGCCCAACGAGGGCCATGCCGATCTTTTCAAGGCCATGTCGCACTAGAAGATTGGAATGATGTTCTAGATCCCACAGGTACGTCTGGTCCGCCTGCTCAAGCGACCATTGAAGAGCGTCGGGTGTCACGGGGTCCACAGAGCGATCATACACCAGGCTGGTGCTATCCGTCGTTTCTGGCACAACATCGACGCGCGNGGTGTCGNGACCGCCGCAACCTAAAACGCCAAACGGCAAACATGAGACCGCGATCGCATAGATCCAGTACCGTACTGATTGAACCGACTCACGGGTCAAGCGGCGCAACCAAACAACGCGAACCGCGTTGGTCGGCGCGCGACTGGGCCACGTACTCCAATCGGCCCAGCATGCCCGCTTAGTTGCCACCATCGCTTCCCGTCTCATCGTGTCGGTGCCAAGGCGCGTTACCTGCCAACCCCTTGAGTCGATCGTATCATCCGCGTCCTCGCCGAACAATTCAAAGTGATCCTAAGGCTCGCGGCTTATACCAATTTTCTCTTAGAAACTACTACAATCACTACGCATGTTAACCACAAAGTCGCCGCCATTCCCGATATGATTCCACCTATCCGAAACGACTCCGGCGCATACATCAACGTGATTCTAAATGTCCCCACTTGGGGAATCGCAATCGCTCGGCACGCGCCAAATGCTTTCTCGATCCTCACCGTTTGAGTCTTCTCAGCCTGGTCAAGTTGGGCATGCCACCCCGGGTAATAGAGATCGCTGAGAATCAGGACCGAGGGCCTCTCTGCTGTACCCTCGATCTGAACCCGTTCACCCGAGTCCGAAACGACCGTTGCGGGCGTAGCCATCTCAAGCATTTTCCGCCGAGCCGGGGGTGGAACTCTCATCAGCCGCGGGTCTTTCCCGACCCCTGGCAGCTCTAGATCAACCGGAAATATCCACGACCGAGAGCTGCCAAGCTCTTGTGGGACTTCCCAGATCGACCACGAACAGAGTCGTGGATCGACATCGAGCATTCGCAGAATTCCTTCACCAAACACGTCCGATGATAGCCACGGATCGTGGTACCGTCCGATCTGGCTTTGGCCGTTGCGAGCATGCTTCGTAACGGCAAGTCGCAACGGTCCGCGCAGATCATCTGGAAAGAGACGTTGTGTTTCGGCGCGCTGTACCTCTTGACTGGTTCCCGTGATGTTCGGGACGGTCAACCATCGGATACCGACCAGACGCAGGAACTCGATGTCGTCTTCGGTCATCACCCAGGCCTCGCGAGCCAACTTGGTTCCCATGTCACCGAAGCGGTACACGACAGGAACGGTAGCAATCGCCTCCGGCCAGTAATCCGCGACATCGCGGCGTTCTGGGTGCCAGTACGCCTGCATGTCGGGAAGGGAAGTATTTCCCAATCCGTTGATTCCCAGTGACATCGGTCTCCGGCCAGTGGGACCCGCGACACGAACGTTGTGCCGGCCGGTAACTGTTAAGCGGGCCAGGTGCGCCATCACAGGACTTTGTTGCTCGAGGCCGATGGCAGATTCAAACGCGACGCGGCGCGATAGTTGATTGGCAATGCCTAGATCGATCACAGACCAGATGAGGATCACCACCGCCAATCGATTCTGGTTACGCAACGAACCAGCCAGCAGGCTGACGACTAACAGCAGGCCGATATTCAACACAGGTAATGTCAGTTCACTACGCAGTAGTTGAACCACCCGCCCCGTCGTCGTAAACAACTCAGGTCGCGATAGATCGACTCCCTCCGCGAGTAAACGAAAAGCGAATCCACCTTCGATCGGAAATGCGCCCATCTTCAGCAGGTAGAAAGTGGCAACACCAACGCCGCCGACCAGTGCCAGCGACAACGTGACGGCGTAGATCCGACACCAGGCTGCGAACTTTCGTGGGTCGAGCCGATCGACAGCGACGCCAGCGAGTAGGGCCAAAAACAGCCCGCTGACAATCCCCCATCGCGCGCTCGAGGAAAACCACCCCAGACCGGGCAAGCGAATGATCCACTTCCAGTAGGGCAGGTAGGGCCCCAGACCCAACAAGGTGGCCACGATCACCAAGCCACACATGAGGTTGACGCGGTGATCACGTCGGCACGTATAAGCAACCCAAACCGCCAGACCCAAAGGCACGATGCCAACGTATTGCAAGCACTGAGTCGGAGACGACTGGAATGCCGTCCAGACCGATGGCTCCCACAGCGGGTGCTGCAGCAGGGTCGGCGCGAGATAGTGTACCAGTTGTAGCGGTGGCATCGCGAAACTCCCCAGGAACTCCTCACCGCGCCCCCGCCAATCTGCAACTTGTAGCAGTTCGAGCGTGGGAACCAACTGGGCGCCGGCAATCAAGAAAGACAAGACGATTGCCGGCAACAGCATCACCGCACGCAACGTTCGTTTCCAGCGGTCGTCGACGCGCCGGAACACTGTCGAGCACCCGATCAGCAATACGATCAACACCGTCTGAAAGGCAAGCTGGAAATGGCCCGCAAACAGCTGCATACCTAACACGACGCTTAACGCAAACCACCAGGTCCAGGAACGATGTTCGATCCAGCGCCATGTTGCCAGGACCGCCAACGGGAGCCAACAACCAGCCGTATAAGACCAGGGGCGTGAAAGGTTCACGACAAAAAAACCTTGTCCCATGAAGGCCACCGCGGTCAACATCGCGCCCCGCTGGCTCAGTCCAAACCCTCGGGCACAAAGATATGCAAACCAGGCGGCGAGCGCGTGATGAAGCACCATGCTCGCCGCATAGGCATCATCAGAATTCAAAACTCGGTAGAGCAATAGCCGCAACGGGTAGAGGACTCCGAGTTGGCCGCTGGCGTGAATCGGCGTACCTAACCCGTCCTGTTCATTCCAGAGCGGTAAGCGATCTCGGTGTAGCGCCTCACCATAAAACTGCATAGCCGGACGAAATTCCGTTGAAATCTCGCCACCAGTGGGCCGCTGGCCGGCGAACGTGATTGGCCAAAACCAAGTTATCGCCAGGAGACAACAAGCCAGAGGTGGCAACCAGGACTGTTGTTTCGACAGTACACGTCGAGCCGCGAGCACCGAAGCGGGTTGACCGAGCGACTGAGACATGTCACGTGCTGTCAAAACAGTGGAACTTGATGAGGAGAATTCGTCCGCGACTCACGTAGAATGCACAGCGATCTCAGCGCTCTTTGTCAATCGATTGAGAGCCTGCTCCACCGGCAGCAACCTCTTTGGAAACGCGATGCAACTCCCAAGATAGTTCTTCCACCGGCAATCGAAACCCTTTGGCCTCTTCGGGATCGAGCACGTGATACCAGAGCGAAGTCTGGGCTTCGAGCAGCTTGTTTCGATCGATCGTACGAAGTGGAATCAGGTATTCGAATGTGCGCGTCTCGTTGGGATTTAGACGAGTATCCGGAGTAGGGGCAGCGTCCGCTTCCTTACCTCGTTCGAAGTCTCCGAGACGTTTGCGGATCTCCTCCACACGAGGTAATTCCTCGAGAACAAGTATGGTGATCGGCGTCTCGAGACCCGCAGGCATGTCTTGGTTCGCTGGGATAATGATCTCTCCAGAAGCATCGTGCAATGTGGTCCGTACCGACAGGAATCGAAAAAAATGTTCTCCCCCGGGTACACGATGCCCGACCCCGTGAACACTGACCGACACGACAAGTTGAATCGCGCTCAGATCGCTTCGCCAGGTAGCGTTGAGAGATAGACTAAGTGCATCGGTGACAAGTTCGCGGTCATAACCACCGGGCATCTTGTGATTGCCGGCGGCCAAATGACAATCGTGGCAGCGCATTTCTTCATCAGCGACGCGGTTCTGCGCGATCAGTTCTTCCAGACTGGCCTGTTGCAGACGCCCTCGAAACGCGTCGGGAAACTGCCTCGGCTTATGAGCGAATTGATGGCACCCCCCGCAAAACTCGGGGGTGCCCAATTCGGGAGCTCGGCGCATCGGATGTGCTGCTAGGCCAAGATCCGTGACCCGCGTACCTAGCACCTGACCGTCCCGCACATGGCAGCTCAGGCAATCGACACCCGCGACCAACCAGTCAGGCTTCGAAACGAACAACTCATCGACATCTTCCGGTTCCATAGACGCATGATTGAGAGCGCCGTGGTTGAACGGTGCATGACAGTTGAGACACCACTGTGCTCGACCCGCCACCGCTTCAAGAAACTGTGCTTGGAAGTTGCTATTACTACCCGCCTCCGCATGTTTACTATGCGACCACTGTTGAAATTCAGATTGGTGGCAAGTTCCACATTGCTCATTGGTCCATCCTGGGGACGCCTGTGAATTGAGCGAAGTAAGCCCGTGATCAAAGAGCAGCGGCGTCTCCGGATGGACCATCTGTAACATGCCGTGCGTCTGGTAGATCGACCAAACACTTCCCGCAGCGACAACCAGGGTAACGGCAACGGCTCCGCGTACCGTTGGGTTTTTGCAAGAGGCGATCATTGATTGGGCGTCTTTATCAGCGACCTGCGCAGGCGTTCGAGGGGTTCTCGACGCTCTTGGGGAGTCATGTAGAAGCGATACCCGAATTCCACCAAACGGCGGTTGAGCATCGACTCCAGACCAAAACGGACAAACTGCCGGTTCAGTAGATAGGGGTCGTCGAGTGCCTCCAATAAGAATGGTAGAGCGTCTTCGTTCCTTGTCCGAATCAAGCTGTCGGCAGCAATTAACCGCACAGACGAGTCAACGCTCTTCATCCAACCGTAGACCGCCGGTTGTTCTCGCTTTGAATAGGACTCGCTGATTTTCGGCTGTGAGAACTCGGCTCCATACCATTCCTTCAAGTAACCCAACGTCCAATCAATCGGCCGGTCTGTGTGGCACAGATTGCACGCATTGGGATGATTGGACTCGATCATCTTGGCATTAGAAGGCGAGAAAATCATGTGTGTTCTCACGGTGGTCTGCAGACCTTCGTTCAGTCGCGGCATATGGCAGTTCATACAACGCGATCCCTCCGAGTTCACAGGATGATGTGTATGCTCTTGCCGGACCGCGGACACTGCGAATTGCTCGTGGCACTGCAAGCATCGTTGATCGTCCTGGCCAGGTGAGTCTCGCCAACTCGGCCCGATCGCCTGATGCGGATTATGACAATGGATGCAGGTCAGTTCTGAGTAGCAGCTACCCTTTATGGCATCTGAAAACTCAACCGAGTTCCATGTTGACATGCCAGCCGCCAGCTCGGGGCGATTTCCCGTATGGCAGCGACCGCAAACCCAATTCACATTGGCGGCGGTGCGGCCGCGAGCGGGATCCCCGTCCGCTGCATCGATCCAAAGAAACGGACTATTGGGGAAAAAGGCCGGCTTGTCACGTTCTGGTTGCGGGCTTTCTACGTGGCGTTTTCCACCTAGGTGACAAGCCTCGCAACTCACTCCCAGCGTAATCGCGTACTCAGGAGCTTCATGTCTCTGCAGCTGTTGCAAGATCTGCATTAACTGGTCATCGCTTGTTTCGGTGACGTGTCGATCCGCAGGCCATAGGTCGGGATGGTGTTGTCGTAAATAACCCGAGAGGTCCCAGTTCAATGGGCGAGGTGCGTGCTCGGCGACCTTGTGGGTCTTGCGACTAAAGCTCTCACCCAACGCGAATGTGGTATGACACACGTTACAAGCGGTTGCATAAAAGGCGTAAGCTGCCAGTAAACGAGGATCGTCCTGTGGACCGCCCATTTCCAGGGCGTCAGCACTCGGTAACGAGAACGGGTCGACCCGTTCGCCATCTGGACGTTCCGGTCCGATATGGACGGTTGGAACCCATTCGCCCAGTTCCAACCAATACCCAAAAGGCAGGACGTGTTCACGATGGCGAAATGGATGATCATCGGGAACGGGACCCGACAACAGCTTGCCAACGTAATACTGAAAGAAACGCGAACCAATGGTTTGATTGACCTCGTACAGGATCGCGTTCTGNTTCCGGACCAGCCGCATGCGGAATCCGCCGTCCTCTTGATAGAAGTCCGCCCGTCCCCCAAGATAATCGATGCTTGAGCGACCAGAAAAATCACCTTTGACGACGGCCGAAGTGGCCAACGCATTCATCCATCGATGTGGGTGTTCCGACCAGGCCTCAAAATTCTTTGGATGACATTCTCGACAGGATTCGGGCCCCACATAATCACCGCGGTGGATATTACTCTGAGTAGATGCTGGTAAACTCGCGGTCTTGACATGCGGAGGAACCGCATCGAGCCAGAGACGAAGATTGTCGGTTCCGGCGACACGTGAATTTAATTCCCCAGCACGTTGTGCTACCAGGCGATCCTCTCCAGCTGTGGCAGCATCCGTCGATCCCGGAAAAATAGAGTGCTCCCCGCCCGCTTCGGACAAAGAAGGCNTCACAACGGGACGCGGCGCGATGCGCAACATGACAACCGCTACCGCTGCGATCGACAACGCACCAGCCAGTCCTCCAAACCATCGGAGTTTTTTCGAACGACGACCAGCCACCGGTATGCCCAGATTCGAACAGATCTGTTGATAGTATCAGGCCAACATAGTTTCAGGTCTAAGGGCAGATACGGACGCGCCCACTTAGATGTTCGATTTTACTGAGAGGCAAGTTGTTCTACAAACAAACGACGCCGGTTTCTGCAATAGCGGCATGGTGCGACCGAACATGCGTCTTTGCAGCCAGCGGAGCTGTGCGCGTCGGTGATTTGAGAAGGTGACCGTCTGGTGATAGTCCATTGGGTATCGGACACTCGTCACGAACGTCCTCCGCTCCTCTCACTGAACGAGCAATGCGGCCGTCTCGTCAAATGAGTGCGTCCCGATGTGAGCTGTGTACACCCGGTCCGCCGGGGCTCTACCGAACGCGGCATTTGAATCGAATGACACCGCCTTCACCGACGTCGAGTGGCTCAGTCACCTCCCATCGCAACACGAGCGACTGGCCGTCGTTCTCAGCAGTCAAAAAGTCAGCTTTCAGTGTACATTCCTGGCTGCCGTCAACGTATTCCAGACGTGTCGTTAAGCTATCGATGATGGTGACATTGCCGACGATCTCATCTCCCAGATTATCAAACCGCAACGTGAACTCGACGATGTCTCCGGGCAGGGCATTTTGGCGCGATGCCAACTTGATGAGCCGTACCTTGGCTTTGCCATGCGCCAGTTGATAACGGTATGTCATTCCCAGTGAGCGATCGTTGCTGACCGCCACGGGTGTCAGATCTTCGGCGACCACTTGAAGCGACTGGGAGTTCATCCATGCTTTAGCGGCAGCAATCCCTGCTGCCAAACGGGCCTTTTCGGAATTCAAGTGACGGCCTGTGTGAATCACGTTGAAGTCCTCAAACGGCTTCAACCGACGTCTCGTGGTCGACTGGTTTCGCGCGTTTTCTGACGTCCGGCTGTTCGTATGGTCGCGAAACGACGTTGGTACTCTGGTTCCCACGTTGCGCCGAGGCTGCAGTGGTTGCTCAACGGCGTTGGCAATCGCAGTGTCCGTGTGACGTTGCAGCCTGGTGGGTACTTCGTATCCCGCCATCCGTTGATGACTCTTGGTAGAAATCACCGGGTGGACTTTGCGAACTGCCGCAAATCGTGGAGCGTAGATCGCCTGCCGGTTGCTCGGCTCGACAATGGTCTCGCCCTGCTTCGTATCAAAATGGATGACCGTGTCCTCCTGGTCCAATCCATAGACGGTCCAGTCTCTTGCAACTTTGACCGTTTGTTCTCGGTCGCCTCCGTCAAACAAGAATTCGTCGCGCGGCACACTACGCTGGAGATTGGACGGCATGCGGCGATCGGTGTTCTGACTCGATGGACTCTGATGTACGTGGGGCAGGGCAGGGCCCTGATAACTAACGGGTGCAACGGCCTGCGATGCTGCAATTGGAACCACTGGGCGGTTGCCAACCTGGCCCGCAGCCGAGTCATGCTGGTACTGATCAGGCATGGCATCGCCAAAACGATATTTCGCGGGTTGGCCATCGGTCAGTGAGTTTTCGATGGGCACCGGTCCCGAAATGCGACAAGAACAGAGAATAAAAGTCGCAAACGCGATCACCAGAAGACGGAAGCCATCTGTTCTTTCAGTGTGAGCCAAAGCAGACTGGTCACCGGTTGTCATCGGTTGATCCGTCCTCGCGAGGGGGAAACACGCGTGTCATTGGTTTCCTGTAAGACCGTGGGAACTCGCACGGGATACTGACGCGTTGACACTCTGGGGAAGTTCTGGTTTTCACGTACAATGGTCTCTTCGAGGTTTGGAGAGACCGAAGTGAGGTTCTTGCTCTCCGTATTTCGCGGCCGCAGTTTGAGGATCGGCGGTCTGCCGAACATAAACTGATCATCCGGAGCACTCGTTAGCGGCAGCCGAGATCCCATTCGGATGATCGCCATCGGGCGGCCCAAATCGTCTGCGATTCTCAGAGGATCCTCGTGTGGGCGAACTTGATAGACGTGTTGCTGGCCCTTCGCTTGCTGGTAGGGCAACGCTTTTCCAGAATCCTCGAGATAGATGACTCGCGTGATGTAATTTCCAGCCAGCGCCAGTTCAAGTTCTTCCTGGGTAAATTGAATCGGGATCGGAAATCGTTCTGCCTGACCCTCAGGTGGATAGAGGCGCTGGATGACCTCAATCGTGGGAAATACCTCACGGTCTTCGTAAAAACGGACGTTGCTGATCTTCAGCCGATACACCGGTCCAATCAGCAAGCCAACCCTCAGACCCGTGGGTACGGGTGTTGCAAAGGTCCCATCGACTGCCAGCGCAAGAGTCGCACCGGTAGGCACGCTACATTCGACCGGCTGAAAGTAACCCCGCAAAGCACTGAAGCGTTGCAATTGAGACCGGCCTAACTCACCTGGCGGCAAACCCGCATCTTGAAAATAGTGAAGAGTTCTCTCTTGCGCCGTGGTGGGCTGGGACCTCGTCCCGATCGCGCACAGTACCGTAAACACGAACAGCGAGGATGCGGTTCTCATGATTTGGTTGGCATGCAGAGCAGGCAGTGTCATCAGATTCCCAGTCGGCAGAAAGATCTGCGAAGGTTCGGCGGTTGCAGGCGAGTTCCCGCAACTCGAACGGATCTAGCTTCGTGACACGTGATTGTGGCACCGACGTGCCGACAGCCCGGTCGCTAAACAGCGGGCCGGGCTGTCGCATCGTTCGGGGCCGGACTTACTGCACCACCTGGTGTCTATTCCACGCCGGTTGCCGGTTGAGCGTCGATGGATGGAAGTTCTGCTCAGTGATCCGGACTTGATTGGCCGGACGCGGATAACTGTACCCGGGTGTTTGTCGGACATGAATCCCGATGTTATCCGCCGGACGGGGATAGAACTCCTGCGTATGGTTCGTGATCGTATGCCGCCTCAGACCGGCGGGGCCACCGAACGGAATATGCGGCGGTCCAGGTAGTCCGATCGGTGTTCCCGATGTGGGCATTCCCCACTGGGGCATCGTGACACCTGAGACATATTGCCGCGCGGATCCGATCGCCATCGGACCACTCGGACCTGCCTGGTTCGCCATCGTGCCGGCGTTGTCGGTATCCGAACCGGGTATTCCTTCTAACTGTTTGTCGCCCATTCGAATCACCGCCATCACCGAGCCACGGCGGTCTGCCTCGACAATCGGATCGACGCCCGGGTCGAGCCGGGTGCTTACAAGCGTTTCGACTCCCGCCTGAGCCAGCTCTTGGAACTCGGGGTCCGGGAGATAGATGACCTTGGTAACGTAGTTATGGCTTTGCACCTGGTCAAAATCTTCGTTTGTGAACTGGATGGAAATCGCATTGTGTGTCAAAAATGCTGCGGTGCGAGCATTGATGGGAGCGATTTCGATCGTGGGATACAGTTCGAGCCCAACTCGGTCAGGCACTTTGGTGAGTTTTAGCCGATACAAGCCATTCGCTGGAAAGTTTGTTGGTCCGGGAACGACGAACGCCACGGAATCAAAGCCTCCGATTCGAGACACGTCCCACTGCACCTCCATGTCTTCCATCCCGTTTGCAGCCGAAAAATACAATTGTACTGTTGGCTGTCGTACGGCCATGGCCGTCGGCATGATAGGAGCCGCTGGCGATTGGACTCCAGGTCCGGGACCATCGACTCCCGGGCCAGGATGCAATAGACGTTCCGTGGGCGGAAGGTTGTACGTTGTAGGCATGGAACAGCCGCCCGCCGTAATCGCCAACCCGATGAGCAGATTCGAACAAACACTCAGACGTTTCATAATATCCCCCTACGTGGTGCACACGTTGCCCGCAGGCCAGTAAAGTTCTGTTGTTCCCAGCAGTGGACTGTTGCCCTACCCATGGCCAACGGACCCACTGCAACTTCACTCTTTGCCATGGACTTGCCGCTCGAGCCAACCTAGAATTTCGCCTCGCTGATGTGGCGAGTAAGCGATTGGTCTATCCCGCGCAGCATGGGGAAGTCTCCCCGTGGGATAATGTTTCGGCCTGTTACAACGAATATCTTTGGCAAATCCGGTGTAACCGTGACATGAAGTCCAAACCGCATACTCTAACAACGGCGGCCGGATTTGTTGTCGCATCGTTCATATGGATGCAACATACTTCATCACAAGAGGTTACGGGAACTCGTACAGGCCGATCACTNGTCCACATGGCAGCCGAACAGCTGCTGCAATTACCGCCTGTTGAAACCCGAATTCAACAAACGATCGACCTCGCCGGGCAGCAGTTGGTGGGAACAGGCACGTATCGACAGGCAGGAACCCCGGCGGCTCCTTTGATCCGGCTCGAATTGAGGGTGCAAATGGCGACCGGAGTCGCCAGCTTGCAGCAAATACGTAATCAACGATTTCTATGGACTCGCCGCGCATTCACGGACCGGACGGTCTTGGAACGAATCGACCTGCTGCGAGTCAACGAGGCCTTGGCCACGACGAAGACTGATGTGGTGAGCATCGAGCAGTTTCAGTGGATTGCGAGCGGCGGAGTTCCCGCGTTACTGAAGTCCTTGGAGCGGAAATTTCTGTTTGGCTCAGCGCACCCCCGCAATGTCGATCAGGTCCCCGTTTGGGTGATTGAAGGCCAATGGAAACCGACCAAGATGCCAGATGGCCAGCCAGCTTCCCAATCCAACGAGACGGCGCAGGCGACACTTGCCCATCAACATACGGTTCGACCAGATCGCGTTCGCCTGTTGTTGGGACGAGGGCGACCCGTTCCCTTGTTTCCCTACCGAATCGTCTTCTACACTGAGCGCAATAAGATCAAGCACTCGGTCGTAGCAATCGAGTTTTTTGATATCCGCAAAATGGATCAGGTCGATCAAGCTTGGTTTGAATACCAACCGGGAGATCAAGACGTGGAAGATATCACAGACGATTTCCTGAAACAGTTTGGCGTTCTCAGGAATCGTGAAGCGCGTTCCCAGCCAGTCTCACGACAGCAATCACAACCTCGATACTAGCTCGCGTTGTCGGTAGAGCAGGGGAGGTGAGCCCAGGAGAATCGCGCATCTTCTCTTCGATGCGGGTAGAGACCGAACACCTTAGTACGACCGGGCACCGTGAGGCGGGGTCATTTCCAATGGTCTCAGCCGGCGCTCCGTCACTTCGGCCATAAATGAAAATTGGAATTGAGTGTGAGTAGCTTCAGGATTGCGCGCCGCTGCCGAATGATGTTCACACCCCCGTTATCCTGAGGAATTCTGCGGGCCGACGCAATCGGCATGCCCAACAGGTCCGCCAGGAACACCCGGTTGACCACATTGTGAGCCACAACCAGAATCGTCCTCCCGGTGTGACGCGTGAGCAGATCCTGAAATGCGGGAAGTACCCGGCGACTTACCTGACCTAGGTCTTCGCCATCGCGATACCCAAAGCGATCGGGATTCTGCTGGAATCGGGAAAGGGACTCAGGATCTTTTGCAGCTACCTCGTCCCAGGTCCAACCTTCCCAGGCGCCCACGTCGACTTCGGTAAGTGCTTCGACTGCAGACACGCTGATGTCATGCGATCGGACAATCATTTGGGCAGTTTCTCGGGCACGCACCAAAGGGCTGCAAAACGCCGCGCTGAGAGGTACCGATTCCAACAGTGTTGCCACCGCGTCTGCCTGTTGCCGGCCCGTCGGCGAAAGCGCCGGATCGCTAACGCGCCCTTGAAGGCGCGCGGGATTCGCTAGATTGGCCTCGGTCGCCCCATGACGCACGAGGATCATCAAACAGGTCGTCGAATCGGGCGTTTCGGACATCTGTATACCACTACTGGCAAGTGCGACGACAAAAACCGCCGATCACACTCCTCAAGTTATTTGAACGCGATCGACGTGAATTGTAGCGCCCCAGAGACTCCTCCCGCTAGTGCGACGGTGCGGTAGATCCGTCGTTTCCAGACAAGTTGCGAGCAACGAATGACAAGGACGTTCGCAGCGACGTGCAATACCGTCTAGTCGACCCGCAAGCTCATGCGTAAACTGGTCGCCATCGAGAAAGCAACTCCCAAACCACGATGGTATCGATGACACGGATCTTCTTTGGCCTCGCGCTGTTCGCGGCATTGCTCGTTGTCACCGATCTGCTGCTCGGACACACCTTGTTTGGTTACGGCCAAACAGCTCGACAATACGCCACGGTCCTACAGAAGTTGGAACCCGCGCGGCGTGGGGACGGATCCCAAGCCGAACCATCACTGGTGAAACAACGCGACGAATTGCGAACTCGTTTCTTGGCTCAACAACAGCGTATGGTTCTCCATTTTTGGGTTGGGATCGGAGCTGTGTTAGTTACGCTGCTGGTGAACTCGGTGTGTATCACCTACTTCATTGGAACCCATCGTTGGTGCCGTGAGGTCGTAGAAACGTACGAGCTCGACCCAACACTACTGGCATCGAGCTACTCGCTTAAGCGGCGCACATTTCCCTGGTCGTTTGCCGGAATCCTGACCGCCATTGCCATCGCTTCATTCGGTGCTGCGGCCGATCCGGCTGGCTACTTACGGAACGAAGCGGACAAATGGGTATGGCCTCACTACGGATGTTCGCTCGTTGGTACCGGAGTCATCATTGGGTGTTTCGGAGTCCAGTTGATGAACATCAGCGCGAACTACAAGGTCATCTGCTCAGTTCTCGCCCGGGTAAAGCAAGTCCGTCAGGCAAGTGGGCTCAACGTATCAGGCTGAACGCAGATGACAGATCACGTGTACGGGGCGAAACGATTGCCGGAGGCTAGACAATAAAGCTATGCGAGCCTGTATCCAACGCGTGCTTGAGGCAAACGTCCTCGTCCAGGACAGGGTGGTCGGCGAGATCGGCCAAGGGCTAGTCGT
This sequence comes from Planctomycetaceae bacterium, assembly GCA_002702965.1. GTDB lineage: Bacteria > Planctomycetota > Planctomycetia > Pirellulales > Pirellulaceae > UBA9264. The sequence goes on from PADE01000065.1 coordinate 24,458, forward strand.
TCTATTGGGAATTGGCGAGCGCGATCGTGACAACGAAGCGCACCAACTGGCGACCAAATGTTGTGGGCTACGGATCTTTGAAGATGAACTCGGGAAAATGAACCGTTCGCTGCAGGAAATCGCCGGAGAGATGCTTGTTGTCAGCCAATTTACCCTCTACGGAGATTGTCACCGAGGACGACGCCCGAGTTTTGTGAACGCGGCGCGACCGTCAACCGCCGAGCCACTGTATAGGGAATTTGTCGCGAAGGTAGGGTCCTTGGGGATCCGCGTAGCCACCGGGGAATTTCGTACCCATATGCATCTCTCACTAACCAATGATGGGCCAGTGACCCTCTTACTTGATACAGAAAAGTCATTCTAAACGCCCCCTATTGGTTCTACCGATCCACTCGCTGGGGCCACCCGCTTGCAGGCGAACACTTCGCTCCCTTTCATCCGAGCGGCGGGATTGATCCGCNCGTCACGAGCCGACCCGCGCCGGTGGAACTCATNCCGCGCATTCAGGGCCGCCGGGTCGCTGGGAACATGGAACAGATCGGGATCATCCGCGAAGTACAACTGCTACCGTCACCAGCCAATCGCAGCCAGCTGTTACGGACATCGGAAATCACTCGTTTGGCAATCGCTTCGCGGCCGCTTCGGGAAAACAACGAACGGCAGTGACCCCACCCGCAATGGTCATCGCAAAACCGCTGGCGATTTTCGCGCAGAGAAGGGGGCCCCAAGACCTCACGACACCGCTTGCAAAGTACCGTGGCACGTCCGAACGGCGTTATCCGCGGTTGGAGCAACAGAACTGAAAACAGCCCAATACCCAGAGAATACCCACGCCCAAACCGAACATAAGAAACATTATCGGACGTTGGTGTGCGGGGCGAATTACGGGCTTCTCGGGTGGTAATGAATGAGACACGGCGCGGCGTGGCTCTTCAGGCCGACACGTCGGAACCGCTCTCGGCCGTTGCATCTTCGAGAAAAATGCCCATCCTACGGAATTTCGCATAGCGGTTCGAAATGACGTCGTCAATCGAAACGGGTGCCAGCTCACGCAGCGTGCGCACCAGATATTCCTTCAGACGTAATGCCGTCTGTTGGTGGTCTTGATGGGCACCTCCGAGTGGTTCTTCGATGATGTCATCGATCACCCCAAGACGTTTCAGGTTGGCCGACGTAAACCGCAGAGCCTCCGCCGCGGTTTCCTTGTATTCGTGGCTCTTCCAAAGAATTCCAGCACAACCTTCCGGGCTAATCACTGAATAGTACGCGTGTTGCAACATCGCGATTCGGTCACCAACCCCAAGGCCCAACGCGCCGCCGCTACCGCCTTCACCAATCACGACGCATATGATGGGCGTACGCAAACGAGACATCTCGTACATGTTTTCCGCAATAACCCACGCTTGCCCTCGTTCTTCAGCTCCGATTCCAGGATATGCACCCGGAGTATCAATCAAGGTCACTACGGGAATCTGATACTTCGCGGCAAGCTTCATCTTCGCCATCGCCTTGCGATAGCCTTCGGGGTGAGCGCAACCAAAATAACAGGCACTACGTTCTTTGTAGGTCCGCCCTTTCTGATGGCCAATGATCATGACCTTGAATTGCTCGATCTTGGCGAGCCCAGCCCGAATGGCCTGGTCGTCACCAAAATTACGATCACCATGCAACTCAACGAATTCGTCGCATACCAGGCGAAGGTAATCCGCAGTGTGGGGGCGTTTCTCGTGCCGCGCTACTTCGACCGTTTGCCAAGCACTTAGATTGTTGAAAACCTGTTCGGTTACCGTTGCCAATTGACGCCTCAGGCTGCGGATCTGCTCTGTTCTTTCCGGCGATTCTGGCTCTTGTTCCTGGAGCGATTCCAATCGCTGCTCCAGTTCGCCGATCGGCTGCTCGAACGACAGCCACCGTTTGGGATCCATGTCTCTTACCCTGCTTCGGACCCAGTGCGAGACGGCGCGTCACTCTTCTGGGACAATTTTGGGTTACGCTTGAACATCCGCATCGTCTGCAAGTTTGCAAGAAAGTCCGCCAACGACTGTAGACGACGTTCCGGTTTCTTCTCCAACATGTGCAAGATCAGGTCGTTGAATTCCTGAGTGACATTGTTGTTCGCTGCCAGAATCGGTGGCGCTGGCGAAGACAAGTGTTTTTGGAGAAGTTCCTGAGCTGTGAGACCGGTGAAGGGCAACTTTCCAGTTAGAAGTTCGTACGTCATACAAGCGAACGCATAAACGTCGACGGGCGCTTTAAGACTCTGACGTCGAATCTGCTCGGGGGCCATATAACTACGAGTTCCTTGGATCTTCGCCTTCCCCTTCAAGAGTTTGCCAAACCCTGGGCGAATGCGCGACGCTAGCGCAAAGTCAATCAACTTGACGTCACCACCTTCGTGGTTGGCTAGAAAGTTGTCCGGTTTGATATCGCAATGCGTCCATCCCTGTTGATGAAAATAATCGAGTCCCATGGCCGCTTGCTCAAGCATCGTCTTGACGACAGGAGCGACTCGGTCGACACCATCCTGCTGCAGAATCATCTTCAGGTTACGCGATTTGCTCAATTCCATGACCAAGAAAGGCACGTCACGGTCAGTACGAAAATCGTATACCTCGATCACATGATCGTGACTGAGTAAGTGACCGACTTCATACTCGTGACGCAAGAACGCGATTTCATGCTTGTCGGTGCGAACTTCAGGCTGCAAGACCTTGAGCGCGACACGCTTCTTGGACCCGTCGTCAAACGCCTCCCAAACTTGGCAGGTTCCACCCGCGCGAATCATCCTGATCAAGCGGAAGTTACCGAGATAATCGCGGGTCGCAGCCACAGCCTAAACTCTATCGCTGAGAAGGGCCCTCGAGGGATGACAACAAACGATGCGCACAACCGCAAGTAGCCACAAAAGCAACGATTGCGTCTTCTGCAATGCCACTGATCGGCCACACGGTCAATCGGATTGGCACACGGGGCCAGATGACAGGCCCACCTCGCCGCTCCGCAACGGACGCTTTGCTCTGTCACGTGTGACAACCGGTAAGTAACGCTCTTCAGTGTATCCCAAAACGGGCCCCGTCGAAAGACTCAAATCAAAGCACCCGACGCAATCGTCGGGTCAATCGCCGTCATCTCCATCCAATAGCCGTTGATATAACTCTCGCAATTGTCGGGTCGTATTTTGGTGTTGGAACCTCTCGGTACACCATTCCCGCCCCGTCGCGCCAAACTTGGCGCGCGATTGGTCATCGTCAACGAGCTGCTCGATCGCCGCGGCGAGCGATTCAACCGAACCGGGATTGATCAAGTATCCCGTTTCTCCGGTGCGGACGACCTCTCGAGCGCCATCGATGTCGTAACTGATTACGGGTTTGCCTGCGAGAAGTGCCTGGGGCAGCGCTCTCGCTAGACCCTCCCTTAGACTGGTATGGACAAGCAAGTCCATCGCTCCAATCAGAGACGGAATGTTCTGTGGGCGAACGAGGCCTGCAAAGTGAAAGTACTCCTGCAACCTCGCGTCCCTGACTTTTTTCTGCAGCGATTCGCGCAGGACGCCGTCACCGATCAACAAAAAACGAACCAATGGGAAATGCTTCACGACCGTACAAGCCGCATCGATTAGGTCATCATGTCCCTTGAGATGGTAGAGTCTGGCGACTTTTCCCACGACCACGTGTTCGTCACTGTAACCGAGTCGTTGCCTTTGTTGTGTTCGATGTTCATCGGCGCGCAAGAACACCTGGACGTCCAAACCACTGAACACCTTGGTAAATTTCTCGCGCGGGGCAACGCCCGCATTTACCATCAACTCTGTCATCGCGTCGGCGACGCTAACCAGTGCATGGCAGCGATGGGTGGCAAAGCGTTCGCAGAGGCGAAAGAGCCGTCTTGCAACAGCGGATTGAAATGCGTGAAACGGAGCACCGTGAACCGTATGGACAATCGCAGGTACCCGCAGCGACCACGCAGCTAGGCGGCCGAGGAAGCCTCCCTTGGCGCTATGGGTATGCACAACGTCAGGTCGAAAGTCACGCAGATGGNGTTTGATGGAACGGTACGCCACCACATCACGCCATGGGTGAATCGGCCTGACGAGCGAGGGCACTAGCGCCACACGCCCTGCCCCCCTGCTCTGATCCAGCAAGTCTCCTTCAGGGCCAACCGCCGGTCCAGTAATAAGTAAGACATCGTCGCCATGATTTTGCACGAGATCGCGGCAGGTATGCAGGGTATTCTCCTGCGCACCTCCAATGATCATTCGAGTGATGACGTGGGCTACGCGCATTCAAAACACACGTTCAAGACGGTGCGCACTTGGCCGGTTCGAGCAACACTTGTGCATCATAACCCACTTCCATCAGGGTGAGACCGTGCGCAGGCGCCGTGGGACCCGCGGTCTTTCGGTCCTTGCTCGCGAGCACCTCTCGAAGCCAAGTGACGGGAACAGCTTCACGGCCAATCTCTACCAGAGACCCAACGATATTACGAACCATGTTGTACAGGAACCCATCGGCCGTTACCTGAAAAACGATCCTGGGAAACCCGTCTCGGTCAATCCAATCAACCGAAATCTGGCTGATCGTGCGGACCGTACTTGCGCGTGGTGATCCGCTGGCTTGGAAACATCGAAAATCGTGTTTCCCACGCAGGATGACGGCACCGCGCTGCATGGCGTTTGTGTTCAAGTGGTAGGGAAGTTGCCAACAATATTGACGAGCCAAAACTTCGTGGTGGGTCGCGTCCTGCGCTAGATANCGGTACCGTTTGCACCGCGCATCGCGAATCGCATGAAAACCCTCTCGAGCCTCTTCCACTTTCAACACATAGACATCATGTGGCGTGTTCGCTTGCAGAGCTCGTTGAAGCGTAGCAGTTGTCAGATCGGTGGCGACACAGAAACTGACCACCTGCCCTGCCGCGTGTACGCCCGCATCGGTTCTTCCACTCGCCGTGGCACGAACTCGCTGATTGGTGGTCTTGAAAAGACCTGTTTCGAATACTTCTTGGACCGTTAGTTGGCCGTCTTGTAACTGCCACCCGTGATAAGCAGTCCCATCGTAGGCGAGCGTGCTCTTGAACCATCTCATCCGCATNCGCCTCGGGATGCGGCAATTGAACTAGGTGACAACATTGATCGAAGCGATCAACAGCTCTGCGATCTGCACCGCATTGGTCGCGGCTCCCTTGCGCAGATTGTCGCTTACACACCAGAACGATAGGCCATGTGACGACGAAATATCTTTTCGGACGCGCCCCACAAACACGTAGTCCGTCCCTGAACTTCCCAAAGGCATTGGGTACTGACCTGATCTCAAATCGTCGACAAGTTGAATCCCTGACGCCTCGCGAAACAGTGCGTGCGCTTCGTCTTGGGACAGCTCGCGGTCTGTCTCTACCAGGATACTCTCGCTGTGGCAGTTGGAAACGGGCACGCGTACACATGTCGGGCAAACCTGAATCGAGTCGTCATCAAAGATCTTTTGCGTCTCCCAGACCATCTTCATCTCTTCGGACGTATAACCTTCGAATCGCACGCCACCAATTTGTGGAATGACATTGAATGCGATGGGGTGCGAAAACGACTCGTACGAATAGTCTTTCTGTTCCAGGGCGGCTCGGGTACCCGCCTCGAGGTCTCGCTGGCCGGCGACGCCGGCGCCACTGGTTGCCTGGTAGGTACTTACAATCACACGCCGGATTCTCGCGGCATCGTGTAACGGTTTCATTGCCACAACCATTTGCGTGGTCGAGCAGTTGGGGCTCGCAATGATCCCCTGATGATGCCGTACCGCGTCCGGGTTGACTTCCGGCACGATCAGCGGAACCCCTTCCTCCATTCTCCACGCGCCACTTTCATCGACAACAACTGCGCCTCGTTCGACCGCCCACGGCGCGAATTCACGAGACACGTCGTCTGGCGTACTCGCGATGACCAGATCAACGTTGTCGAATGCTTCTGGCCGTAGCTCTTCGACCTTGAACGCCCGTCCCTCAAATTCCAACTCGGTTCCGGCAGAACGCTTGGATGCCAGGAACTTAATCGAGGTGTATGGGAATGCCCGTTCGACCAACAGCTGTCGGACGATTTTTCCAACGGCGCCGGTGGCACCCACGACTGCCAAATTCTGGTACACGCCAGCATGTCCCTGTGGAAGGAGCCGATTTTAAGTTTGAAGTATACGTCCANGGGTCCTGACCTTCCAAGGCCCCGATCGACGACCGGTCACGGTGGGCGACAGCTNGCGCGAGAGCCGACAGCGGACGACCNTCCGGCANCGGCGGGCACGTCTTTTGGCGGCCGATGGGGAACCGCTTTGGTCGCCCGATTGCCCTGGGACCAAAGCGGGACTTGCCGGGAACACTAAACTGGATCCGTACGGGCAGCCAGAACAGGGTTTTACGGCACGTGCTCGGCAAGACCAGAACGCGTTTGCGAGCTCGACGCGCGTCTCCAGTCGATCAGCGAGCTAGTGATCTGTGGAGATACAAACGCCATGTTTGCAATCAACATGACCAATCCAAACGTCGCCATCCCCAGGGCGAGAGCAATGCCGGTGTGAACACAAACCGCCATGAGAAGTACCACGGGGCGTGTCACGCGCGGCCAAACGAGAAAACAATAATACGCTTCCCACAGTAACGTGATGTGGCTCAGAAAGGCAGTTAGCATCGGATAGTGCGCGAGCCAGGTCAGATCGAGAGACTGGTATTCTAAGTTGCTGACCGCCATCCAGGTTGCACTCCCATCCCACCACGAACTACCGTGCATCTTCGCNATTCCACCAAAGAAGTAGATCAAACAGAGGTGGATCTGGATCAACCGAATCGCAACATTCGTCCCAATTGTGGCGGCAGGCCGATCCTCAGATCCGTCAGTAGCCGACCGCGCCGTGTGCCTGTATCGATCAACCGAGTAGGCGTTCCCGCTCGCGCCCAACATAAGATACATGGCCAACATTCCGTTGATTTGATCCAGGCCAAAAAGAGCCCCGGTCAGACGATGACAGTAGTTAATCGTGACAAACCACGCGAGAAATGCCATCAGCCGAGAACGATAGCCCACGGTGAGCAAAACAAATATGGTCAGCGCCACAAGATGCATTGCCCACAACGTCATCGGTGACTGTGCCAGCCAAAGATAACTCCACACATAAGCATCCGCATTTGCCACCTCCCACGCGGACCGCGAGACCCAACTCTCGCTGCCCAAGAACGCGTTGAGGTCGAATGACCAGACGAGGTGCGTATAAAACAACATCGCGCCCACCAAGATCCGCATCAGTGAGAGTGTATGCGGGTCCTGAGGAGTAAACCAGAATCGATTCCAGCCAGCGACCGCTTCACGCGTCAGCGAATCGATGGATCGAACGAGTGCGATCACGGTCGATCTCCTTCTGACCGATCTTCCGGCAATACAACGTACAGGTCGGCATCGGTGATCCGCTTGCCATTCCGCAACTCGTTCGGAAAAATAAGGCGATGCTCAACCCGCTCCATTTCAACACGCTCCGCATCGTGCGTCGCCTGGAGGTGACGTCGATACGATTCCCACTGCGCTTCGTAGACGTGTCGGCGGGCTTTCCAAATCCGCTCGATCAGTGGAAATAGCTCACGATCGAACAACTCACGAGATGGAGGTTGCGGTGGTTCGAAGGTCCCGTGAAGTTGTTCGCTCAACATAAAATGGCGGTGGTACAACAAGCGCGGCCAGTGAGCGTCACGATCGGGCAATTGCCCGGTACGCTGGTCCGGACTTCCGGAAAAATGTAGCCTGTACCGCAAGAGATGGCTCGGGCCTGGATCGGGCGCGAAAAAGGCGTATCCGTGATGCAGGTAGGCGGCCTGAGTATAAGGGCGAAACCACTCGGAAACCCGCAGTACCAGCGGCGAACCGATCCCCGAATCCATTACGGTTTCAAAGCTAAACGGAGCGATGAAGACCGCTGTCAAATGCNATACCAATAATAGACTGACCAACCAACGCCGCTTCCCAGACCAGCCAGTGGCGTTTGCATCGTTCATGGCGAGACCTTTCTGTTCGCAATATCGACGCAATCAACTATTCNGGACGATTCAATCCCCTGCCCTCGCTGTGGAAACGAAAACAAAAACCCTCGCAGCGGACAGGTCCGAGGCGAGGGTTATTTCCGGAACACCAGGGTGGATCATTCCTAACGTGTTGCCGCCACGCGTGGACCACCCGTGTTGATAATCTTCGAAAAATTCAGAACCATCGTGTCGCCAGACCTAAGCGTAATCCGTCGATCTTCGTGAAGTAGTTTTCCATCGCGCTCGAGCGTCACCCGAATATGGTAATTCTCCCAAGCTTCACCAGGAGCCAAAGCGCGTGTCCGAAAGGTCCGCGCTGTGCCCGTCGATTCGCTCTCNCGTCCAGCTAGAAAGACCCGGGCTTCTTCCGGAACACGGACGGTCAGAACTGTCTCCACCTGCGGCTGCGGAAATGTAAAGGAAAGATGGCTACGTTCGCCTCTCTGCAGCGTCACCGATTTGCTGTCCTCAATCACAACTCCATCACGGCTGATTTCAGCCCGCACATGATAGGTGTAATTTAAACCACTCTCTAAATGGCGAGAGACGAATGTTCGTGTTACTCCGGCACTACTTGTGCGAGCACCATTGACGAATAGCGTGGCATCGCGCGGAACATCCACCGTCAATGTTACACTTCCATCGTCGGTCGACGACTTTGCTTCGCCCGGTTTGTCCTCGGCCGGAGCAGGTGGGTCAGGAGCCGTATTTCCTTCCGGCGCAACGGCCTGGACCGCACCGCCCTGCGATCCGCAACTTCCCCAATAGACCTTGCCGTACGAACCACCGCTAGATCCGTGGCTACCAAACGATCCGTAGGAATGCAGGTGCTGTAATCGGTGGTGTAGACGATGGAGCAAACCGCCGTGGCTGCCGAGACTGCCGCCGTGGCTGCCGTGGCTGCCCCAACTGCCGGTACTGGCCCCGTGGCTACCATGTGAGGCGCCCCTCGCCACCACAGTGACCCGCGTCCGATACCATCCGGCGTCAACACTCGTGGCAAGCATGCAAACCAGCGCCGCACCACAAATGGACAACCCCCTAAGCCTACGACATGTCACGGTATGTCCCCTGCCAACAGTGTTACGGTAATAAACCGACATACTATCTACTGTATTAGCCCTCTCTTACCTAAGATATCAACCGGGCGTCTCAATTCAAGGAGTTTGGGATATTTTTGATGGGTAGGACGATTGCGCAATCTATTCCGATTGTATGGCGCGACAAGCGAATCGTAGTTGGCGCCAATCTGACCAGCGGGTGTCCCCCCCAGCTGACTCACAATGAACTTCCAGGTAATCCCCTACACCCCCGCGAAACGAGCGTGGCGCAGGGGACCACACGACCGCTCTTCGCATCCTGATCAGTCGGCAAAATCTGGCAGCTACAGCGCGTCGCCACCTGACGAGTTACGATCTCAATCGATGCCGAGCGTTCCCGGCAACCCGCACAACGCAAGAACAAACGGCCAAGTGATTTGCCAACACGAAAACCGGCTTCCTTCGGGTACGATTCAACGCACTGACTTCACAAGCCTAGGCGAGATCGGAAACGGCCGCACGGGATGCCCATCGTGTCGTTGCTGCCGGGTTATACGCCGTAGTANTCGCGGTACCAGTGAACGAACCGCTCGATTCCGTGCTCAATCGGAGTCGCCGGTTGAAACCCAACCTCTGAAATCAAGTCATCCACATCGGCACAGGTTGCCAGTACGTCACCCGGTTGCATTGGCAGCATGTTCTGTTTTGCTGTGCGACCGAGGCAACGCTCCAAGATCTCGATGAAATCCATCAGTTCAACCGGTTGGTGATTCCCAATGTTATAGATCCGGTAAGGCGCCACGCTGCTTCCCGGGTCGGGTGTGTTTCCGTTCCAGTCACTATTTGGTTGGGGCAGATGATCGGCAATGCGGATAATGCCTTCGACGATGTCGTCGATATACGTAAAGTCNCGTCGTAATTGTCCGTTGTTGAAGACATCGATTGGTTGTCCCGCCAAGATGCGTTCGGTAAACAGGAACAGTGCCATATCGGGGCGTCCCCATGGCCCGTAGACGGTGAAGAAACGCAAGCCGGTCGTGGGCAGCTCGTACAGATGGCTATAGGCATGAGCCATCAGTTCGTTGCTCTTTTTTGTGGCGGCATAGAGGCTCAACGGATGATCGACATTATCGTGAACCGAGAAAGGCATCGTCGTGTTAGCGCCATACACCGAACTGGACGAGGCGTAGACAAGGTGCCCGACGCTCGAGTGACGACATCCTTCCAGTACGTTGAGAAAGCCGACTACGTTGCTATCCACATAAGTATGCGGATCTTTCAACGAATTCCGGACGCCGGCCTGCGCAGCGAGGTGGATAACCNCATCAAACGGGGTGCTCGAGAAGACGCTCTCCATCGATTGGCGATCGGCCAAATCGGTTGCGCTGAACGTGAAGTTCGTATTATCCGCCAATTGAGATAGACGATCACGCTTCAACTGCACGTCGTAATAACTGCAGAGGTTGTCCAACCCAACTACGGTCTCCCCGCGTTCCAGCAGTCGACGGGAGACGTGAAAGCCAATGAAACCAGCGGCGCCGGTGACCAGAAATTGTGCCATGTATTTCAGTATACTCGGGGCCTCGATATTCTGTCGCGTCGACGTGGCGGCGCAACCGGTTCACTGCAGGAGAACGGAGGGAGCGAGGGGCCTCACGAAAGTCCCTCTGCCGACCCCCTGCTTCGCCGATCCCGACCACTCTAGGAATGTGATCCCACGAGCTGTGTAGCGGCTGTTCGGTACGACACCTTGCGGTGGACACAGTGTTCCAAGAGCAATGGATGTCATCCAACGACAGGCAATCCGGAGATCCGAGTCGCTGGGCCGTGTGGGNAGAGGGGGCACGAATACTCGTGTTCACGAGGGCCATGGCGAACACTTTGAGTTCCCGTTACGATGCCAAAGACGTTCCGACTTGTCATCTCAACGCGAGGAATCGATCTATGACTACCGGGGAACAGCTTGTTCGAGCTGACTCACCCCCAGCGGCGCAGCTCGCACCGGGTGTGGAGATTCGTGTTTTCTGTAACGGCAACACGGGCGCTGAGGGACTGACTGTCTGTTCCGCGACCATGGCACCTGATACCGAAATTCCCTATCACACCCACCCAACGGGCGAAGGGATTTCGGTACTGGAGGGTACCGCGTCGGTGTTTGTTGCAGGCCGACGTTACCAGCTCGGTGCGTTGGATGCGATCTACGTCCCGGCTGGCGTTCCCCATGCAGTCAAGAATCAATCCACCGCTACCGCCACCCTGCACACCTCTTTTCCAACGGAAACCCCACAGCGCGAATTTCTGGACGATACCTTTGGCGTCGAAGACCGGTCTCAAACCAATGCCGATGTCCCCGAAAAGTTGGTTCGCGCNGCAAATGCAGAGCGCACAACACCGGCATCAGGAGCCGTCTGCTGGGACTTCTTTTGCACCCAGACCGGCGCCCAGGGGATTCGTGGCGGGAATGTGGAAATCAAACCCGTCGCGGCCCTGCCCTGCCCTGCCCTGCCCACCGATGGAACACTTACTGTCGCAACAGGGAGTGCCGTCGTGACGATCGACGAGCGGCGCTATGCAATGGGACGTTTCGACGCGCTATTTGTACCCCGCGAAATAGCGTGCAAGATACAAAACCCGAGCAACACCCCTTTGAACGTCGTTCGGGTCTACGCCAGCGCCTAGCGGAGGCTTCGCTCTCGATGGCCGTTGCGAGGGAACGGTCAACTCGTANGGTCGATCGACAGATCCGCATAGTGGACAAAACTGGCGCGACCGTGCGCCAACTGTCAATCCGCGGCCGCACGGCGTATCGAGAATCCGATGTAGTGGATGCCGTTCTCGTCGTCGGTCACCATCGAGCCCCGCGGGGCAAGGTACTGCGAGATGACCTCAAATTCCGGCAGCGGGTTCCCGTCCAGCGCATCGGCCAGCGACGCGAACAGCGGGTTCTCCTCGCCTACGCTGCGCAGTCCCTGCTGCGCAGCACCGCCGGTTGCCAGATCGTACATCATCCGCAGGGAAATCTCGGGACGCGCAAAAGAGATCATGGTCGGTCGCGTTCCACCTTTTTGACGCCTGGCCATGTTGGCGACGAGCTTGTAATCCAGCTCATCAGCCAACCGTTTTCCGTTGCCACCTTTCGTCGCGATCGCCTTGCGTAACAACTGAATGCTGTCNGACACCAGCAGGTAATCNCCGACGATAGCNCCGGCCGGATCTTGCTGGCGCACCAACTCNCCAAGCGGGTTTGGTCCTGCATCTGCTTGCGGAAGTACAAGTTTAAAGATCTTGGCACCGCTGCTGGTCGCGGGTTCGGTTGCACCCGGAAAGAGCCCCAACAATTGATCGAGTGTCTTCTGAAACTTCTTGGCATCGTTCAGCTTGACGCCCACCAGGTTGGCCTGACCATTGACCCGTGCGGGCGGCGGCAACATCCAGCTCATCATCGTCATGCGGCCATCGAGTTGCTTGATCAACTCCTCTTCNAAGTCGAATCCTACTTCATCGGAGATNTACTGCTGNACGTTCTGGTCAAAAATGCCCTCTCCGCTGATCGTGTCCCACAGCTGTCGCACTGCGTCGTAGGATTTGCCAAGTTCCAGGTTCATGGTCGAGTAGCTGGCGACGTCGCCGGGAACCCACAGTTCGGGTTTCGCGTCGCTCTCTCCCAACGCCAGGACCTTGATGACACCCGTACGCGGATTTCCGAGCAACACCTGGGCATGCGTAATAGTGTCGAACTCCTCCGAACCCAGGATCACACTACCGCCGAGGCCCTTGAGACCATTGACACCAACCTGTTCGAGAACACCGAGCACGAGTTGGCCCTGGAAGCTCCCCCCCACCACGCGATTAACCAGCGTCACCGGATCAAAAAACCAGCTGATCTGAGGGCGTTCGTCCTTGGCGCCGGAACAGAGTTTCATGATCGAGGTAAATCGCCGATTATCGGCCATCGTCTTAACACCCTGCGAACTCCCGTTCCAGGTCGCGAGGATCTGTTTCGCCAATTCCGCCTGGGAGCTAAACAGAAATGTCCCATCCTTGATCAGGTAGACCATTGTCTGATCTTGATCCTCGTCGCGGCGGCGGAAGACCGTCAGTTCGTCTTCGCCCTCGCCGTCGGTGGTTCGATTCCAACCCTCCGACACCATTTGCGCTGCAGCTGCCTCGATCAATCGCTCGGCGGTAGCCTGGCCTCCCAGGTCAGCCAGACCGACCAGGCCAGGAGTCTGCTGTTCTTCAGCGACCAGGGCGAGACAGACCTCCCCTTGGATCAATGTGAGAATCTCATCGAGTGAAGAGCCCATCTGCTCCTCGATATAGGCCACCACGCCGGCGGGGGAGGTTAGATTTCCATCCAGTGAGAGCTCAGTTCCGTACAAACCACTCAACACAGCCTGGATCTTCTCGTCGTTGATCAAGCGTCCGAAGTTGCTGTCTTGAAATAGGCGGATAAACTCCTGGCTGTCACGAATCCGCACATAAGCGACCGTCGATTCGGGCAATAACTGGGGCGCCGCTGGGCGCTCGGCAGCGGCCGGCACGGCGAGCAAAACGACTAGGACGCTCAACAGCGCAAATTGCCGAAGTGAATGCGGTTGCGGCATCGGACTCTCTCCCTTTCACACTGGTGGTTGCCAACTGGAATGCCACATTACGGGTTTTGGGCAATTCTAGCAACGGGTTCTCGTTAGCTGTGGCGTGTAATGGGGTCTTGGTGGTCGTAACCTATCGTCAAACCCTGTAGATAATACCCCATTTCCGGGCTGCAGGTTTCATCGGTGTTTTTCACCCCCCTCCAAATGAGTATAATACGATCAACCGTCACAAGAGAATCATTGGCATGCCCGGCAATTGCGTGGGCGGGCGGCTGACGATGTATTAATTACTAACTACACTCCTGTGCGTGCAACCTATTGCCAGTTTGGACGCCCCGACTAATCTGACTCTCGGCAGTGGATCAAAGCGGCTGGGACCAGGTGTGAATGCTCCGAAAACAGAGGGCCGTTTGATGAATAGATCCATTCGCTGTGCGTTTCTGATCGGAATTATCCTGTTCGTCACAAACCGGGACCTGCACGCGCAAGGTTTCGGCGGACTCGGTACCGGCGGGGCGGGAGGTACCACGACGCTCGGTGCCGGGACAGCTGCCGGGCGTGCGGCCGGCCTGACCCAAACTGGCGAGCTCACCAGCTCGGCAGCCATTGAACGTGACGCGTTTGTGGGCCGCAGCCTGGGGTTTTCACCGCGCAGCTATGAAGGACAGCAACCGACCAGCATCAATGCGAGTTTCGGTAGTTCCCTGGGTGGGACCGGACTCGGTGGCGGCGGTGGCCTGGGAGGATTCGGTGGCGGCGGCTTGGGAGGATTCGGCGGCGGCGGCGGCGGTCTGGGAGGATTCGGTGGCGGTGGCTTGGGAGGATTCGGCGGCGGCGGCTTGGGAGGATTCGGCGGAGGCGGAGGATTTGGCGGCGGTCGCGGGGGATTGGGCGGTGGCCGCGGAGGATTTGGCGGCCAAGGAGGATTTGGCGGCCAAGGAGGATTTGGCGGTCGGGGAGGATTTGGAGGTGGTGCCGGTCAAAACCAACCGCTGCGTACACGGCTTACGATCGGGTTTGCGCACTCCCCTCGATCGATCAATGTAATCAGCGCCCGCTTCGAGAAGCGGATGGTGAGTATCCCGCGGATTCAGATGCTGACCCCGGTGAAGGTGACGATGGAGCAGGAGACGGCTGTTCTACGTGGAACTGTTGGGCGTGAGAGCGATCGCGATCTAATCGCTCGGCTCGCTCTCTTAGAACCCGGGATTTCAAGCGTTCGTAACGAGTTGATCGTTGCCCCGGAGGGTTCCACTTCGGACCGTCCCAATTAGGGTTCGTGGGCAGCGTCGAGTGGTCGTTCCGCTCTGCTGATGATGGCGAGACCGGTTTGGACTCCGCACCAGGTGGTTGCGTGCCGATTTGTCGCTGCGCATCAGCATGCGCCTGGGATATCGCTTGCATTTTCTTGGATGTCGTTTCGGGGACGAAGATCGTCGTGGTTGGGCGACGTCGCGTGACGGTTGAATCGGTAACGGCCGGCTGTTGGTGACTTGCCGTTAATACATCGTCTTCCCGCTGCTGATTGTCTCGATCCCGGGGGAGTGTTGCTGGCCGTGATCCAGGCAGTACGTTAAGTGTCTGATCCCCACGCACTAATTGCCCGTCTGCCGAGTTGAAGATGGGAATCAGCGTGATTTTCTTGTGTTCTCCCCCAATCTTATCCCAGGGAAGCCAGACGCTGTACGACGGTCCCAGGGCGGTCTCGCTATAGCGCTGTTGTAGCTGCTCGGGCTTGAACACAAATCGGCGGTCTGGTCGCACACCTGCAAACTCGCGTCGCGAGTCATCAAACCCATAAACCGACAGTGTTCCGGCTACCGGGATCACGTGCTGCTGACGGTCATAAAAGTAGATCCGGCCGCCAAATCCCCTGACAGCCGGCTGATTTCCGTGCTTGTAGACACCGTCCGACCAGACAACGACCATCTGATGGGGAANNGTGGACNCATNCTGCGACCAGCTCTGTTTCCAGGCGGACCAGGGCTCAGTGAACGAAGNNGTCTTCCANCTGCTNCACCCNCAATTCANTGCGCCGACGACCAACAGCAAACCCCACAGCGGCTTTCGCATGTTTCGCTTCCTTGCGACAAAGGCAATGACGCCGTTCATTACTGATTCGGGAAGAGCGCTCATTCTTGAGCGGGCCCGCAGGTCGTTCCGCGTGCTTCCATGCCATCACTGGTTGAACGATTACCGGATGCGGAAAAGTGGTTTTAGCGACCGCCGACCGGGAAGTATTTCTGCGTTAACGCAACGGTGGCCCGGGTCGGTATCCCGTTTGTGGCGTTCCTGGCGACGGTTCCTCCGGTCGACCCTGGGGCGGCTGCGGACCGGCCCCGTAGTTCTGCGGCTGGATCGGCCCGTAAATCGAAACCGGTGGTCCCGCTTGGATGGGGGAAACAAAAGGAGCCGTGGCGTCCTCGACGCGTACTGGCTGCATCGGCGAGAGTTCATAACGGCCATCCGGCAGAGCAGCGGAGCCATCGTCGTCGGCGTTCTCGTCGGGCTTCTCACCTCGATCGATCATGCCCTCTGGTGGCGCACCCGGCCGCATACCACCACTAGGCGTCGACTGAAGGCCTGTCGGATCGTCATGCGGGTAGATCACCGACGAGTCCTCATCTCCCCAAAAGCCACGTCCTGCACTGAGACCCCGGTCGCCATACATTTCGATCACATCGGAAATCGCCCAACTCATCCGGTCCGACTCGATCGCATTGAGCCACTCGAGATCTTCGTCACCATTGACGAGGTAGGGCGTCATGATGATCATCAGTTCAGAACGCTTGTCGGCTTCGCTCTCAAAGCGGAAGAGGCTACCAAGCAACGGAATGTCGCCCAGGAAGGGGACTTTTCGGGTCAGCCGCGTCTTTGATTTTTGGATCAAACCCGCAAATACGACGGTCTGTCCGCTGCGAGCGGAGAGTGTCGTGGATGCCGTCGTGATATTGATGTTGGGAGACAGCACCGCTTGCCCAGTCGCGTCCACCGCCACCGGTACACCGCCACTGGGATCCAGTGCCGAATTTTCGGTATCGACGGTCATTGAAATCAGGCCGTCCTGATTAACCCGCGGCTGCACTGTCAGCAGCAATCCGACCTCGGTGTCAGTCACGGAGTTGGATGTGCCTCCCGCACCGAGATTGCTGCTCCCCGTAATTCGGGAAGTGGTTTGTCCGATTTGCACAAACGCCGGTTCGGTATCCATCGTCATGATCACGGGACGACTCANCACCTGCAAACGGCCTTCATCTTGCAAGGCCCTCATCAGGACACTGATCGACTCGTTGGCGGCCGACAACACCAGCCCGCCGTAACCGGCCGTGACACTCGAACGACCGATCCCAAGATTGGTGAGCGCCTGTCCGCCCAAGACCTCTTGCCCAAAAGTATTCGCATTGGGAAGGTTTCCGGTAGTGTTAAAATTAAATCCAGGTTCGCTGGCGCCGCCTACGGCTGCAATACCACGGTCAAACATCAACGAATCCTGAACGCCGAATTCAAAGCCAAACTCAAAATTGTCGTCGAGCTGGATTTCGGCGATCAGCACCTGAATCATGACCATCGGCGGTCGAAAATCGAGATCGTTGATGATCTGGACAATGTTCTCGAAATACTTGGGAGTGGCACTGATGATCAAGCTGTTGGTAATCAGTTCAGGGACTACGATGACTTCTCGGTC
Organism: Planctomycetaceae bacterium; assembly: GCA_002702965.1. Lineage (GTDB taxonomy): Bacteria > Planctomycetota > Planctomycetia > Pirellulales > Pirellulaceae > UBA9264. The sequence goes on from PADE01000065.1 coordinate 41,827, forward strand.
CAGTTGGTCGGCAAACGCCCCGATACCACCGGTCTGGAACTGCAGGTTGCTGATATCCCGTTGCGACTGCAGGAAATTCTGGATGGCGGTGGCAACATCATTGGCGGGTGCGTTCTTTAAACGGATCACCTGCGTAACGCGCGTTTGAATGTCGCCCTGGTCGAGTCGGTAAATCAGGGTTTCTACAACNCGCAAGTCGGTGGGCGAACCGGTCGCAATCACCGAGTTGGTGCGTGGATCAAAACTGAACTGCAGAGGCACCAGCGAGGACTCACCGCCGCCCGCCCCGGTTGCGAGGTTGGCCAACGACACGGCCTGGGTCAATTGGCCGGCAAATCCCTGGCCAGCCGTCACGGGCAGTCCAAACAGCTGTTGCAAAACCTGGGTGATTTGAATCGCGTCGCCGTTCTCCAGTGGAAAGACTTTGATCTGGGCTTCCTGGTCGGGCAACTGATCGAGTTGTCGGACCAACTCGGCGACCAAATCCATGCTGTTTTTGGGCGCCCGCACAACGACCGTGTTCGCGGTCGGATTGGCCGTAATCACAATCCCTGTCAGAATGCCCGACTCGATGATTCTCTGCTGCGCCTCGCCCATGTTTTCCAGCTGCTGCTGAATGGAAAGGGTTTTCGAGGGCGTAGTACCCGCCCCCTGTGTGCCCGCGCCCTGCGTCTGCGCGCCCTGGACGCCCGCTTGTGGCCCCTGGAAGCCCCCGCCCCCGCCCCCGAGCCCACCGCCGAGGCCGCTCGTCCGACCGGTAATAACTGCCTGCAGGACCGCTTGCATATCGGTAGCCAGCGTGTTCTTCAGATGAAAAACCCGTACCTCGTCTGTGGCGGGCGAGGTGCCGACGTCCAGTTCCAGGATCAAATTCGCGATTTCGATCATGTCATTTGGACTGGCCTGAACGATCAGTGAATTACTGCGAAAGTCGGCGACGGCCAGAATCCGGGGTGACAGGTCGGTCGTTGTCTGACCGCCACCCCCGCCACCGCCGCCCGGTTGACCGGGCTGTCCGGTCGGGTTGTAGTAACTCTGCAACACCGTCTGGACATCGGTAGCGGCCGCGTGCAACAGGCGGAAGACGCGAATCTGCGCATTGGGATCGGCCGGCTCGTCCAGTTTTACGATCAGCTTCTTGATTTCCGCGATGCTCTCCTTGACGCCAATCAACAACAGCGCATTCGGTCTGCCTAGCGGGATGATGCTGACCGGACTGATCCTGTTTCCGTAAACCGTCTGATAAAAAGAGAGGATGAGTTGCGCAATCGCCTGGTTATTCGCATGCTCAAGCATGTAGATCTCTGTCTCGGGCTGAGTCTCCTTCGCCTGCTCTTCAATTTTCTCGATAATCTGAAGGACCCGCGCCACGTCCCGTTCGTGTCCGCGAATAATGAACGTATTCAAGCCTTCGATGAACTCGATCTGTACCGGCCCAAACAATCCTCCGGCATCCGCCTCGGGATCCTCCGCCGCTGCACCCGGCGCTGTTCCAGGAAGAGCAGGCGGCTGTGCCGCGGGAGGTTGGCCAGCTGCCCGGGGAGGTTGGCGGACCGCCGCGGGTGGCTGCTGTTGCCGATCCTGGTACAGCATCGAGACCAGTTCGGTTCCCAGACGCTGCTTGTCCGCGGACTTCACTTGATAGGCGGCAATCGACGGCGCAGCCACACCGCTTCCGGTAGCGGCGTGGATCAGGTCGACCGCGCGTTGCACACTGGATGGTCGGGCACGCTGAACAGGAACCAGGCGAATCGCCTGATCGCTGGGACCTGGTGGATTGTCTAGTGCCGCGGCCAGTTGTTTCCAGGCTTTGGCCGCACTCGGGTGTCCCGTAAAAGTCAAGCGGTTGGAGCGGCGATCGATCTGCATCACCGGCTGGGGACCATTGGGACCGGCTTCGGTAACCGTGGCCGCCAGCCCTGTCGCGTCTGGGCTGACAGAAATTCGGTCCCCAAAGGACTTCCTCAATAGCGTCTCAAGTTCGCGCCAGGAAAGGTGGTTGAGCAGGCGCTTATCGGAGAATGACGTTGGAACACCACCGCCGGATAACACAGCGCTCCGCGGAGCCGCAGCAACAGGACCACCCGTGGCGCTGCGACCCGGCGCGGCTGGCGGGGGTGTGGATTGAAGGAACTNCGCCACTTGTTGCTGGACTGNGTGGCCGGCCACCACAATGACCTGCAAGGTGCGCGCGTCGGCGACAATTCTGGCCGCAGGGAACATCTGCTGTAGCTGCTGGGCAACCGATTCAAGCTCCGTGTTAGGCACCGAATACCCGCGGACTTCTGCACGCGTGGTTGTGGTCGCTGGGGGAGAAGGGGAGGATGGGGCAACGCGTGTCGGCATGTCGCGATCCAGCGTCCTGATCATCTGCTCAGCGAGTTGATGGACTTGTTCAGACCCGCGCAGAACGACCTGATTTCGTTCTCGATCGACGAACACGCCCACGCCAGGTTGGTTGTCCAGCAGCGACGAGCGCAATCGACCAGCGACGTCAGCTGCCTTGGCATGTTGCAGGTCATACCGGCGAAAAACGTCGGTGGACGGCTCCTGAGCCGCCAGCGAGACCGCGAGNATCAACCAGCTCGACCCCGCCAGCCACATCCAATGGCCACGTACCGAGAGTCTGTTCCGTTTTCCGTTCATCCAACCTGTCCCCCCAAATACATCCTCACAACGCAATCAAGTGGGCGTGAGAGAAGTACGAGAATTAGTGGACCAAAACCCAGTCGCGGCGCGCAACGCTCGCTTCTCTGTTGTTCAAAGTAGGTGCATTCCTCGCAACACGTGGTATCCACTTAACGTGTCTAATCGTCACAACCGACGGCAACAATGTAGACAGATTCTGGCAATTTACCACTTGCGGCGTGTCCGCAGTGAAATATTGCCTNAGACGGGGCATTCGCGGCTCGGGGCTGGAAACTTGGCCCAAGCCTTGAGTNNGGCAATCGGCNGAAACGACGGCAAACGAACGCCACCGTGTGGCTGTCTGCTAGCCGTTAGCCCAATGCTAGCAGTGGAAAATCACAGGAGGANCTCGCCCAGGCAAGCGGGACCGTGTCGATCGAAACGAAAACTCGTCACTCCGATCCGCCATCTGCTTCCCCCACCGGATCCACGTCGGCCAGGTTGCTCCCCTTGCGAGCCTGCCAGATCTGACCACCCAGTTCGAACTCAACCCGGCCGGTATCGAAGGAAATCGCGCGAATCGTCCCGGTCGCATCCGCCACGCGAAAACGGTCACCAGCCCGCAATTGCAGGGTCTCATTCGTGGTGCGCAAATGCAACCAGAGTTGAGGCTCGCCGTTGCGTTCGATGACCGCCGTGATATACATGCTGCGCGCCACGTCAAAATCGGGCAGTGGATCTTCTCGCTCCGGCTCCGGTTCTGGCTCGCTCACCGTGAACGCAAATTCCTTGGTTGCCTTGTTGTTAGGTCCCGGTCCACTGTCCACAACTTCGACAACGATGTTGAAGTCACCCGTCTTTGCCGGTGTAAAGCTAAACCGACCGCTATCGCTCTCCTTGGGGATTTCGTCGGCTTCCGGATAATCCGTACTGACGAGGCGAAAATGCACATCCTGGCCGCGGTCGCCGGCGTCGGCGCGAATGCGGACAGATCCACGACGGCCCAGCGTCATCTGTTGCGGCTCGTCATCGGTTACGAACCGGGGCACCTGATTACCGGGTGCAAACAGATTGCGCCCCGAGATAATACTGGTGTAGTCAGAGAGCTTCTCCAACTTGAGACGATTCGATGGCAGTGGCTCAAGCTCCATCCTATCGGCTACCGCCACCATCGAAACCGCTTCGATTCGTATACTGATATTGAGATCTTCCATCGATTTGCCGGTGGGATTCAGGATGAGTCGGTCAATACGATGCAAGTAATCCTGCTGGTAGAACTCAAACAGAAACTCTGTCAACTGTTCAATATCTCCCTTGCCGACGATGTCAAATTGAAGCTGTTTGTACAGGTCACCACGATTGCGCGCGGCAACGTAATCCACTTTGGTACCCTTCAGCCCGACTTGCTCGACCACTTGCCGCAGCCAATCGCTGTAACGCGAACTGGCGACCGCCGTAATGCCGGGCAGTGAACGGCTGCGGTATTCGTTGAACCTCTTGCGAGCGAGCCTCCCTTTCGTCCCAATCGTGTAGGCCTCGGTATCGCGACGGGATGTGAGATTGCGGATTTCGGCATCCTTGACATCGACCGCACCGCGGAACCAATTGAACGCGAACGTCCCCATTACGAAAACAGCTAGAAACGCCACACACAGAGCGAGAGTTCTTTCACGTTGGTTCATTTCGAGCTTACCTCCCCCTCAGGATTCTGGCGGGTGGAAACGGCGCGCGTTTTCGCGTCGGCAGACGATTTTTTCTCAGATGGCTTGTCTGTCGTCGAGCTTTCTGCGGCCTCGGCTGGCGGGGTCGAATCATCGGTCTTGGCCGCAGCTGGCGTGGCCTCCGATTCAGCTTGTACGGGAGCTTCGCGACGCGAACTCGCCGCGTCATCTTTCTGGACCACGATCCGCTCGCGGAACGAATGGCGATATCCCTTTCGGCGCGGATCCTCCTGACTTCCGTCGGTCTGTACTTCGTGACGTTTGTCGCGGAGGATCGCCTCAGCGCGACCAATCGTATCCCCAGTGCGGGCAAATCCATCCAGGTCGATGCGTCCCCCCTGCTTCGTGCTGGAGCTCAGCGTGAGGTTCGCAACCAGAGCATCTTCCGCCTCGGGAAACGTCTTCGACAGCCAGACAAGCTCGTCGAGCCAGGTGATGTCCGCTTGTGAGAATACGTCAATTGCACCCGCATTCTGAATTTCTTGCTCGGCGACTTTGAGTCCTTTTTGATTGGCCGCCAGCTCTGCCTTCAAGTCAGAGATTTCTGAATTTTTCGACCACAGCGTGACCACCACAAAAACCAGTGACGCCGCTGCCATAGCGCCTGCACCTGTCGCAACCCAAAGATTGCGTCGCAGTTTGCTCGGTGGTGGCGGTTTGCGCCGCGGGTGTAGAAAGTCGATTCCGGCGTGTGACTCTCGGGCTTCGTCGGCCAACATACCGATCAAAGCGGCGAAACGCCCCGGATGGGAGGGCCGTTCCGACTGGAGCGATTTCGACAACCGCATCCCATCAAAGGGATCGAAGACTTCTACCTCGATCGCGAGATCTTGCTTGAGCACGTCCCGCAATGCGTTCTCTTCGTCGGCACCCTGGCAGATGCAAATTTTTTCGACTGGCCGCCCTGACAACTGATTTTGCGCCGCAGCCATCGTCCGGCGCACCTCGCCGACCAGTGCTTTGGCCGTTACGTTGCCCGCATCGTCCAGCGGTAGACGAACCGCTCGTAAGAACGCAACCTGTCCATCGCTGACGACTGTCAGTTCAGCTTCGCCGGACGTCAAACTGATCAGCAATTGGCAACCACCCTGGCCCGCCCTACCCTGACGACACAACAGCGACGCAGCCGCAAAAGGGCGGAGAATCATACGACGTGGAACCAGATTCGCTGCAGAGCAGGACTCTTCTGTTTGCGTGACCTGTTCGGGGGAAATCACAGCCGCCAGCACGTGTATCTGTCCGTCTCCACCCTCATCGGATAGCGGCACAAAGTCCAGTGGCCAAGTTTCACCGATGTTTGCAAACTGGCGCATAGCCTGAAAACGAACCATTTCCGGTACTTCGTCAGGCGGCGATTGCGGCAGCGAGAGCAGCCGTAGTTCCACTTGCGAACGGCCAACGGCGATGAGTACGTCACCGCGATCGATATTGTGNTTCTCCAGCGCATCCGCAAGCGTCGTCGTGTCCGCCCCCGAGGTATCGGAAAGCTCGACCGACAAAGCCTTTTCAATCACGACATCCTGGCCGCGCGTCGTACCAACCAGCAGGCGGGCTTCGCGCGAGTCCAATTCCAGTGCAACTAACTTGGCCATGGTGTAACCACCTCGTGGAATCATTGGTGTGGACGCTCACGGAGCCCAATCCGGACCGAGAAGCGCACCACCAAAATTAAGCAATCAGAACTTCAGAAATTGTTCCTTCACAAACGCAACCGACACCGGAAAATTTCGTGGCACCTGTTCAAATAAACGCAAAACGCTCACCCAGGCCACCGACTATTGAGTCACATCCAGCTGCACACCCAGTAGTTCCAACGGGTAACCCCGCCCGAGATGGCTGATATCTCTCCAGAATACTACGCGCGGTATCTTCCCGGTAGTGTCAAAAACGGCCTCGGTGCGCGACGCGGCACCGCCATCCTCAAAATAACCGACAACCTGCGCCTGAAAAACGTCGCCCCCAGCTGTTACAAAGGGCATCAACGACTTCATCTGGTCCAGCGTAACGATNCCGGTCGTCAACAACCAGGATTCGAATTTTAGGTTGGGATCTTCGTTTTCAGGGTCTAATTCGACAGCCCGTTTCTGAATGATCTGTTCGACAAGTTCCTCGGTCATTCCGGGAATACCTTGCAAAATTGTTCGGGGTGCTTGGTTGATGTTGATGCGACCAGGAATCGTCGCCGACTCATTGACGCTCAATGCGTCCATCAACAATGGTAGGTAGAGGTTCATCGCCACCTGCTCGTCGGGAAAAGGCGACTGTAGAAGCACGGGCTGTTCTTCGTTTGCAAACCGCGCTTGGACCTGCTTGCCAATCAGGTCGAGCACCTGGGACAACTGCTCTTGGGGTTCCTGCTCAAAATCGAGTTCGTGTCCCGCCGCGGACTCGCCAGTTCCACCGCCGTCAGATGCGCCCGATTGGCGATAAGCGACGATAAACACCGCCCATTCTTCGTTAAAGACGTCAGACAGCTGCGTGAATAGCTCCTGGAGATTGTCGTTGTTCACAAAAATCCGNCGCTGTCCCAAGGAGGTTGTGTTTTTTTCCTGGCTGTGGAGGGTCAGGAAGCCAGACCAGCCGCGCTGCATCCCCTCCGCCGTAATGTCGACGGCGCCGGTGTCTTCGGCGGTCGAGGTCACGCCGCTGACCTCCTGCTCCAGTTCGTGCTGCTCCACCATCCCGTTGCGGTTGGTGTCGATCCCAAACAGCAGTCGGGGCGTCACTCCCCGCACCAGCAGCAGTTCTTCGACCGAATCGAGCGACCCATCCTTAGGGAGGTAACCGACATAGGATTCCGATTCGGCGCCGAACTCTCGAACTTCGGTGTCCTCGTCGATCCAATCGAGGATCGCATCCGCGATGTCCTCGGTCATTCCCGGCAACCCCATCAACAGTGTCCGCCCCGCCCCGGGAAGCAGCTGCTCGGCCATCGGCAAGATNTTCATGTTGAGGCGAGTGGAAAGGTCTTCCAACCCGTACCGGACCCCCGCCAGGTTCCCCAGTTCGTCGAGATTCGGCGCCAACACGCTGAAATTGCCGCGACCGCGCGGATCCGTGTCGACCATCACGGGAACAGCTTGAAAGACCGGCGGATTAAGGTAGTGCCCTCCCATCTCCACCCGCGTCGCCTCTTCTTGCGTGAAAAAGGTGCGGACGTATTCCACCCCCGAATCAACCAGGACACGGGCTTGGATTTGGCGGCCGTGCAATTGAGCCGCGTGTTGATGGGTCAGCATCATGTGCGTAAAGGTGTAGCCCGCTAGCGCCAACATGGCGACCACGACCAGCACCACGATCAGCACCACGCCACGGCGCCGCCGGCGATCAACGATGGTGTGAATCATAGTCCCATGGCCTCCATTGCCGAGTCTCCCATCGTCTCCGGCGGTTCGGCCAAGGGGAGCTGAACCACCAACGAGTAGACCAAGTCTCCCTGCTCAATCGCGGTCATCGAATTGGTCAATCCAATCATCTCCGGTCGATTCGCACTGCGTGCCGGGCGAATCGTAATGACCACGCGAACCGCCTGGGGAAGTCCCTTGAGCATCTCGCTATCCCATTGGGTAACCCACGCCAATCCATCAAAATAATAGAACTCGAGACTGGTCACTTCGGGAGCCAGGACTTCTCCAGTCATCGTGAGCGTGGCCGTGTCACCACTCTCAGCCGCGTAACGCGCAATCGATCGATCCAGTTCGCGGCGCACCAGGCCACCCGCCAGTTGATCTTCCTGTCGCGAGAAACGAATTTCGTCTTCACCCGGGGGTAGTATCTGGGCAGCTTGGAGGTAGTACGCCACGGTCTTGATATCGCTGGGAATGTCGATCGTCTGAAAATCCTCAACGCTGCTCATGGCGGGGTTGTACTCATCGGGTCGAGGCAATCGGCTGACATCCACCTGAAGCTGGTTGAGGGTCCCATATAGACCGAGTTGCGGCGGTGGAATCAGAGTCGATGCATCCTCGGTCGCGACATCGGTGGAACTGTCCTCGGTAAAACTGTCCTCGCTGGAGCCGCCACCGCTATCCGGTGCCA
>PADE01000066.1 GCA_002702965.1 Planctomycetaceae bacterium
GGCTCAGGGCACCGAAGCTCGGGTCGGGTGCCACGCCATCCCTGTATCCAGCGGGGCGAACATCGTCAAAGAGGGACTCCGGCCTATCTTCATCGGTCGGCAGTCAAAGGTCGTTACTGAAATCGCCGAGAGAAAGCCGGTCCCCATGAATGCTCCGGAATCGGATCGCTCCCCGAACTTTGTCGAACAGATTGTCCGAGCAGACCAAGCGGCCGAGAAATGGGATCGCCGCGTACACACCCGCTTCCCTCCCGAACCCAACGGCTATCTTCACATCGGCCACGCCAAGTCGATCTGCCTCAATTTCGGCATCGCCGCGAAGTTTCAAGGTCTCTGTAACCTGCGGTTCGACGATACCAATCCCGCAAAGGAAGACAACGAGTACGTCGAATCGATCAAAGAGGACGTACGCTGGTTGGGTTTCGACTGGCAGGAGCGTGAGTTCTATGCCTCGGACTATTTCGAGCAGCTCTACGAGTGGGCCCGCCAGCTCATCACGGACAGGCACGCTTTTGTGTGCGAGCTCGGTCCCGATGCAATGCGGGAGCACCGTGGAACGTTAACCGAACCTGGTCTTCCCAGTCCCAACCGCGACCGACCGGTCGAAGAAAACCTGGATCTGTTTGCACGCATGCGAGCCGGAGAATTCCCCGACGGCAGTCGAACGCTACGAGCCAAGATCGACATGGGGCACCCCAATCTCAATTTGCGAGATCCCGTGATGTACCGGATCCTGCACCAGACGCACCACCGCACGGGTGATCAATGGTGCATCTATCCCACGTATGATTTTACGCACGGCCAATCCGATTCCATTGAACGCATTACCCACTCGATCTGCACACTCGAGTTCGAAAACCACCGGCCACTGTACGACTGGTATTGCCAGTCGCTGAAGATCTATCACCCCCAACAGATCGAATTCGCCCGCCTGAATCTCACCTACACGGTAATGAGCAAGCGTCGGCTGCGCGATCTTGTCACGGCACAACACGTCTCCGGCTGGGATGATCCGCGGATGCCCACGATCAGCGGGCTGCGGCGACGCGGCTACACGCCCGCGTCGATCCGCCGTTTCTGCGACACGATCGGTGTGGCCAAGGCAACGAGTACGATTGATGTCGGCGTACTTGAGAGCAGTGTGCGTGAGGACCTGAACAGCACGGCACCACGAGTGATGGCGGTTCAACGACCGCTCAAACTGGTCCTGGTGGACTACCCCTCCGACCAGGTCGAAATGATGGCAGCGGTGAATAATCCAGAGGACCCTCAAGCCGGCTCGCGGGAGGTGCCCCTGTCACGCGAATTGTATATCGAACAGGACGATTTTCGGGAGGACCCGCCCGGCAAGTTCTTTCGCCTAAAACCTGGCGGCGAGGTCCGCTTACGCTACGCGTACATTATTCGTTGCGAACAGGTGATCAAGGACGAACACGGCGAGATCGTCGAACTCCACTGCACCCATGATCCCGACAGCCGCAGTGGCATGCCGGGCGCCGGGCGCCGAGTCAAAGGAACGCTCCACTGGGTTTCGGTACCACACGCGGTATCGGCCGAAGTGCGTCTCTACGACCGTCTGTTCCTCAGGGAAGATCCAGACGATGTATCCGCGGACGAAAACTATCTCGACCATCTGAACCCCGATTCACTCCAGATTCTCAGCGACTGTCGCGTCGAACCCAGCTTGGCGCAGGCTCAGCCGGGAGACCGCTTTCAGTTCGAGCGGCTCGGCTATTACTGTGTCGATCGGGATTCCCAGCCGCAGCGGCTGGTGCTGAACCGAACGGTCTCGTTGCGCGATCGCTGGGCAAAGATCCAGAAATCACAAAATCAGCGCAAATAAACGGCGGCTTGGGGTTGAGCTTGTCATCTGCTACTTGAGAACCGACAATAGAGAAATCATCGGGCGTCGTCTCTCCGTCCCGATGCGGTCTCCACGCCGAGTATCACCGTCATGCACACCGCCGCCAGTCACCCTGTGGTCCCCCGCAGGACGATGTTGCAAGCCGGTTCGATCGGTCTGCTGGGACTGGGCATCAACCACGTTGCCGCGCTACGCGACGCCGAAGCGATGAGCGGACTCTCCGCCCCGCGGACGGCCAAGTCGGTGATCTTCGTGTTCCTCTCGGGAGGCCTTACGCAACACGACAGTTTTGATCCCAAGCCCGATGCTCCGGCCGATATTCGCGGTGAATTCAAGACGATCTCGACGCAAACGCCCGGCTTGTCGATCTGCGAACACTTGCCGCGACTGGCCGCGCAGAGCTCCCGTTGGGGACTGGTCCGTTCGCTGACAACACCCTACAACGGCCACTCCGAGGGGCATATGTCGATCCTCTCTGGACGAACGCCGCTCCCCCCCGGATTCAACGGCAGTAAACCCCAGGCCGCCGATTGGCCATCGATCGCCTCGGTGGTCGGTGACGCGCTCGCTCCGAGAGGTAACAATCTCCCTCCGGCGGCAGTCCTTCCCGAACGGTTGGTGCACCGCAGCGGACGGGTGATTCCGGGACAGTTCGGCGGGACGATGGGACACCACCGCGATCCCTGGTTCATCGAAGCTTCGCCCTTTAACTCTACGTCGTACGGGGCCTATCCCGACTACGAATTCCATTTTGTGCGTGGGCGTGAGCGAAACGATCAACTCAAGTTCGAGGCGCCAAACCTGCATCTTCCAAGTGGCCTCAGCCGCCGGCGGCTGAACGATCGAGATGCCCTCCGCCAACTCCTTGCAGCGCAGCGCAGGCAGCTCGACCGGGCGGCGAATATTGAGTCGTTTGATCGCTACCGCCAGGCGTCGATGTCACTGTTGACCGACCCGTCGGTTCAATACGCTTTTGACGTGCACAGCGCCGATAACAAAGTGCTCGATCGCTATGGACGTAACGCGTTTGGATGGTCTCTCCTGATGGCTCGGCGGCTTGTCGAGGTCGGGGTCAGCCTGATCCAGGTCAATCTGGGAAACAACGAGTCGTGGGATACACACGACAACAATTTCCCTTTGTTACGTGACTGTCTGCTGCCCCCTACCGATCAGGGCCTTTCCGCACTGTTGGATGATCTGAGTGATCGTGGTCTGCTCGATTCCACCCTGATCGTGATGTGCGGCGAAATGGGACGGACCCCCAAGATCAACAAGAAACTCCCCGGGCGTGACCACTGGGGTGCTGTGCAGACAGTCTTCCTGGCGGGCGGTGGCATCCCGGGTGGTGTCGTGGTAGGAGCCTCCGACAAGGACGGCGCGTATCCGGCCGCGAGTCCCCAGCCGCCGGAAAATCTGGCTGCCACGATCTATCAGGCGCTCGGTCTCCCGTCGACAGCCGTCTGGAAAGACGAACTCGACCGACCGCACGCCATCTATCACGGGCAACCGATTGCATTCGCCTAGATCGATTGCGACTCAACACCCGCTCGCTGTGAATCGGTGGCGGTGCGAGCAGCCCGTTTGAAAACCACCATCGCCAGTGGAGGCAGGGTGACCCGGATCACAAAACGACCGGCCGGTAGTCCGTCGGTCGAAGTCGTCACTCCGGGGTAGTTGCCAACGTTGCTGCCACCGTAGTGACGCGAGTCGCTGTTGAGAATCTCGCGATACCAGCCCGCCTGGGGAACTTCAATCTCGTAATCTTCTCGTACCACAGGGGTAAAATTGCAGCCGACCACCAACCGCTCTTCCGACTGACGTCCTTTCCGTTGAAAGATCAACACACTTTGTCCACGATCGGAACAATCGATCCACTCGAATCCCGAGGAATCGTGGTCCAACTCGTAGAGCGCAGGTTCCTGGCAGTACATCTGGTTCAAATCAGTCACCAACGCTTGAACGCCTCGGTGTGTCTCCCACTTCAGCAGGTCCCACTCCAGTTCGGCTTCGTGATCCCATTCTTTCCACGAGGCAAATTCGTTCCCCATAAAGAGCAGCTTCTTACCGGGATGCGTCCACATATACCCGTAAAGTAACCTCAGGTTGGCGAATTTCTGCCAGATGTCTCCGGGCATTTGATCGAGCAACGCGCCCTTTTCATGTACGACCTCGTCGTGAGAAAACGGCAAGGCGAAGTTCTCGCTAAATGAGTACATCAGGCTGAACGTGAGTTGATCGTGATGGAATTGTCGGTGCACCGGGGCGCGGCGCATGTAGCGCAACGAATCGTTCATCCAGCCCATATTCCACTTCAGACTGAATCCCAACCCTCCGCTATAGGTTGGATGCGTTACACCGTTCCACGCCGTCGATTCTTCAGCGATCGTCAACGCTCCCGGGAACCGATCGTGAATGCGATCGTTGCAGCGTTGGAGCAACGACACCGCTTCGATGTTCTCTCGTCCGCCTTCGTGGTTGGGAAGCCACTCGCCTTCGGATCGACTGTAATCGCGATACAACATCGAGGCCACCGCGTCGACGCGGAGTCCGTCGACGTGAAACTTGTCGAACCAGAACAACGCGTTGGCAAGCAGGAAGTTGCGGACCTCGTTGCGGCCGTAATTGAAGATCAAGGTACCCCAGTCAGGGTGTTCCCCCAGGCGAGCATCTTCATATTCGTACAGTCCAGTTCCGTCGAACCTCGCTAAACCGTGTTCATCGCGGGGAAAGTGGGCCGGTACCCAATCGAGAATCACGCCGATTCCATGAAGATGACAGTAGTCGACAAGATACTGGAAATCCTCCGGTGTGCCATAACGCGACGTCACCGCGTAGTACCCCACCGTCTGATATCCCCAACTACCCGAAAACGGGTGTTCGCTGATCGGCAACAACTCGATGTGGGTAAAGCTCAATCGCCGGCAGTAGTCGACGAGTTGATGCGCCAGTTCACGATAGTTCAAAGAAGTCGGGGAAGACGTACGCCCACGCCGCCAACTGCCCAGATGGACTTCGTAAACGGAAATCGGTTGATCGAGGGGATTTTGACGCGACCGCCGATCGAGCCACTCTTCATCGCGCCAGCAATGTTGCTCTAAATTGGTAATCCGCGACGCAGTCTGGGGGGGCTGCTCCGCGGCAAATCCGAACGGGTCCGCCTTGTCGACGACCCGACCATCGGCGCAAGTCACGCGGAATTTGTAATGCTGGCCCGCTTTGACACCGGGCACGAACAACTCCCAGATCCCGCTCGCGGCGTGTTTCTGCATCATGTGACGACGGCCGTGCCAATCGTTGAAATCTCCGACCGCCGCGACGCACCTTGCATGCGGAGCCCAAACCGCAAAATGTGTTCCCGAGACCCCCTCCACGCTACATAATTGTGCACCCAGTTTGTTGTAGATCTGTTCGTGTGTGCCCTCGGCGTATAGATAACGATCGTAATCGCTCAGCAGAGAATCAAATGCATAGGGGTCGTGAAGCGTAGTGGTGGCACCGCCACGGTCGGTGTAACGCAACTGATAACGGGGTCGCGCCTGTCGCTCGGGCAACGGGCAAATGGCCTCGAACAGTCCAGCTGGATGAATCTGGCGCATCGGGCGGGGAGGATGCGCCTCCGATTCGATCACCCAGGCTTGACGCATTTCGGGTAGAAAAGCCCGTACCGCTACAGCTCGACGACCCTCGTGCTCGACTTCGTGAGGTCCCAGCAGAGCGCGTGGACAATGGTGGCTTCCCTCCACCAGATCCCGTATCTCTTTGAGGGTCAATGCCGTTCGCACATTCCTCTCCACGCTGCGCCATCACAAGACGCACGACAAGATTCAAATTCCATCCGTGTCACCTGCCTGGCAGTGGTTCGGTTTGTCCTTCGACGAGTCGCGCTGGCCCGATTGTGCGGCGTGTCGCCCAACCTCGCGCCCATCTTCTCTCTCATCACAGGCGTTCGCTCTCACACAAACGTATTGTGGCGGCGCCAAGGCCGTTCGTAAAGGAGACACGCCCCTCCACGAGCAACGCGGGATGCCCGCCGCGCCATTCCGCGCAGTGATCCACTCGACGATCCTAACAATCGCATGCGGCGCGACCAGACGCAGTCGGCAACCGAGGATTCAGACGCTGCCGCGCAAACCGCTATAATCGGCACGATGGATCACCGCTCGACCGGATCCGCCCGGTCCGAAGACCGCGACCGCACCCACCATACCGGGCAGACGGTTGATACCTGAACACTTGTGGCAATCGTCGATCGGCGGCGTGCTTCTCCATTCCCACTATGTCGAACGACCTGCTTCTTGGAGATCGTATGTCCGTACGAAGGATCTTACTGCTTGTCGGGGATTTCGTTGAAGATTACGAAGTCATGGTCCCGTACCAGATGCTGATCATGGTCGGCCACGAAGTCCATGCCGTCTGCCCTGGTAAACAAGCAGGACAGACGGTGGCAACGGCTGTTCACGACTTTGAGGGAGACCAGACTTATAGTGAAAAGAGAGGCCACAACTTCGCGCTCACAGCGACGTTCGATGAAATCGACGAATCGACGTACGACGGGCTGGTCATTCCTGGCGGCCGAGCTCCCGAGTACCTACGGCTGGATGCGCGGGTCATCGAAATCGTCCGACATTTCGCCGCAACCAACAAACCGATCGCATCCATTTGTCACGGAGCGCAACTCCTCACGGCGGCCGGCGTACTCAACGGACGTCGCTGCAGCGCTTACCCCGCCCTGCAACCGGAAGTCGAGACGGCGGGGGCCACCTATATTGCCGCGTCCGAAGCCTTTGACAACGCGTATACCGACGGCAATCTTGTCACGGCGCCCGCCTGGCCCGCCCATCCCGCCTGGATACGCGCCTTTCTCGAAGTTCTCGGATCGCGAATCGCGCCCTGAGCCAAGAGCGCCCAGGAACCCGCGTTGCCGCGTCTCCGAGATCCGGCTAATTTGGGACTGGAGTAATCTGGAGGTTCCCGACCTGTGCGCACAAGGCGGCCTGCGTGACGACGTCTGCTCACTTCTCGCCTGATCACGATCACCACACTTTCGATGTGGCGACCACCTGCTGGTTCCTGGTTGGCTCGACGGCCAGCGGAAAAACGGAGGTGGCGCCAGCATTGGCAGAGACGATCGGTGCCGAGATTATTTCGCTCGACTCGATGGCGATCTACCGCGGCATGGACATCGGTACCGCCAAGCCGTCGCCTGTTGCCCGACAACGTGTTCCGCATCACCTGCTGGACCTGATCGAGCCGACCGCCGAGTTCAACGTCACCGAGTACGTCGCGCTGGCTCAGGCTAAGGTATCTGAAATCCGCGCGCGGGGCCGTCAGGTGCTATTTGCGGGAGGCACGCCGCTGTACCTGAAATCACTGTTGCGCGGACTACTCGCGGGACCGGGAGCCGACTGGGAATTCCGCGCGCAGGTGGAAGAAGAGCTCCGCGACGTCGGTGTCGCATCGCTCCACGCGAGGTTGCAACAGGTCGATCCTCTGGCGGCGGCGAAGCTCCATCCCCACGACAAACGGCGGATTATCCGCGCGCTGGAATACAATAAGCTCACCGGCCAGCTGATCAGCCATCACCAGACCCAGTTCGAAGAAGGGCTACCCTCAGATCGATGCCGGGTGTTCGTACTTGCTTGGCCGCGTCCGCAGTTGCACGAACGCATCAACGCCAGGGTGGACCGCATGTTTGATGACGGACTGGTCGCAGAAACAGACGGTCTCATTCAACGCCATGGCGCACTTAGCAGAACCGCGATGCAGGCAGTCGGCTACCGTGAAGTCCTCGAACATCTGGAAGGTGCACGCGATCTGTCCGTGACCGTGGATGCGTGCAAAGCGCGAACGCGTCAATTCGCACGTCGTCAGGAAACCTGGTTTCGCAGCCTGTCGGAATGCCGCTGGCTCGACCAGCAACCCAACCAATCGCCGCAGGCCATCGCCGACCGCGTGTGCGCAGCCATCGACCGTTAGCCACGCCAGCCCATTTGAGTAAACACGGTTCGCGACCTGTAGACGCCGCTCTCAGACCGTGTCCAACGGCGGACTTTCGCACGACTGCTCCCCATCCACCGACTGGTCGATGCGCGATGCAACCTCCGCGCGAGTGGGCAACGAAGGTTGCGCCCCGGATCGCGAAACGGAGATTCCTGCGGCCACGATCGCGCGTTGCACCGCCTGTTGCAACGATTTTCCCTCGGCCAGTCCGACCGCCAACGCCCCATTGAACGCATCACCGGCAGCCGTGGTATCGACCACCTCCGATGCGCTCGCTGGCAAGCTCGTCAGCGAACCGTCGAAGATCGCCGCGCCGCGTACACCCAAGGTAAAAACGACGTCGCCGACCCCGGCCTGGCGGAGTCTCTGCGCAGCAGTTTGCAACGAATGGTCTCGGTCGAGATGGGTCCCGGTCAACTGTTCCGCTTCTCCTTCATTGGGTGTTACGATGTCGACATCGCGTAACATCGGATGACCGGCCAGTTCGGCGCTCGCGGGGGCGGGATTGAGAATCGTCGTCAATCCCGCCGACCGGGCGCGCTGTAAGCCAGCCGCGACCGTCGACCAGGGGGATTCCAAACAGGTGAGAAATACGCGCGCCGATTGGAACACCGCGTCCGGGATCACCGCGACATCCTCCGGTGACAGGTCCCGGTTTGCGCCCGAGGCCACACTGATGCAGTTCTCGCCGTGTTGATCGACCATGATCAGCGCGACTCCGGTGGGCGAGTTTGGCACCGTCTTGATGTAATCGACCACCAGGTTTTCGTCGCGGAATCGATCGAGTGACTGCCTGCCGAACGGATCGTCTCCCACCGCGGCGACCAGCGTCACCGCTCCGTTACTGAGTCGCGCCGCCGCGACCGCCTGGTTGGCACCCTTGCCGCCGGCGGCCTGAAAAAACTCCGCCCCGATCACCGTCTCGCCGGCCACCGGGAGTCGAGTTCCACGCGTCACCAGATCGACGTTGACAGACCCGAGGACCAGGATGGGCGATGAGTTTCGCACGGTACGGTCTTTCCTTTCGTGGGTTGTCACATCATTCCGACCACGACGAACCGATGCTGGTACCAGGCGGCCGAACTCGTTTTCCACAAATGCCACCATCGACCGGCGGCCCGCATACCACCATCGCGGGCCGGGTAGCGGAACCAAGCTCACTCATTTGCCGATACAAAAACGACTGAAAATTTGATCCAAGATGTCGTCCGTAAAAACAGCGCCGACAACTTGTCCGAGTTCATCGAGTGCGGCCCGCAATTCTACGGCGATGAACTCTTCCCCGGTCTCCGACTCGATCCAGGGTAGCGCCGCATCGATTCGCCGTCCCGCCTGCCGTAGGCACTCACGGCAGCGCGCCGCAGTGGTCGACACGACCTCACCACGAATCGTGTTGCTGTCGTCTAAGTTGCGGGCAATCGCTGATCGCAAGGCATCCAAACCGCGCCCCGATCGACTGCTGGTGAGCAGCGTATCGGTGAATTTCTCGACCGGCGGTCCCAGGTCCGCCTTGGTCCACACCACCAACCGGGGGATCACGGAGCGGTCCGCTAATTGGCGACGTTCCCAAGCGGTGGGCGGACGCCCTGCATCGATGCAAAATAGCTCCAGATGCGCGTCACTCCACTGCCGCTGCATGGCGGACTGGACGGTCGACGCCAGCACGTCCTGACTGGTTTCCTCGGCGCCCGCGGTATCGATCAACTGAAAACAGACGCCGTCGCATTCGATGCGCTGGGTGAGGTAATCGCGGGTCGTTCCCGATTCATCGGAAACCAACGCCTCACCACCACCCGCCAACGCATTGAAGAGACTGCTCTTGCCGACGTTGGGCGCACCCCGCAACACCACCCGCGACGCCCCGGTCGCTTGTCCTCGCTGTCGAAATCGGATCTCGAGTCGCGACAATTGTTCACCGATTTCCGTTAGCTGACTGCGCAACTGCGCCGGTTGGATAAACGCGATACCCTCCTCGGAAAAATCCATTCCAGCCTCCAGGTGAGCCAATAATTCCAGCAGATGTTGTCGCAGCTCCGCGAGAATTGCAGACACACCACCGGCTGCCTGCGCCAAAGCAACTCGCAATTCGGTCTGATCGACGGCGTCGATCACACCCAACACGGCTTCCGCCTGCGGAAGGTCGATGCGCCCCGCCAGAAACGACCGCAGCGTAAACTCGCCCGGCTGCGCCAACCTGGCGCCCGAACGACAGACGGTTCGCAAGATGGCGGCGAGCAACGGGGGTGATCCAAAGGTATGGATCTCAACCGTTGGCTGACGTGAATAACTGCGATTGGTGGGCCACACAAACAGGTCCACGGGTACGCTGGAGAGCGGAGGTTCAACACGCAGCCGCGCGGTCCATCGCCGGGGAGTCTGCGACTCGCCGAGCTCGGTTCCCGGCGATGTGGAACAACAGCGGATAACACACTCCAGCGCCTGGGTTCCACTCACGCGCACGACACCGCGAGCTGCGCCTCCGGGAGCCGTTGCGATCGCCGCGATCGTGTCTTCGGTATCGAACCTCATGGCGACCCCGAATTTTCAACAGCCACACCCGCCAGCTACTTACGGCGTTTGCGTTGCGCTGGCGACGGTCGTCGGCGTTTCCGCTTGACAGATGCATCCTCCGACTGAGCCGGTGGGACCACAGCACCACCCTTCGTCGCCACCGAGGAGACCTGAGGCTTGGGGATCAGCGTCCGCTCGGCGATCCCCCAGAGGCTCGAAGCGATAAAGTAGACGCACAAACCACTCGGTACTTTAAAGAACATCACTCCCATAAAAACCATCATGTACTTCATGATCTTCTGCTGCATGCGCTGCTGATCATCGGTCGCCGGTGGAGTGAACAGTTTTTGCTGCACAATAAACAACGCGATAGTGACCATCGGCAACAGATTGAAATAGGGCCCTAGCCAACCTCGGCCCTCAGCGATGAGTAGGTCGGGCATCCAACTGGGAAAAGAAAACATGCGATCGGGAGCGGCCAGGTCAGAGCACCAGTCAATGCCAGGAAACAGCGAGGCCTGGCGCAACCCAATATCGACCGAGAGTGATTTGTAGAGGCCGATAAACACGGGTAGCTGCAGGAACATCAACAAACACCCGCCGAACGGATTGTAATTGTGCTTCTTAAACAGGTCGCGCTGGGCTTGGCCTCGCTTTTCGAGATTGTCTTTGTACTGCGCGGCGATGGCCTTCATCTCGGGGGCCAGTTCCTGCATCATGGCGGCATTCTTAGCGGCAATCCGACTGACCGGGAACATACAACTGCGAACGACCACGGTGAGCATAATCACCGCCAGCCCATAGTTCACAAACGGTAAGCGTGCGAAAATATGCAACAGACCGGAGAGGAACGACGCGATCAACGTAAACAGCGGCCAGCCATAAATAATCAGCGCATCCAGCCCGTAGGCCTTGAGCACTTCTTTGTCCTTAGGTCCGGCGAAGAGGGTGAACTCGTGGCGGCGTGACATCCCCGCGCGAATCGGCTCCCCCTCGGGCAGGATCATCCGGCAGGTAACGTTGACCTTCTTCGGATGCACCTGCTGACCCTCGTAGCGGCCTACTGCGGCGGCCCGCGCCCGCGCCAAAAGCAAGTTTGGACCACCCTCACGGGGAAGCCACATGGTGGCAAAATACTTGGTGTCGACCCCGATGTAGTCGACCTCGCCCGATTCCGGCAACAACTCCAAATCGGGAGATTCGGCACTCTCACGCGTGGCGGCGAGGACCTCCGTGGCGGTGAGCAGGTTGATGTCACTTTTCGACATCCGCCAGGCGATGTCCCGCGCTCCTGGATTCCCGCCCCAGTCGGTATTAATTTTGTAGGAGTACCACCACCCCTCCAGCGGCATCCCGTTGGCCCCGTCAAGTTGATAGGCCAGCAGCACGTCGCCGGTTCCCTGATTCTGGATTTCAACGTCGACATCGAGGTGGTAACCAAATCGGCCGCGCTTCCCGCTCTCGGACGATGCATCCGAACTGGAATCGGGCGTCATCAATCGGTACCGCTTGATGATCTCTAGCGGTCCCGCCACATCTGCCGGCTTGAGATCCTCAGTCGTCAGCGTGAAGCGAAACTCAACCGTCATCCCAGCAGCTTCCTGGCGCGTCTGTACGCGCCAGATCCCATCGCGCAACGAAGGGAGTTCGGAAATCTCCTCAAGCCCCCTCTTCAATTCGAGTTTCCCGACGCGGGTGATCGTAAGCAGACAGGACAATTGGCCGCCCTCGCCACCGCTTCGCCCACCGACCTCGGGGGACTGCACCAACGTCAACGGACGCCGCTCGAGCGTCGCCACGAAGTTGCACGATCGCGGTTCTCCGGCTTCAATTCGAGTGATCGAGAACCTCACCGATTGCCCCGGCTCTGTCGCCGCAAGCCACTGATCAAACTCCAGCGTCGAGTCGTACCGCTGACCGTCAATTTCGGTGATCAGGTCACCGCTCTGCAGCCCGGGGGGATCACCACTGTCAGCGGGCACGGCGGCGGCAGCCGGGGTACCATTGCCCACGACGGTCACCCGCAGTCCCTCGCTTGCGGGATCCGCGACGAGCCCCAACGGGCCCAAGTACCCGCTGTGATCTTCCAGGGACCGATACCGAAAATCACCGTTTTCCCGACGTTCCGTTGACTCGATCCGCTCGATCCCGCCACCTCGGTTGTTGAGGATCACCAACATCCGACTCCCCTTGTGGGCCGAACCGAGCGCCACCCGAGTAACGCTCTGCGGATCCGGGTCGGGGCGCGCATCGGGTGTCGGTCCCGCGGGACCCGGCGGGCGTTCCCGGACCGGGTCGGTTGCCGAGTCGGCGGTGGTCGCGACGGCTTCCGCGTCCGGTCCGGCCTCGGGATTCTTCGCGTCGCCCGCTGCGACCTCGGGATTCTTCGCGCCGCCCGGTCCGACCTCGGGATTCTTCGCGCCGTCCGCGATCTTCTGCTGCGCCGGTCGAGGCCCGACTAGTTTGTTCTGCAGCATCCCCCAGCCGAACACAACCAGGGCAGCGCAAAGGGCAAATAAGACCAGCCGTTTTTCCACGATTTACGACTTCTTTCCGTTGAGGTGTTCGCGCCGCCGAGCGATCGCGTCACACCGCTGTTGTCTGCGCCACAATCGGGCCAGGCTACCGCGCTAGCGCCCCGCGAGGAGTCGCTCTCCTAGAGAATCATCCAAATCCGGGATCTGGTAGATCTTCTCAGCCGTTGTCTGCATGGGATAGTCGACACGATGAAATTCGACCCGCTGGTCTTCGAGCGTTATATAGCAGCTCCTTGGGTCGCCATCTCGCGGCTGGCCAACACTGCCGACGTTCACCATCACTTTTTCTTCCCCGAGGCGGTAACGGTTCTCCAGATCGCCGGGACTGAAGAACTGATTACTGCTGGTAAACACTCCTGGCACATGCGTGTGGCCCTGAAAACAGTACCGCTGTATTAGTTGAAATATTTTCGTGATCTTCTGCGTATTGTAGATGTCCTCGGGAAAGACNTATTCATTCAGCGGACTGCGCGCCGACCCGTGTACGAACAACAGTTCCCCTTCACGGTGATTCCGCTGCAACTCGCAGAGAAAATCCCAACGCCGCAATCTCTGCTGTTCGCCGGTCTCCGCTTCCAACTGTTGCCGCGTCCAAAAAATCGCTCGCTCGGCGCCACTACTGAACCCCTCGGGGTCGAACAGTGCGCCGTGATCGTGGTTGCCCAAGATACAGACACTGAAATCCATCACCACGTCGATGCACTCGCACGGATTGGGACCGTAACCAATAATGTCGCCCAGGCAGTACACCTGGTCGACTTTCTGCTCTTGGATGTCGTCCAATACCGCCCGCAACGCTTCCAGGTTGCCGTGAACATCGCTGATGATAGCTAGCTTCACAGCGTAACCTTTGACNCANCGNAACCTTTGACGCAACGTAACCTATGGCGCGACCTTTGACAGCTCGATCGATGCGACGAACGGAGCCAGAACGCGACCTCAACGCCGCAGCCACGACAGGTCGGAAGCTCAAAGTCTAGAGAGACTTACGGCGCGGGTCAAGGCGGTCTGGAAGCCCCCAAGGCACGCGCGATGCGCACGGCAAACGACAGCGAGTTCCGACGTGCGACCAGACCAGCGGGTGTCTCTCGCGGCCTCGGGAAAGGCGTTTGCCGCCGGTGGCGAGCGTCAGCGCCCGGACTTCAGACGGTCACCCAGCATGTTATCGAGTTCACCGATCCGGTAGATCTTCTCAGCCGTGACCTCGAAATCATATTCAACCCGGCGAAAGAAGACGCGCTGTTGTTCCCGATCGAGCACCACGTAGCTGCCCCGCGGATCGCCGTCTCGCGGCTGACCGACCGAGCCGACATTGAACATCGCCTTGTCACCCGTTAACACGACTTCGTAATCACATTCGTCGGGGGCACGAAAGTCACCGCTTTCCGGGAACACTCCCGGAATGTGTGTATGCCCCTGAAAACACTGACCCTCGAAGCGTGAAAACAACCCTTCCATTTTGCGCAAGTTGTAGACATCTTCGGGAAAGACGTATTCGTTCGTTGGGTCGCGCGGTGAGCCGTGCACAAAAAGATACTCGTCTACCTTGTGGGTCCGCGGCAATTCACCGAGAAAGTCCCAACGCGCGTTGATCTGATCGCGCGCGCCGACAGCATCTAACTGATCCCGAGTCCAATAGACCGCGGCGAGCGCCACCGGGTTGAAACCCTCCGGATCGAACAGCGCCGCCTGATCGTGGTTTCCCAGGATCGTCAAAGCACAGTGTTTCATCACCCTGTCTAGGCATTCGCAGGGATTAGGACCATAACCCACGACGTCGCCGAGACACCAGATGTCCCGGATCCCCTGTTGTCGAATATCTTCGAGAACGGCGTGCAACGCCTCGAGGTTGCCGTGAATGTCGCTAATCAGCGCCACCTTCACCCCATTCTCCCTTGTCTTTGCGATCTCACCAGCAAGGAGTTCCCGACGCCGCTCACAGCGTCACCATTTTCCGAACGCGAGCCAACCNTTTTCGAAATAACTCGTGTTCGCCCAAGAAATCGTTTTCGTCCGATCACATCCGGCCACGCTTTGCAGAGACCGCAAACCAACTCGGCAACGCCATCCGCTATCTCCGTACACACCACCCAGTGTAACAACCTGTCGCAGCGAGATTCAACGTGGGGTGCGCTGGTTCGCGACCACCGCAGCATCCACCCGCCACCAATCTACGTGACGGCGATTCTCGGAAAAGCCCAGCCCGTGATCAACCGAGGGTCGCGCCACAGCCAACGCTGCGATCCGACACAACCGCGGCGCGAATCCGATGCGCAGTCGAGACGGTTTGCGATCGCGGTATCGCGTCACTACCGACGGCANCAAAGGAGGAGGTGGCGGGGCCATGACTGCCGATTCGCCGACGCTACTCGACGACGGCGAGTACGTCATCCTCGCTCACAATGATGACCTCGTCATCGATCAGCACTTCGGCCTGACCGACACCGTTAAATAGGATGCGNTCGCCCTCCTGGACCTGCGGAACCGCACGGCCCCCATTGGGCAGCCGGCGCCCATCACCTACCGAAAGCACGCGACCCTGCTGTGGAAGTCCCTGGGTCGCGGTGGGCAGGACAAGCCCACCGGCGGTGATCGGCTCTGCGACCATTCGCTTGACAACCAAATTTTCACCCAACGGCTCGACTCGCATGTGGTTTGTTACCCGCTTCGAATTTCCTCTCCAACCCCATCGGGAGCTTGGCCAACAGGGGGCAAATTCTCGCACGGGGCCGAAACGCATTCAAGTGGCAAACCCGGGTCTGTCCGCCATTTCTCGCATCCTGGGCGACGTACGCCAACCCGCCGGCCCACGTCGCGGATCACCCCGGTCCAGGCCATCCTGTACGAAGATCTCTCGCCCAGATCTCTAAGGTGGCCTGACCGATTCTACCGATAAACAGGAATATCCCATCCCCGTGAGCGGCCGCGCAGCCGCCGGTACACGTCGCGTTTANGCGACAGGCGTCGCTCAAATCTGGAGTATTCGATGAATGCCCTCCCGCAGCACTCGGACTCCCGCGAGCTCGATCATCAGACGGCGCCCGCCAGCCACTTGCGCCGCGACGCACCCCACCANGCCACCGCGGGTTCACCCGTTGACCCAGTCGTCGGTCCCTGCGCGTCGCCAGAATCGGAGTTAGTAGACCACCAGGCGCGACAGCTGGGTGAGTATCTTCAGCAACGACAACGCGCACTCGATCGCCGTGAATCCCAGATCTACGCATCCACCGCCCGCATCGATTCCGACCTGCGGCTCGCCCGCATGTGGTGGCTGCATCACCGCCGCGATCTCGAGGAGCGCGAGCAGGAATTGCGCCGGCGAGAGGATTCGCTCAATGTCACCATGACACACGTTGCCGCCGCGGAAATCGCGGCGGAACGCCACGCTGAAAAGGTCGATCTACAACTCGACCACCGAGAGACAAATCTCGACGCCAGGCAGGCCGACCTCGCACTCGCGCAACAAGCGCTGACACAAGACCGCCAGATCGCGGCATCACAACATTTGAGTGACCAGGTCGATAGCCTCAAACGCCAACAACAAGCACTCGCCACGGCGCTGAAGATGGCCGGTCAGCAAACGGACCGACTGGAGAGCGAGCAGCGCCAACTGGCGGACGAACGCAACAACTTCCGTCGCACACGTGAATCGCAACAGGCGGAATTGAATCGCCGTGAACAGCGAATCAACCGACGAGTCCGACGCATCGCGCAGCGTCTCTGGGAACGGCTCCGGAGGCTCCACCGCGCACGGGCCAAGACAGCGCAGTTTCGTGAACGGGCGTTGTCGCTTCGTCGCGAATCGCTGGGGATCCGCATCGCGGCCGAGCAACTCAACCAGCCGCAACCGGATGATCGCCTACGCGATAGCCACCAGGGACTGCGTCAGCAAATGGACACCGACTACCGCGCCTTGGACAGCGCGTTGTCGGAGCGCAGGGCAGCGATTAACAAGCTCGCCGCGCACGTTGTAAGGCAGCGAGCCGGGTTCCATGCGCAGCGCGAACAGATCGAGCAGTGGATCGAAGCCCAGCGACGAGATTTAGCGGCAAGCAGCGCTCGGCTGGCAGCCTGGGAACGTCTCCTCGATCAACGCGAGCAGAGTCAACAGCAAGCACACCGCGAATGGCAACTCGACTGCCATCAACAACAACGGCAAATCAACCAGCTGCTGGCGACACTGGCCCCGACACACGATGGTCCGCCGGCCGTGGACGGCCCGTCTGATTGAAACAAACAGGCTCCCTTGCTGGCGTCCGTGGTCGGCTGGCACTGCGTACACACCTGTCCGCACGGCGCGGTCGCGACCCGCAACGATCAAACCCCGGGGCGAGGGTGACGGACGCGCCCGCGGCGACCTAGCGCGACACGATGCCGCACACCTTGTCCGTAGTTTCGGGTGACCGGGGGCGCGGCGCAGCGAGTTTCTGTTAAGATAATCCCCAGACCCAGGCGGCATCTCCTATGGCCACGATTTTTATCCCACCGTCACTGCAACCGCTAACCGACGGCGTCGAGAAGGTGGAACTCGATGTAGCGCGGGTCGGCGATGCGGTCCACTCATTGGAACAACAATTTCCCGGCATCGCCAACCGACTCTGTGACGGGGATCAGCTCGCCGCTGGCCTCCAAGTTTCGGTCGACGGGTCGGTCCGCAGCATGGGCTTGCTGAGCCCCCTAGGAACCGACAGCGAAGTGCACTTTCTCCCCGCCATTGGCGGCGGGTAATCCCCAATCCTTACGTACCCTCCCGTGCAATGAAGCTCCCGCCACTGAACTCGCCACCCGATGATCTAGACACTCCGGCTCTGTGCATCGACTTGGAACGCATGGAAGCCAACATCGGCCACATGGTCGCCGCGTGCAGCGAACAGAACGTCGACTGGCGCCCGCACTCAAAATGTCACAAGTCTCCAGCGATCGCTCAGAAACTCGTCGCCGCCGGAGCGATTGGTGTCACCTGCGCAAAAGTCGGTGAAGCCGAGGTCATGGCTGCCGGCGGTATCACCGATCTGCTGATCGCCAACCAGATAGTCGGCCCCCAAAAGGTCGCGCGGTTGGTCGCCTTGCGGCGTGCAGCTGATCCAATCGTCTGCATCGACCATCTCGACCAAGCCCGCCCGATCGGCGAAGCGATGCAGGCGGCTGGGTTGGCGATTCGCGTCTTGATCGAAGTCGACATCGGCATGCAGCGAGCCGGAGTGCTCCCGGGCGATCCCAGCGTTCAACTCGCCGCCGCACTGGCACAGCTTCCGGGAATCACTTTTGCCGGTGTCATGGGATACGAGGGACACTTACTAAGGGTTCCCGATCCGGTGGAAAAAGAACAGCGCATCCGCGCCGCTCTGGAAAGTCTCGTCGAAACCAAACAGCAGGTCGAAAGTCGGGGCATCGCCTGCCCGATCGTCTCGTGCGGCGGGACAGGGTCGTACACCTACTCGGTCTCGCAACCGGGTATCACCGAAATTCAGGCCGGTGGCGCGATCTTCATGGACGACTATTACCGCAATCAGTGCCATGTCGAGGGTCTCGATTTTGCGCTCACGCTGATCGCCACCGTCGTCAGCCGCCCCACACCTGACCGCGCCATCATCGACGCCGGACGAAAAACAATGAACTCCGAAGCGGAGACGCCTCGAGTGATCAGTCATCCGGGGATTCTGGTCCAGTCACTTTCCGCGGAACACGGCACGCTGATTCTGGCACCAGAAGCCCGTGGACTAATGATCGGTGAGCGTCTGGCATTGATGCCCGGTTATTCCGATTTCACCTGCGTACTGCACGACCGGTTTTTTGCGTTTCGCGACCAGCGTTTGGAGGAGATTTGGCCTCTGGAGGGGCGCGGCCGCTTGCAGTAAACCCGCTCGGGTTCGGCCTTTCAAAAGTGCGGAGATTCTGCCACACTCCGCCGCGATTATCAGAGAAAATCGCCTCCCTTGAAGTAGGAAATGTGGCGCCATGTTGCGTAGACCCCGGACGTACACGATTGGCCTCGTGTTAGCGTTGATCGGTCGATTGCCTGCCCAGGAGTCGCTGGGACTGCCTCAAACGACCCCGGGGCAAACCGAGTCCACCCCCGCCATCACCCCCACCGAGACCGACCCCGCGTTGGCAGCCGAACTGGCTTCACCACGGGCGACCTTGCGGACTTTTCTGGAAGCCTGTCGCCAGGGGGACATGGAACGGGCGGCGCGAACACTCGACATCTCAGCGATGCAAGGCGCAGCGGACGCTCGGAAACTGGCGTCGCAACGGATCGCTGCCAAGCTCGATGATGTCATCAGACGCCTCCTGCAGCCGGATCTGTCGAGTGTTCCAGACGATCCGGGACACCCTCAACCCTATTCGCTGGTCGAAGGCCAGGACATTTCGGATGAGACCAACATCTCGGTGATCGCCGCCCTGGTAATCACCCGCAGCGCAACAGACCAGCTGTGGCGTTTCAGTCCGGAGACAGTTGCCCAGATCGATGATCTACGGGAGCGCTCACGGGTCCGTGAACCAATCGCGCAGAGCGAGGTTCGTCAATCGACCGATCTGGCGCTCCGCCTGAGTGATCTGTTCCCCAACCTCCAGAGCAAGACTCTGATTCTGAAGGACTATCAGTGGATCTGTCTCGGCATTTTGGTCTTCCTCGGATTTGTCGCGGACGCACTGGTACGTCTCGTGCTCCGCCACCTGACGGCCGCCTGGTTTCGTTTCATGCGTAACGGGGAGCAACACCAGGCAGAACGCCAAGTCTGGCGTCCGATTGGATTGCTCGCGCAAGCGCTCGTTTGGTATGGCGGCATCTGGCTGATCGATCTCAATCCCCTCATTCACTCGATTTTTGGATACGGCGTAAAGACGCTGACCGTCGTCTCGGCTACCTGGACAGCGTTTCGCCTAACCGACTTGCTCGCGGTGTTCCTCGCCCGCCGAGCGGCCGCTACCGACACCCGCTTCGACGACCTACTCGTGCAGCTGGTCGCCAAATCACTCAAGGCCTTTGCACTATGTGCGGGCCTGATCCTGTTTTCCCATATGTTCGAACTCGATCTGTGGGGCTTGATGGGGGGACTCGGCATCGGTGGCCTGGCGCTGGCATTCGCTGCCAAAGACACCATCGGGAACTTTTTTGGATCTCTCACCGTGTTGGCAGACCGCCCCTTTGAAATTGGTGACTGGATCATCGCCGAGGATGTCGAGGGTTCGGTGGAGAGCGTCGGTTTCCGCAGTACGCGTCTGCGAACTTTCTATAACTCGGTGATCACATTACCCAACAGCCGGTTGACCACAGCCATCGTCGACAATATGGGGCGGCGCCGGTTCCGTCGTTTTCGGGAGACGCTCGGAATCCAGTACGATTCGACGCCTGAACAACTGGAAGCGTTCTGCGAGGGGATCCGCGAATTGATCCGTCGACACCCCTATACCCGGAAGGACTACTATCACGTCTACTTCAATGGCTTTGGCGACAACGCATTGAATATCCTCTTGTACTGTTTCGTCGAAACCCCCGACTGGGCGACGGAACTACGTGAAAAACACCGCCTCCTGCAGGACATTTTTTGCCTCGCCGGCAAGCTCGGTGTTTCCTTCGCGTTTCCGACGCGGACGGTCCATTTGGTCCAGTCCGCCGAGGGGGGAGTGCCCCCGGCAGCGGACCTGACCAATCCACTCGACGCGGGTCGCCGCCAAGGCGCGGAAATCGCCGGCCCGCCCACAACCGCACAAACGCGCCCTGGACCGGTCCAATTCACCAACCCGTAGGGGCCACGGCGCAGTAGATGATGCGGTTTCCGGTCGGCCCCGGACTACAGGGATGGTCCGCATCTCGACGAAGTGGTCGTAGACCACCTCGCCGCGCGACGCCAAAACCGGCCTGTCGCATTGCTTCAGACTCCGCGGCACCCCGATTATCCGATATAATCGATGGTCTGTTGGTGGTGCGTAGAAACCGCGTTCGAATTCGGTCTGCATCCCCATCGTGATGCGTTGGAGTTCGACATGGTAGATGAAAGCCCAACCCGACCGACCGACGCGACGGCCGCGGGCGACGCCAAGACGCCACCGGAGGACGAAGTACTGATCGAGATCGGGCACAGTGGCTTGCGCGCGTTGGTTTATCGCGGCGGCTCGTTTGTCTTTTCCACCGTCTTTCACTTGGCCGGCCTATTGATCCTGGGACTGTGTACGTTCCACAGCGAAATCCAAGAAGAGGTGATTGCCCTGTTGTCCCCCTCGATCGAGGAACAACCGGACGACGTGCCGATTGAAGTCGAGTTAGAGCAGAACCTGCAGCCTGCCACGGAAGTGACCCAGGCGGTCTTTGACACCGCATCGGCCGCTGCCCTCCAGGTCGGGTCAGCCGCCGGCTCCGATCGCGCCCCACAACTCGATCAGCAGTTGCTTGAGGAATTCAACTCGCCCCAGGTGAAAGTCGAACCTCCCTCGCTGGGCCTGCCCGCCGTGAATCGCGCTTTTGAGGCGCTGCCCGAGGGCATCCTCGGCGATCCACGGATGATCGTCGACAATTATCAACAGGCCATGGATCAGATCACCCAGGAAATCCTGTGGATGCTCGAACGCGGAAATGTGCTGATCATTTGGTGTTTTGACCAATCGCAAAGCATGAAAGATGACCAGCGCGAAATTCGGGACCGGATCAGCAAAGTCTACGCCGAATTGGGGTTGGTAGATCAGACCAGCGGCAGTCACCTGCTTACATCGGTGACCAGCTTTGGGGCAAATTTTCAGGTTCACACTTCCGCGGACAACCGACCCCGGCCAACTAGCAACCGCGCGGAAATTCGCGATGCGATTGATCTGGTTCCCGTCGATCCCTCCGGCACCGAGAATATGTGTGCCGCAGTCGGCCAGGCAATCGCGCTGCACCGCGCGGTCGCGCGGCGCCGACAGATGATTCTGGTTTTGGTCAGCGATGAAAGCGGCGATCCAAAAAGCAATTTCGCCCTACTGGAACGCGCCATCGCCGAGGCCCGTGCCGCCCGCTGTCGCGTCTATACGCTGGGGCGTGAAGCCGTCTTTGGCTACCCCTGGGCGCATATTCGCTACCGGCACCCGCAAACCAAGCGGACCCATTGGTTGCGCGTCGACCGCGGCCCAGAATCTGCGTTTGTTGAACAACTGCAAACCAACGGATTCCACCGTCGCCACGATGCGTTCTCCAGCGGATTTGGTCCCTACGACCAGGCGCGCCTGTCCCGAGAATCGGGTGGTATTTTCTTTCTGCTGCCTAGTATTGAGACCAATCTAGTAGGGGGCCAGGCCGGCAAACGACGTTACACGCTGGACACGATGCGCCCTTATCGGCCCGACTTGCGGGCGCGGCTGTCTGTGGTCGCGGATCGAAACAAATTCCCGCTACGATCGTTGATTTGGAAAGTCGTCAATGACCTCGACCCGGCGAAGGTGCCGCAGGTCAACATGCGAGTCGACTTCCCACTCGCGGGGGCCCAATTTCTGCCGACGGCGCGGGCGGCACAGGTCAAGGCGGCAACCTATATCAACTACTTGGGCGCGGCGCAGAAGATGCTCGAGTCCGGTAAACTGTTGCGGGAACAGGAACCGGAACCGCGCTGGCAAGCGAACTATGATCTGATTCTCGCGCAGGTGGTCGCCTACCAGGCGCGAATGTACGAGTACGGTGTGGCGCTCGAAGATTTCATCAAGGCCCCNAAGACGGCTTCGTTGACCCGACCGCCGAATCTGCGACTCGTTGACTGGAACATCACGACCAACAACAAAGTCCGTTCCGACGTCAGCAAACCGTATATCGAACGATCCACCACGTTGTTCAAACAGGTACTCCAGTCCCATCCCGGAACGCCTTGGGCGGAACGCGCTCGGCAAGAACTGGCACGCGGATTCGGAATCGATCTGGTACCCGACTACGATCCTCCGTACATTCAGGTAGCCAATCCCAAACCGCTGCCGAAACTGTGATTTTCTGCGGCGACTGAAGTGTCTGTGTTCTATCTTTCGATGCCGCCGCTCGCGGCGAGAGCAAGCAGTAGACAGGGAGTACAACGTGCCCAACCGACGAGCACTAAGCGACGCAAGTCGGATAGACGGTGCGCCGGACACAGCGCACGCCGCTCCGTGCAACATCGACCGCCGCGCAGCGCTGGCAACCGCCGCCGGTCTGACAACTGGGCTGTCCCGCGCCCCCTGGATGGCCAATGCGGTAGCCGCCAAACGAGACCCCGCGTGGACCAGAGCAATCGACAAGGGTCTAACGTGGGTCGCGCAAACACAGTCCAATCTGGGCCATTGGACATCCGGCAATCCGGGTCCCTACCCTACCGCGATGACCGCCCTGGGTGCCACCGCGTTGATCTGCGCCGGTGCGACAACAACGCAGGGGCCGTTCGCCCGTCATATCCGCCGCGCGGTCGACTTTCTCGTACAAAAGAAAGCCCGTCCGAACGGGCTGATCGGCGATCCGCTAACCGACAACCGCTATACCTACGGCCACGGGTTTTCGATGCTCTTCCTTTCACAAGTGCTCGGCGAGGAGGAGGATCGTGACCGCCGCAGTGAATTGGTTGATGTGCTCACACGCGCGGTCGAATTCAGCGTACGAGCGCAGACAAAATCAGGCGGTTGGGGTTACGTCAGCGCGAAAGATGGCAACAACTTCGACGAAGGATCAACCACGATTACACAGGTACAAGGGTTGCGAGGGTGTCGCAACGCAGGTATCGCGGTGCCCGTTGACGCCATCGACCAGGCCAAGAACTACATCTATCGATGCAAGAACAAAGATGGGGGCATCTCCTACAGTTCACGCAATCGCGGCAGCTCCCGCCCCGCGATCACCGCCGCTGCGTTGGCGTCGCTGTACAATGCCGGAGACTACGATAGCCAGCATCAGAAACAGATGTACGCTTACTGTAAAAAGACGTTGCATAATATCAAGACCGGTACTTCACGGTCCTTTGGGCACTGGCACTACACCTACCTCTACTACTCGCAGGTGGTCTACCGCCAGGGTGGCGGCGAATGGTCGCCGTTTCGCGACAATCTGTTCAAGAAAATTCTCCGCGAACAAAATGGGAACGGGAGTTGGACCGGTAACATTGGTCCCATCTACGTTACGGCCTGCAACCTGATCATGATGCAGTTGGATCAGGGGTATTTGCCGATTTACCAACGTTAAGCGCACGCTGCGAGTGCGCCCGTTTCCGCCACGCGTGCTGCCACAATCTCGCTTGCGCCCCATGCGAGGCCGCTTACGGTCTACAGACGTGGGGCGTTCATCTTCGCGCTGTCGACGGCGCGCTGTGCCATCCCGTTTCGTCCGCCCGCGGCCTCTTCACTACCGGGGCCGGCAATCCGACGGGAACCTGAAAACTCGTGTTTGCCAGCACCGACCGGTTCCATGCAATGGGTACAGAGCGGTCGTTCGGTGCGCGGATCCAGGTCACTCTTCGCGCCGGTGGAGAAGACCACGCCGGTCGCAGGTAGGTGCCCTCTGGAGCCGCCTGACGACTCGGATTTGGAATGGGACGCAAGTCCGTGGCCCGACCACCAAAGGGGCGTATTCTCGCGTTGTGGGGCGGCTCGAGACGCGCTCCGCGATTGGCATCGGCTGGTTCGGGCTGGACTCGCTGTTTGGGCAGCGGGCCAGCGTCGAGCGCCGGTGCGGTATCCGCGGCGCGGGGCGCAATAGCGGGCGC
This sequence comes from Planctomycetaceae bacterium, assembly GCA_002702965.1. Classification (GTDB taxonomy): domain Bacteria; phylum Planctomycetota; class Planctomycetia; order Pirellulales; family Pirellulaceae; genus UBA9264. Next base: position 24,597 of record PADE01000066.1, read on the forward strand.
GGTGACTGCCGGTGCGGTTAGGGCGGGCGTTGGATACGTCGGTCCATACGGAGTCACCTGCAGCCCTTCCGGCGCCCTTGTCAGCGGCGGGGCCAAGCNCGGGAACGCGGCACTCGGTTGTCCGNCCAAAGGCACGGTCGGGGCGCGGGTGGGTACTGCCACCGTCGAATAGATCGGGCGATAACTGGTCACCGGGACGCGCTGCTGCCGCCATTGATAGCCCGTGCAGGGCTGCAGCGCCGTGGTCAGCGTCGATCGGGTAGGGTCCATCGTGGTCAGTGGTCGGTAGTAGGTCACCGGCGCTGCGACCCAAGTCGTCTGGTAGGTGGTGCGTGGCGCNTAGCCAACCAATACACGCTGCACCGTATAGGGTCGCAGAGCGGAATAGCCGACGCCGGTCGCGGGGGCAAGCAGACTCGCTGCCGCAGACTGACCCGAGCGTTGACCGCGGATCCAATCCCAGAGCCGGCACGCGTCCGCACGGGTTGCTGACAGGTTCCCCAACACCATCGCGAGGGAAAACAGCGCGACTTTTCTCATGGTATGCCCAACCGCAAAGAAGACCGGGGGTTACGTCGGCGCAGAGCCACCTCATGGATCCTAGTTCAAGCGCCACGCCGACGGTAGTCTTTGCCCGCACAACGGGTCACGATGCTGGAAAAATCGATCGGTCGCATCGATTAGGAGAAACTTGCGGCCCCGCGAAAGCGGCTGACACAGCGACGCACCACCGTGTCGAAATCAACCGCGATGTGGGTCAAACGGTTACCCGCAAGCCGCGATTTCACTCACGACCGCGCTGGCACCATCACGGTCGGGTCGGCGGCGTTCGAAAAGGTCGTAAAGCGCAAACAACGTCTCGCGCAGATTGCCGCGCTGCTGTCGAAAACATCCACGCACGTCCTCCCTCGAAATCAAACCTGCGGGATAGCGCTCCAGCAGCTTCTGAACGATCGAGTGGGTCAACACCAGTGAGGGCTTGGTCTCGGCCAGCAATGGTAGGCCCATATCCCGATGGGCCGTAACGAGCAATCCACAGCCCCGGCGACGACAGACGGCCCGCAACCCCCACCTGGCAGCCGCGGGCCACTGTTCGAACCCGTCAACGAGAATCTGGGCACCGGTGTTCCACGCTGCGCGGATCGCTTGAGCAAAACCACCTCGCAGACGTCGGCCGTCCAGGACGATTTTCACCACCGGCAGGGGCTGACTTGCGAGTTGGTATCCCAGCTGATTGATAAGGGTTGTTTTCCCCGAGCCGTGTGGGCCCACGATCTGCCCCCAGCCCCGGTTGCGTGCAAGTTGGTCCAGCAGCGTCTCCAACCGGACACCAGGTAGTGGTACGAAGGGAACCTTGCCGGGGTCCATCCACCGCACCGAAAACGGGTTGCTGTCGGACCGACGGGGGCTGCGGTGGCGCCACGTGCGGCCATCACCGGGGCCGCGTTGGCTCGCCGTCGGCTGACAACAGGTCGTTGCCAGGGGGCGGTCTCGTCGATTCCCACGCGTCATTCCGGATCCTCGACTTCGCGCATGTGGGGCGCGTCACCGAGTTGGAACGGCACCTCCAAGAACGACTCTCTACCGCGCCCCAGGAAAATCCGCACCCGCACGCACCAGCGGATTTTCACAATCACCCCGGAGTAGCTCAAGGGAGTCCTGGGCAAGGTGGTGCAGAATTGTCGCAGCGGCCGTAAATCCCCCGCCGCGCGATCCGCCGCGACGCGGCGTTCAAAATAGTGGATTCCGAGATCTTCATCACCTTTCCCTTCGGTATACCACATCACCGAGGCCTCGACCGCGCGCAAGTCGGTTTTCTCCACGGCATCCACCTGGTATTCGCACTGAAGTTCCTGACCGGGAAGGAAACGTCGGCCCTGGTCGGTGAGTCGAATGCTGATCAGCGGGTCTAACATCTCGCGTTCATTTGCCCACAGGCGGCGATATCACGATTGGGAATCCACGCTCAAACGTCCTCCAGGTCACCCCTTGGCCACGTACCACCAGTTTCCATTGAATCACGTTGTGTTGTCCCTGAAACGAATGCATGGTCCTGCTGGGGATCTGCAGTCGGCCCCGATCTTCATACGGCTGATCGCGGAGAATTTGGCAGTCCCCGCAAGCACAGACCGACTGCTGAAAAACGACCCGGCGATCGGTGCGCACATCCGTCCCCTGTCGGAAAGTCGCTTCTTCTTCACAGACCAAGAGCATCTCCAATCGCTGTAGGTGCAGGCGGCCACTTTGCGACAAATAGACGTCGTAGGAGTCCCCCGGGTGCAAGGGGTGGTCGGAAATCTCCACGGTTGTCGGACCGATGCCACCCCGCATTCTCAGTTGCTTGAGAAAAAACGCGATCGACCACGATCCGATCGCCATGAAGCACAGCGCCAACGCCGCCAACAGAATCTGCGGATTTCCAACGAGCCACGCTCGGATCAGGACCACGAGCAATACCACCAGAATGGCGTTGTAGACCAAGCAGAAGGTGGCGGCCGCCAGAAACGTAAATACCTGGTTCGAGATCACCGGCAACCGATACCGCAACTTGACACCAGGGCTGTCGGTCAGATGCGCATGGTCTGGCACCCCGGGGTTATCATCGGGAGGCGGCAGATCCTCATTGCCGAGTTCGAGGTCGGCGGCTCGCTTGGTCAACACAGCGCGGCGTTCGGTTGAAGTTCCCGTCTGCAGCGCAGCGAATACCAACCCGCCGCCACCGATTAATAGAAACGAGGTGGAAATCAGCACCATCAACCAAAATTGGAATCCCACGGGGGGCTCCAGAAACATGACCGATGGCGCCTGGGCATAACTCACAAAGACGTAAACCTGGACGATTGCGCCCAATAGCAACAGCAAACCAAAAAACGTCGCTTCACCGACGCTACCGGCCAACCTTGAACCAGTCCGCCGACCACCCCGCTTCTTTTGCCATACTCGAAACCATCTTGCCACGCGATCGCAGCTCCTCCGAACCCAACCGCTATCTGCCCTCGCGCCACGACAATCCAGGCCGGACCAAAAAGCGGTACCGCTCGACATTTTCTGAGAACAACTCGTGCAGAACGGGCTGCGTTACTCGGCGGCCACACACAGCCCGAACCCACAGGTTTGGGTTCCTCGCCGACCCCAGCGACCAAACCTGTTCCGAAAATCGAAGCTGCCTGCAGGCCGGCGCCGGCGGGACCCGAGCTGTGTATCCTGGCCGGAATACCGCGGCCACGCAACCTGACTTGATGTGGCCGCTACCCCCACAGGTCGCTAAAATACTCGGTTAGACTTTTCCCCACACTCGAAGGGATCGGCATGCCCAGAGTTAGCAGATCATTCATGACGTTCTCCCACGCATCGCTGCTGTTGAGTTCGCTGCTGGTCACGATGGGCCTGCCGTCAGCGACGGCAGGTGATTGGCCGCAGATCCTCGGCCCGGCACGCAATGGTGAGGCCCAGGGCGAGCGGCTACTGGAATCCTGGCCGGCAGCCGGGCCACAACGGCTCTGGTCCATTACGCTGGGACAGGGGTTTGCCGGCCCGGTCGTGGCCGGCAAGCGGGTCGTCGTATTTCATCGTGTCGGTGACCAAGAGCAACTGCAGTGTTGCGACCGCGACACCGGAAAGGCGCTCTGGCAGACGCGCTTTCCGGCGCGTTACGCGGGTGGCGTCAATCCGGATACCGGGCCTCGCTGTACACCTCTAATCCACCGCCAGCGAGTGTACGCCTTCGGGGCCGCCGGCGTCATGCACTGTGTCACACTCGCTGCGGGGAAACCGATCTGGTCCCGAGACTTGTATGGAGACTACCGCGGCGACGAGGGGTACTTTGGAGCCGGCAGCACACCGATTGTCGCCGGTGACAAACTGTTGGTGAATCTCGGTGGGCGCAGCGATGCCGGGCTGGTGGCGTTGGCCCTCGATTCCGGCAAGACGGTCTGGCGAGTCACCGATGAACGAGCCAGCTACTCCTCGCCTGCATCCGTGGTGCTCGACGGTAAACCCCACGTTGTCTTTGTCACACGCTTCAATACGATCTGCGTCGCTGCCGCCACGGGAAAAACCACCTTCCAGTTTCCTTTCGGGCGTCGTGGGCCGACGGTCAACGCGGCGACCCCTCTGATCTTCGACGGGCAACTGTTCGTCAGCGCAGCCTACGGTGTCGGCGCGCGGCTGTCCCGCATCGCCGACGGCGCAGCGACCGAAATCTGGAGCAACGATACGTCGATGTCGAGCCAGTACTCCACCTGTGTGCATCATCGACAATTCCTGTATGGGACGCACGGTCGCGAAGATTTCAACAACGGTGAATTGCGTTGTATTGAAGCCCGTAGTGGCCGTGTCCGGTGGTCGGTTCCCGGCTTTGGCGTCGCCAACGTAATGCTGTCCGGAGATCGACTCCTAACGCTCAACACGCGCGGGCAACTCACGCTCGCCGTCGCCGACGCCAGTCGGTTCCGTAAAATCGCACAAGCCAACGTCGCTCGCGGCACCACACGTTCGCTCCCGGCGCTTTCCAATGGCCTTTTTCTGTTGCGCGCCAACTCCGGAACGGAGAGCGAATTACGCGCCTTGGTGGTTGGCAAACGCTGATCGCCCTGGCGCCGCTACGATCTGGACAAGACAAGCCACCGAGCGGGCCCGGCGGTCACCAATCGCCACGATGCCAAGTACGGACGCGCCCCAGCCGCGAAGTCGCGCCGACCCCGGCGTCGGCTATAATGGGCAATAGACCACCTGGTGCGACCGCCGTTTTCGCGCCCGTAGGTGGGGCAGGCAACCCCTGCGATTACCCCCTCCATCCCGGAGAACACTGCGTGACCGCCCCACAGACGTCTCAACGAATTCTGGTCACCGGGGGTGCTGGCTTTCTCGGCTCGCACCTCTGTGAACGGCTGGTCGAGTCGGGACACGATGTCATCTGCCTGGACAATTTCTTCACCAGTCAAAAAACAAACGTCTCGCACCTGCTCGAAGAATCCAATTTTGAGCTGATTCGCCATGACGTCACGGTCCCGATCTGGCTCGAGGTTGATCAGATCTACAACCTCGCCTGTCCGGCAGCTCCGGGACACTACCAGTACAATCCGATCAAGACGATAAAGACATCACTCAGTGGCGCCATCAACGTGCTCGGCATGGCCAAACGTTGCGGAGCCAAGGTCCTACAGGCCTCGACCAGCGAAGTCTACGGTGACCCGACCGTTCATCCACAACCCGAGTCTTACACCGGAAACGTCAACCCCATCGGGCCCCGGGCCTGCTACGACGAGGGCAAACGGGCCGCAGAGACGCTGTTCGCAGATTATCATCGCGTGCATCGCGTCAACATACGGGTCGTGAGGATCTTCAATACCTACGGACCGCGGATGCACCCCTTTGACGGGCGAGTGGTTTCCAATTTTATTCGTCAGGCGTTGCAGGGCAACGACATCACCCTCTTCGGAGATGGATCCCAGACTCGCTCGTTCTGTTATCGTGATGATCTCGTGGAGGGCATGATTCGTATGATGGCCGCTCCAGACGAAGTGACTGGGCCGATCAATCTCGGAAACCCTGAGGAATTCTCGATGCGGCAGCTGGCAGAGGAGGTGCGGGAGGCGACGGGTACCTCGTCCCAGATCATTCAACGGCCGCTGCCGGCCGACGATCCCAAGAAACGGCAGCCCGATATCACGCTGGCACAACAGCACTTGAACTGGCGACCTGAGATCTCGTTGCGAGAAGGATTGCAATCGACCATTCGCTGGTTCCGCTCGATCGACTTTGAGGACTTCCGCCCTCCCACACCCAATTACTAGCTGCCACATCGTCACGGCATCGCGTTGCGTTCCCCACTAGATGATCTATCTGCTGTTGCACACGACTTTTAGTTCTCTGTTTATCCTTTGGGTACGCTGGGTGCAGCAGCGTGGTTACGACGTCCTCATGGTGGGCGCTGTGAACTACATCGTTGCGGGGCTGATCGCGTTGACCAGCTGCGGCGTGGGTGAACGACCTGGACTGTCTTTCGACGCGATCGCGACCGGCAGCGCGAATGGAATCTGCTATTTTGCAGCCTTCTTCTTTCTGGTCGCAGCGATGGGTTGGAGGGGAGCCGCGAACATCGCGGTGGTAGGGCGGCTATCGATCCTGCTACCGATCGTGTGGGGAATACTCGTTTTCGGCGAACGCCCCGAAGCGGCACACCTAGTCGGAATCTCGCTCGCCTGTGGCGCACTGGTACTGGTCGGCAAGAGCCGTTCCCCATTGGTCAATGCAAAGCGCCCCGTTGCCGGCCCGTTGATTATCATCGTTTTTTTCCTGATCGCCGGAAGCTCTCGGATCGTTCAAGAGGTTTTCAAATATGTCTGTCAGCCCGATGAACAGCGCACTTTTCTGGTCTCGGCTTTCCTTTGTTCCGCCATCGCATCGCTCGCTCTATTGCTCTGGAAACGCAAACTGCCAACCACGAGCGAGTGGCTGTTTGGGACCGGATTGGGAATCAGCAACCTCCTGCAGACCTGGTTCATTCTCAAATCGCTCGAGGCGTTTCCAGGCTACGTCGTGTTTCCGATCACTAGCGCGGGGAGTTTGTTGTTCACCACGCTGGTAGCGGTCTGTTTTCTAAAGGAACGTCTCAAGGGCCAGAGTTACGCGGCGGTCGCCATTGCCATCATTGCGCTTGCGCTATTACGGCCCGCCCGGTGAGCAACGCACACGCTGCGCCACCACGCATATTGCAGGCGGCATTCTCGCCGGCTCATTCGCCGTGGCACCGCGTTCGTTCGGTCAATCTCCAGCAGAACGCAACTCGCGCAGGACGCTGCCAGACGGCGTACGCGCCCGTGGCGGAGGCGGCGGGCCCGATCTCCATTCAGAAAACGTTGAATCGTCCGAACGCCCTGGCTGCTCTCCCACCAGCGCCGTATGCTGAAAGGGCATCGTTCTCCACCTCGTTCGGGGCATCCCGTTTTCTTCCCGGAGATACCGAGGCATGTCACTAGACGCACCCCGTCTGCTGATCCTGGGAGCTCATCCTGACGACGCCGAGTTTCACGCCGGGGGACTCGCGAGCCTCTATCGCTCGCTGAGTTATCCGGTCAGGTTGGTGTCTGTCACCGATGGTGGAGCCGGTCATCACCAGCGGACACGCGAATCGCTCGTCGGAATCCGCCGCCGGGAGGCCGCCGCCGCCGGGAAGGTGATCGATACTCCCTACGTCACGTGGGACTTCCCCGATGGAAATCTCGTCAACTCACTCGAACTGCGAGATCGCATCATCCGAGAAATCCGCTCCTATCAACCTGACCTGGTCATGACCCACCGGATCCATGACTACCACCCTGACCATCGCGCGGTAGGTCAAGCCGTGCAGGATGCCTCGTACATGGTCACTGTCCCGCTCGTCGTTCCGGACGTTGAACATCTAGGTCGCGACCCGGTGGTGGCTTACATGCCAGATCTCTTTACACGCCCCTACCCACTGCAACCAGACGTAGTCCTGGACATTCAACCGTACCTGGCGACGATCGTCAGAATGCTCGCTTGCCATCGCTCCCAGGTGTTCGAGTTTCTACCGTACAACCTAGGATGCCCCGAGGAAGTTCCGGCCGACGCGCCCGAACAACTCGCCTGGCTGACCGATTGGTTCGCGCAGCACATCCGGCCCCGCGCCGATCGGTTCCGCGAACCGTTAGTCAAGGCTTACGGACCGTCTCGGGGAGCCGAGATCGAATGGATCGAGGCCTTCGAAATTAGTGAGTACGCGGCCGCTTTGGATCCGGTCGCCAAGGAACGGCTATTTCCGCTTTCCCGCCCCTAGCGCACCGCGCGTCTCGGCGAGTTGGGTTTCATCTCGCCCGCTGTGCAAACCGGTCCGGGTAGCGGCGGGNCATTTTCACGCGCTGACGATCCCCGCAGGCGGTGTTACAATGTCGCGGCGACCTCCAGCCTCGGCCCCAGTCCCTCGAAACCATCCGGCTGGCCCTAGCGCCGACCGGTAAGCCGTTCGGTTTTCACCCACCGCCGCGGCCGGCAGCGCGCTATTTTCCGCCTGTCTTTTGAAACACTCCGCTCTCGGTGCACAACCTTGGGTCAGCAAACTACTCGTTCCGGCGTTCTTGCTCGTTTGCGAGATGCCGTTCCGGCAGTCCTACCATCGCTGCTGCAATGTGATTTCGGGAATTTGCAGAGCGAAGTCCGGCGCCTGGAATCCGCCGGCGCCACCGCGCTTCACCTGGACGTGATGGACGGGCATTTTGTTCCGAATTTGACGTACGGAATGCCCTTGGTCGCCAGCCTGCGCCGACTGACGGATTTGCCCCTCGACGTTCATTTGATGATCTCCNATCCGGCCCGCTATGTCGACGCTTTCCACGCGGCAGGGGCGGATCTACTCACCATTCACTTGGAGGCGGTTCCCCAGCCACGAGCGATCTTAGAGAAAATTCGGCGTCTCGATATGGTCGCTGGATTAGCCATCAATCCCGCTACACCCGTGTCGGCGCTGCGGGACTGCCTCGACTTCTGTGATCTGGTGCTGGTGATGAGCGTTGCGCCAGGATTTGGCGGGCAGTCGTTTCAGGAATCGGCGCTTGAGAAGCTGCAACAGCTTCGACAAAAACAACAAGACACGTTATTGTTGGGTGTCGACGGCGGCATCAAACAAGAGAATATCTCCCGATGTGGCGCGGCGGGCGGCCANCTGTTCGTCGTCGGATCGGCCATCTTCGGCGAGCCCGACTACACCGCCGTCATGCGAAAACTAACGGACTTCGCGGGCTCGTCGTAGACCCCACGGGGAATCATCGAGGGCCAGATGCGGTTGACAACTCTGGTCCAGTCAACCAATCTGGACGTCATCCGCCGACAGGCCCGTTTCAACGTACAACGACTACCGCTGCACGCCCTCCCGGGGCACGCCCACCGCAAGGAGCCCACGCGGCCATGACCGCGGCGACGATCCCATGAAGCGGCAGAAGCGAGGTGTTCCCGAAGGTCTCTGGCAACGCTGCCCCGGTTGNCAGAACGTGATCTTTCGCAAGGAAGCCGAACGACGGCTGAATNTCTGTCCCGAATGTGAACATCACTTCTATGTGTCCGCCCAGGAACGAATCCGACAGGTTCTCGACGAAGGTACCTTCGAAGAGTGGGACCGGTCCCTGATCTCTACCGACCCACTCGAATTCATGGACCGCAAAGAGCGTTACCGCGACCGACTGCAGGCGGAACAGCTGCGCACCGGCTTGTCCGATGCGGCGGTCACTGGATCCGGAATGATCCGCGCCCGCCGGGTCGCCTTTGGGGTAACCGACTCGGCGTTTATTATGGGAAGCATGGGTTCGGTGGTGGGAGAACGCCTGACCCGCTTGGTGGAGCGCGCCGGACGAGAGCGACTACCCTTGATCATCATCAGCGGCAGCGGTGGTGGTGCGCGGATGCACGAGGGAATCCTGTCGCTGATGCAGATGGCCAAAGTCTCGTCGGCGTTGGCGCAGTACGACCAGTTGGGCGGGTTGTTTATCTCCGTGCTGACCAACCCGACCATGGGCGGCGTCGCTGCCAGTTTTGCCTCGCTTGGTGATCTTGTCCTGGCCGAACCCAAAGCTTTGATCGGTTTCGCCGGCCCGAGGACGATCAAGAACACGATTCGCATCGAATTACCGAAAGGTTTTCAGACCAGCGAGTTTCTGTTGGAACACGGTTTTGTCGACCGCATCGTCGCCCGCCAGAGACTCAAGAGTGAAATCGCTCAGCTGATTGACTACTGCGGAAAATAGGGACTCACCCCGGGCCGGCGAACCACGGCCCGCTGGCGGCGGCCAACGATTTCGTCGGCGACCGGGGACTGCATTTTCGCAAGCGTCGGAGGTTTTCCGCGAACGCCCTCGATTGGCTATACTGTCTGTCCTTGACACGCGGCCGTATACCGTTTGTCGTCGACTCTCGCCGCTTACCCACTCCTCATCATCGCAGCCGTTTCCCAATGGGCGTCTTCCGCAAACTCCAGACGGTTTTCCAGGCCAACCGGAAACTGGACATCCACCAGCGCTTCGAACTTCTCAAAGAAGCAATTTCGGGAACGATGTCCAACTTCTACATGGCCCGGGACCGAGAAAATGACCAAATCGTCGGCTTGAAAGTCGGCATTCGCGAGAAAGTAGAATTCTTCGAAAACCGTTTCCGTGGTCTGAACAAGCCGCCCGAAGGCCAGATTGCTCTGACCTTCGAGCACCCGCGAATCGTGCAGACGTTCGAATATGGGATGACTTCAGAGGGCGTCCCTTTCATCGTCATGCAGTACGTGCAAGGCATAGGTATGCACGTGATGTTAAATCAACACGACCCGCACCTGGTAGGCCATGAACTTCAACTCGTGCAACAGATGGCCGAGGCGCTGAGTGTGGTCCATAACGCGGGATACATTCACCGTGATGTCTGCCCCCGCAACTTTATCTGTTCGGAAAATGGTGAGNCGCTCACGCTGATTGACTTTGGCCTGACATTGCCGGCCAAACCCGAATTCATGCGTCCAGGCAATCGGACCGGGACGCCGCTCTATATGGCCCCTGAAGTGGTACGCCGCCGCGATACCGACCCCCGTCTCGACATTTTTTCCTTCGGCGTGACGGCTTTCCATCTCTGTGGGGGGGAGATGCCCTGGCCCGGTGCGGAGACGTCGGGCCTAGCGGCAATGACGCACGACACCGTCGAACCGACGGACATTTTCGCTTTACGACCCAAGATCAACCCTAAACTGGCGCGATTGATCATGCGTTGTATGGCGCCAAATCGGGACGATCGGCCCGCGCATATCGACGCGGTGGTGCGNGAACTCCGGCCGTTCAAATCGATCGACGGATAGGATCCGCGGTTGAAGGCCCACGCCCTCGGCGCTATACTGGGCAGCTCCNGGATCCAAGCTGGAAGGTCAACAAGATGACGCTCGACAAAAGCCTCAAAGTGCGCGCGGGATTGGCCCGTCAGCGAAATGTACTGACGCGTGTAGAACGTCTTGAAAAATTGAAAGACTCCGATCGTTGGACTGAAGGCCAAAGTGTGTTTGGCCTGGCCAAGGTTCGCGTACAGAAACTGGTTCTAAAGAAAAAGAAAAAGGCCAAAGCAGCCGATGCCGAGGACGAACAAGATGCCGCTGCGACCGACGGAGGTGCGTGAACTCGTCGCTATGCATTGCAACCCGAATCGCTCTGCAGCTTCCCGCCGCAGGTTGACTTCCTCGCAGCGAGTCGAACTCTGATTTCAACCAACCAAGTNGAGTCGCCTGGTGGNATCGTGCGGGTGTGACCATCCCGAGATCCATGACNGGCGGTCGACGTCTAACGAATCCTCTTGACTCGGCACATCCTCGGCAAGGTATCAGCGGCTATGCGCGTACATCTTGAATACGGCCGTGATGGCATGGCGGTCCAGCTTCCGGATGATCGAGTGGTCCGCACGCTCGCGTACAAAGACGCAGAACCATTAGCCGATCCCGCTGCCGAACTGCAATCCGCGTTGCAGCATCCCCTCGCGTCTCAACCGCTGGACATCGTGGCGCGCGGGCGACGCGATGCTTGCATCGTTATCTGTGATATCACCCGCCCCGTTCCCAATCGGCTTATGCTGCCTCCACTGCTGGACACGCTGCACCGCTGTGGAATCGCGTCTGAACGGGTCTTGATTCTCGTGGCCACCGGACTGCACCGCCCCAGCAAACCCGCGGAACTGGTCGAAATGGTCGGGCCAGAAATCGCTGCACAGTACCGCATCGAAGACCATCACGGGCAGATCCTCGAAGAGCACACCCATTTAGGGGACAGTCCCCGCGGCGTGCCGATCTGGATCGACTCTCGCTACCTCGAAGCCGACCTGAAAATCACAACGGGCTTGATCGAACCGCATTTGATGGCCGGATTCTCAGGCGGTCGAAAACTGATTTGTCCGGGAATCGCAGCCCTGGAGACGGTGAAAGTTTGGCACGGTCCTGATTTCCTAGAACATCCCAAAGCCGATTGTGGCATTCTGGAAGGAAACCCCGTCCACGAAGAAAACACCTGGATCGCGCGCCGCGCCGGGTGTGATTTCATCGTCAATGTGGTGATGGATGACCAGCGGCGACCTCTCAAG
>PADE01000067.1 GCA_002702965.1 Planctomycetaceae bacterium
CGGATGATTGCCACCGCGGTTCCGACGTCTGTAGGTGCGTATTTGCCTGACTTGAGATCTTCCAATACAGGCAGAATGGCCGCTGCGGGAAGAGCCAAGGTCGAGACTCGGTCGGCGACGGCGATGTTGATTCCAATCACCAGCCCGGTCAGGTCGACGACCGGGCTGCCACACTCGCTGGGCCGAAGTGTCGAGTCATGTTGGAATGCCTCGGGAAAACCGCTGTGACGTTTGCTTAGCTTGCGGCCCAGACTCTTGGTGTTGTTTTCGCGTTGCTCGGCTGGTGTACTCGATGAATCTTGTAAGGTAGCGACCGCTTGATGTTCTTTGTCGTCTCTCTGGATTACAAGGACGACACGATCACCCGGACGAAAATCACGCAGTTGGTTGATCAACTCCCGCGCTGAGTGAATCGGCTGCTTGTTAAGCGCGATGACCAGGTCGCCTTGTTTGAGGCCGGCTGCCTCGGCGCCACTGCCTGAATACACATGCGTGATCTGTGCCGACGGTGCCGATTCATCGAGTTGGATTCCCAGGATAGCCCGCGCCCTCGGGATGCGTCGCGACGTCACACTGACGATACCAATCGCTAGAGGCGTGGCGTCGGTTCCAGCAGTTGCGAGCCAGTTTCCGGAGCGTATTGGCGTCTCGGTCTGCCACCGAGCGGGAGTGAGTTCGGTCGCCCCAACTTTGAGCATTGCCAAATCGAATTCGCTGTGAATCCCCACCACTTGCGCCGAGAGACGCTGTCCATCCGGAAGTTGACATGTAGGACGTCCGGAGATTTCGCTGGCCTTGGTGACCACGAATCCCGTTGCGTCGACGATTGTTCCATACGCGACCTGGTGGCCATCCGAGTAGACCAGCAGCGTACTTTGTCCAGCCTGCGCAACGACGGTGTTAAAAGCCGCAAGCACCTCGGGGTTGCTGCGTTGGTGTTCGCGGGCCCAACGGCGCAACCAGGGCGCAGATCTGTTGCCGCGCGCCGATGATGCGTCGTCGGTAACTTGGGGCTCGACCGCATCCGCGACGTTGGTCAAAGTGAACACGGCGAATGAGATGAGCAAGGCCGCCCAAAGCGGCTTTGCAGTAGGCCCTCTCAATACCCTGCAAACAGGGCTGTCCTGGTAGGGAGTGTGTAGCATGTTCACTCTTCCCCGGTTCCAATCACGATCGCCAATTCGATAGTTTGTCCGTCGCGCTCGACCTTTAACACCACGCGATCATCCGGGTCTTTTGCGGCGACAAGTCGGCGGAGTGATGAAAAATCGTCCACATTCGCACCTTCAAATTCGACAATCACGTCATCGACCTGAACTCCAGCCTGATCTGCGGCCCCGCCAGGAACGACACGAACGATGAGGGCCCGCGGTGAATTAGGGTCCCCCACGACTCCGATGAATGGCCGGGTCCCGGGTAGACGGCCCCAGGCTTCACCGGCCAACAACCGGTCCCATGCCGATTGATAGGCGCCAACCGGGGCGTGCATATTGTTGGCGAGTGAGTTTCCGATGCGACTGTGAATTCCAACGACGTTTCCATGCATGTCAAAAAGCGGGCCACCTGAGTCGCCGCCGACGAGCTTGCAATCGGTCTTGAGGTGGTTGTCTCGTACGCTGAGCACTCGTCCGATGCGGACCACAGCAGGCCGGTCAGCGTCATAGCCTCCGGGGTGTCCCAAGGCCATCACCCATTGTCCCGGTCTGACTTCCTGGCTGCCGCCCATCTTCGCGTGTGGCCATTTGAAATCAGCGCTCGCATCGTTCGGTGGATCGAGTTTGACTAGCCCGGCGTCCATTGATCGATTGAGACCTAAGGTTCGTCCGCGAACGGAGCGGCCGTCAGCCAGGAAAGCCAAGACAGATCGTCCAGGTTGGCCAGCAACGTGTGCGGCCGTCAGGACATAACCATCATTGGAAACTAACACGCCACTTCCTTGGGCCGGACCGATCCGAACTGCAACGGCATACTTTCTTAACTGACCAGCGAGTTCCTGCTGCCGGCGTTGCATAGCATGCAACTCGACAACGTTGCGTGGGATCCCTCCAGAGAAGATTTGATCAACCGGAATCTCTGACGCAGTGGGGGGAGCCGCCGCGATCGCCAACGTGGCGGTCAGAATCACAACCCAGACGACCGCGTGGCGCTGCAGTTGTTTCAAGCACCCACCAGCTGCGCACGAGGGCAAGCGAGTTGCCTGATCGGTGAAAGAAAAGGATACGGTCATTTTGTTCAAAGGGGGGTGATCGAATGGCGACTTTATCCATCATACTGTATTCCCTGCGGCAAGCGCCTTGTGGGCCTTGATAAGTCTGGAAATCTAGCTTGTGACGATTGTCCCATCCCCTGCTGACGTGATTCAACCGTCCGAGGGTGCGCTCAGGAAGCGGTCATTTTGCGGGAGATGCCATGGATAAGCTGGTGGTCGGATGTGGCTACCTCGGTGAACCGATTGCCGAACATTGGTTGCGCGCCGGACATCGAGTCCACGTGTTGACGCGATCGGCCGACCACGCCAGCCGCTTTTCAGCCCAGGGGATGTTCCCGATTTTGGGTGATGTAACGCGTCCGGAAACGCTGACCGAGCTACCCAACGTAGAGCATGTATTGTGCGCTCTAGGCTATGACCGCCGCTCTGGTTTGCCGATCAAGACGATTTATGTGGACGGATTGAAATACCTGTTGGCTGCGTTGCCAAGAACAATCACCCGTTTCGTTTATGTCAGTTCTACCGGAGTTTACGGACAAAACGACGGGTCCTGGGTCGACGAGAACTCTCCTTGCCATCCGACTCGTGAGGGTGGGGTGGCTTGTTTGGAGGCGGAGCAATTTCTCCGACAACACAGCTTGGGCGATCGATCGATCATCCTGCGGATGTGTGGAATCTATGGTCCTGGTCGTGTGCCGAGGATGGCGGACATCCAAAATGGACGGTCGATTGCGACTCCCGAGTGCGGTTATCTGAACCTGATTTATCGTGACGATGCGGTAAGCACGGTACTGTTGGCAGAAAGGAACCTGGTACCACCCGATCTGATCTTGGTGGGAGATGGAAACCCAGTTCTTCGACGAGATTATTTTGCGTACTTGGCGAAACTACTGGATGCGCCGGTACCGTGTTTTACGCCTCCCCAGGGCACTGCGCATGTGGCGGCACGAGCATTGTCTGACAAACGCGTTGCCAATCGAAGAATGTTGGATCGTCTGCAGATCACTCTGCAGTACCCGTCGTTCCGCGAGGGGTTGGAGTCCGTTGTCGCGGCTGCAAAATAGTGACGGTCTCGGTCGCTGTGAGACGAATACGCAATTCGCAGGTTGAGTAGCCCGCAGACTATGCGTCGCTTGATCGAAGTAAGGCCCCTTTCTACAATCCGATCCAGACGCGGTCGACATTACGTGGACCGAGAACCGGCTAGCCGATGTGCTATTTATTATAGGCGGTGACTGATGATCGAACGGAAGCTCGTGTTTCCCAACGTCATTGAAATCAATGTGCAGGCTGGGCAGGTCTTGGGTTGCAATGTTTACTTGCTGTTTGACCAGCAGGAGTGGATGCTGATCGACATCGGCTACGAAGAAACGGTCGATGAGATCATTGAGCTGATTCGACAGCTGGACTTTCCGTTGTCGCGCTGCAAGACACTGGTGGCGACACATGCCGACGTAGATCACATCCAGGGACTCGCAAAGGCAAAGCAGTTGTTGAAGACAACGGTAACGGCCCATCCGCGGGCGGCCTCGGTGCTTGCCAACGGGGACAAGTTGCAGACGTTTGCTGAAATCGCAGCCCAGGGGATTCACCTCGAAATGCCGCCCGTCGAGGTGGAGCATTTGGTGGATGAGGGGGACCAACTCTCGGTGGGGAACATCAATCTCGATGTATGGCTTACACCGGGACATACCGACAGCCAACTTTCTTTCCGAATGGGTGACCTGCTCTTCAGCGGAGACAATATCTATCGCGACGGCTGTGTTGGTGCGATCGATGCCCACCATGGAAGTGATTTAGTTGCATTTCTTGATTCATTGCGACGGATCCGCGATAGCGACGTCCGGTGGCTGTTGCCGAGCCACGGACCGATTTTTTGTAAGGACGATGCGCTTCTGAACACGACAATTTCCCGATTAGAGAAGTATTTGCATATGGCCGATTTTGGCACCTGCGCCGTCGATTGGCCGCTGATGGACGAATGGGAACGGGAAATAGCGGAAGGCAAGATGCTCTGGCGCGAGAGTTGAAAAATCGGCTTGTTCTAGACCACTCCGAGTTCTTTTCTGGTGGTTCGCGATTCGGCCTTTTCCTGTTTTGTAGATCTTGCCGGATTTTCCCTTATCGCGGGTCCTATGGGTCGCCGATGCCAAAGTGTAGGCCCGCGTCCGTCCCGCACCTTTTGGGCGGGCATGACCCTGACTAGATCAGCGACTCCCTGGAGGGATGTTTTGATGACTTGCCGTAAGCTGCTCGCATTTGCGATCGTCTCCGTTGCATGTTTGGTAGCTGCTGAGGACCGCGCAGAGGCCCAGCAGCGAGCCTTTGGGCGTACTTGGGGTGGTACCCACAGCATCCGTGACTGGGAACGCTTCTACCACTACCCTTACGTGTTCTATCCTCAGAACTTCTGGGGTAGCGAGTACTTCCGCAGCGCGCCCGATCTGTACCACCGGTATCCCCAGGAAATGAGAGTCCCGGTTTACAACCGACGCTGGCACAACTATTACCCAGCCGGTCGACGCTACCACTCGGGCCATCATTTCATCCTGGACGTGTTTTAGGATCGTCTGAGATGGTCGATTCCCGTAAAGATTCCCCGGGATCGCGCACACTAGGACGCTATCGAGCGGGCAGCGTACGGTCGGTTTGCCGGCCCTGCTCCTGCGGTCTGATCCACGCGACGGATGATGGAACGTCTCGTTCGTAGGGAACTTGTCGATCGACGGCTCGACGTTCAGTCGTGAACGAAGCTGCGCGCGAAGGCGTACAGAATATCGGTCGCTTGTTCCAGTTGATCGATTTCGATCCATTCATCGACGGTGTGCGCCTGTTGGATGGAACCGGGGCCAAACACAACCGTCGGCGCTTCCCGCGACGTATACGCCCACGCATTGGTGCCGTACGTAACGCCGACGCAGTGCCCCGGGTGCCCATGCTGCTGAATCACCTTGGACAGTCTCTTGGCGAGGTCACCGTTAATCCGATCAGACATGCCCGGAGTCGTGGTATAGGGTTCTTCGTGAGTCACTGCCACGTCGGGTACGGTTTCGTTCAGGAACCGTTTAAAGTGCTCCCACGCGACTTGCCAGTCTTCGCCTGGGACAATCCGACGATCGATCTCGATCGTACATTGATCGGGTACGACGTTGACACTCATTCCGCCTTGGATACGGCCTAGGCTGAGCGTGGGCACACCGACCAGAGGGTGTGACGCCAGTTGGTGGATCATCGTTGCGGCGTATCGCTCGGTCGCGTTGATGACTCTCGACATGCGGTAGATCGCGTTTTCGCCCTCGGAGGGCCGCGAGCTGTGAGCGGCTCGGCCGTGCGTATGGCATTTCCAGCGCAGCGAGCCCTTGTGCGCGACGACGACGTCCAACTCAGTCGGCTCCGAGACGATGATCGCATCGGGAACGCGCGGAAGATCTAGCTGTTCTGGATCCATCCACATATCGGGAAACGCGCGTGCGCCAGTGACGCCAAACTCCTCATCCACGGTACATGCCACGAGAACGGTTGGCCGTGGGTCAGGGCGTTCTGCTGCCAGACGCGACAAGACCGTTAGGATGCAGGCGATTCCAGATTTTACATCGCACGCTCCGCGTCCCCAGAGCCGGCCCGCACGGACTTCCGCGGCAAATGGATCGATCGTCATGCCAGTGACCGGGACGGTATCCTGGTGAGCCTCAAGAACGAGTATCTTGCCTCCCTCGCTAGGCGCCGGGGACCCGTCTAGTCGCGCGACCAGATTGACACGGTGGTCGGCGACTTGTTGGCGATAGGGGGTTACGTTCAGCGTCTGAAACACCTCGTTCAGGTAATCGGTCACTGGCTGTTCGAATAGAGTTCCTTGCGGAGCATCTCTTGACATTGGGTTGATACTCGGTCGACGAACCAGTTCGCGCAGAATAGAGACTACTTCGAGTGGCATGGTGGGGCTCGTTGGCTAATGTGAGCTGATGGCGCAACCGTCGATTTCTCGGGAATCCTTGGCGGTTTTGGGCGAGTGAATCGGAACCGGCCGTCGGCGTGCCTGCGCGGACCGAGGAGTGAGCGGTGACATCTGTTCACCCGTTGCTCAACCGATAGGATTGAGGCCTTACAGATTGCTCGCTGTCAGGGTATTGCGTTCTCGACGGATTGGGACAGAATATAACCCGAGCCTCGGGGATCCCCTACGTAGGACCATGGGCATGGAACCTCGGGATCGGGCGGCTCCCGCTTCGTGTCGAGCCATTTGTTTCGGCGGGTGGTCGTCGAGGGTGTCGGGTTTTTGGTTTGAGAGCAAATTAGCGGCTGGTAGCGTTCTAGTCGGTACAGACGAGGNTTCGTTTTTTTTGCCGCTACATTGTGATATTATTCACGATATAGTGACCGGTGCTGTGAATGATCCAAGCCATTCCAATAATGTTGTTCTTTGTCTGCGCCTTTGCCACAGCCGTCGGAATGCTGGTTGCAGGCAGGTTATTGGGACCCCGTCGGACCAGTGCCGTCAAACGAATGCCGTATGAGAGTGGCATGGACCCCGCGCATGGCGCTTGGCGCCGGTTTGACGTACGTTTCCATTTGGTGGCGATTGCGTTTCTGTTGTTTGATGTTGAATTGTTGTTTCTGTACCCGTGGGCCGTCGCCAGAAAAGACTACGAACACGGGCTGCCCGCGGTTGTCGAACCCTCGCAACTGCCGTTGATCTTCGCAGAAGTAATGGTCTTTGTCGCCCTGCTGGCGGTGGGTTTCGTATACGCATGGCGAAAGGGAGTTTTCCATTGGCGGTAACGACCCCGGAAAACGTTGTGGTCAGCCGGCTTGACGCATTGGCCAACTGGTGCCGCAAGAACAGCCTATGGCCGATGCCGTTCGCAACCGCTTGCTGTGGAATCGAGTTGATGGCCACCGGGGCGAGTCGTCACGACCTAGCGCGGTTTGGTGCTGAGGTGTTTCGCTTTAGTCCCCGACAATGTGATGTGATGATTGTTGCAGGTCGGGTGGTCATGAAGATGCTCCCAGTTCTACAACGGATCTGGCAGCAAATGCCTGAGCCTAAATGGTGCATTTCGATGGGTGCATGCGCCTCGTCCGGTGGTGTGTTCGATACCTACGCTGTCGTCCAGGGAATCGATCGCTTTATCCCGGTTGACATGTACGTTCCCGGTTGTCCGCCGCGTCCCGAGCAGTTGATTCAGGCGATTATGGACTTGCAGGACAAGATCCANCGCGAGGGAACACTGTCGGGAAGAGAGTTCGACACGCAATCTCGACAGCAGCCGAAACGGGCGCTGTTGGAGCTGCCGATCTTGGGACAGACGAACNCGGGTTCNCCAACTNCCCGCGCGAACACGTTGCAGCAGGGACTATAGAAGCTGATGACTCGAGCTGAGGTGTTAAGCGCTATGCAGGCCTGCTTCGAGGGCTTGCAGCTGACCGATTTTCGGGGTCAGACGCGAGTCGTAGTTGCACGTGACGCATTCTTGGATCTGATCCAGTGGTTACGTACTGAACAGTCTTTTGCTTGTCTTGTNGACATTACATGTGTCGACTACCAGGTCTACCGCGAAGCGCGACAGCGTTTTGGTATGGTCTACCTGTTGGCCAATTTAGACACCAGCGAGCGTTTGACGGTTCGCGTTATGTTGGATGAAGACGACCTGGTGATNCCGTCTTTGGTCTCATTCTGGGAAGGTGCGAATTGGTTGGAGCGCGAGGTGTGGGACATGTTTGGTGTGAGGTTCGACAACCACCCTGATCTGCGCCGGATTCTAATGCCCGAGGCGTTTACAGCTCACCCGTTACGTAAGGACTATCCGCTACAGGGCCGCGGCGAGCGCCATAATTTTCCGGTAATTACCCGCAGTCAGGCTTAATGCAGATATGACATCTTCAATGGAATCCGTCGATGTCGAGAATGCCACGGAACAGGACTATCTGTGGACCTTGAATTTTGGACCACAGCATCCGGCGACACATACGACGTTGCGGATCGTGCTCAAGCTTGATGGCGAACGCGTTGTTGACGCAATTCCCGACATTGGATTTCTCCATTCGGGATTCGAGAAAATCGGTGAACATCTGGACTTTAACCAGTATGTCACGGTAACCGACCGGATGAATTACATTTCACCGATGGCCAACAATGTGGCCTGGCACCATGCGGTCGAGACACTTGCGGGAATCGAAATCACGCCGCGTTGCAAGTATGTGCGTGTGATGATCGCCGAACTGTCACGCATCAGTGACCATCTACTTTCGACCGGAGCCATGGGACTAGATGTAGGTGCGTTTACGTTTTTCCTCTATGCGTTTTATATGCGCGAGAAGATCTACGACATCTTCGAGACGCTTTGTGGCGCGCGGTTTACCACTAGTTACACCCGCGTCGGTGGCATGATGCACGACATCACGCCATTGGTGATCGAGGANATTCGGGCATTCTTGGAAGAGGCTCCCAAGACGATTGACGATATGCAGCGTCTGCTGAATCGAAATCGTATTTTCATCGATCGNATGAAGGGGGTCGGAGTGCTCTCTCGGGACGAGGCGATTCGCTACTGTGCAACCGGTCCGGTAGCTCGAGCGAGTGGCGTGACTCGGGACTTGAGAAAAGACGAACCGTACTTGGCATACGATGAATTTGATTTCAAGGTGTGTTGCGCGCAGGCCGGCGATTGTTTTGCACGTTACTACGTGCGGATGGCAGAAATACAGCAGAGTTTGTCGATCGTGCGACAAGCGCTCGATCATTTGCCATCNGGTCCGATCGATATCGGACCCGAAGACCGCGCTGTGTTGCCTACAAAGGAACAGGTATTCCAGACGATCGAGGGTACGATTACACATTTTGAACTCACGATGAGCAACCGTGGGTTTGAAGTTCCTAGCGAAGAGAGCTACGCGGCAATCGAGGCGCCCAATGGAGAACTGGGGTTTTACCTTGTCGGCGATGGCAGCAATGTTGCTTATCGCGCGCGGTGTCGCCCTCCGTCATACATACACTTTGCAATGTTTCCGTATTTGATTCGCGGCCATACATTGAGTGATGTGGTTGCGGTACTCGGTAGCTTGAACATCATCGCAGCAGAACTGGACCGTTAGCCGAATTACACACAACCGCGGTCGGTCAATTGATGGTGAGATTCGAGGCGGCAAGGACAACTACGTTTCCACTGGCATTGAAAGNTNAACGGAATGGATCNTGTCTTAACNGAGGAAATGGTCGCTGAGATCAAGGCGNTGTTTCCTCGATATCCCTCGCGGCAAGCGGTTACATTGCCGGCCTTGCACCTGGTGCACCGGGAGTTGAGACAGGTCCCCTTGGACGCGGTTGTCGAAATTGCCGAGTTGTTAGAGCTCGCGCCGGCTCAGGTCCAGGATACGTTGACGTTTTACGGTTTNTTTTCCCAGGGCAGACCGCACGGCCGGATGCGCGCCTGGGTTTGTCGCTCGATTAGTTGTCATTTGCGTGGTGCCGCTGAAGTGCTGGGGCACCTTTGTGATCAGGCGGGCATCCAACCGGGACAAACGACCGAAGATGGTAGGCTGACCGTTGAGTTTGCGGAGTGCCTCGGGGCCTGCGATTTTGCGCCGTGCATGCTTGCGGGTGAAAAACTGCATCGGTGTTTGACGAAGGAGTCGATTGAGCAATTCGTGGAGTCTCTCGAGTAGCGCTGTCGTTTCTCGTAGAGCGTGCTTTTTTTGAGGTGTATCACGGGTGACGGACTTTGATCCTGTATTACTAGCTCACGTTGAAGATCCAGACGGTTATACGTTGCGTGCTTACGAGTTGCGCGGTGGATACGAGTCGTGGAAACGAGCGCTCCGTGACCAGACACCGGAGGAGCTGACGCAGACCGTCAAGCAAAGTGGTTTGCGCGGTCGCGGCGGAGCCGGTTTTCCCACGGGGCTAAAATGGACGTTTCTTCCTCAGGACCACCCGGGTCCGATCTATTTTTGTCTCAATGCAGATGAGAGTGAGCCAGGCACATTCAACAACCGGATCCTCATGGAACAGGATCCTCATCAGGTGTTGGAAGGTCTGATGCTCAGCTGTTATGCAACGAGAGCCTCGACCGCATACATCTATTTGCGCTATGAATATCCAGGATGCTGGACTCGCCTGCAGGCAGCGATCGACGACTGTTATGCAACGGGGCTCTTGGGCGAGGAGATTCAGGGAAGTGACTTCACGCTGAACATCTACCTTCATCGGGGAGCGGCNGCTTATATCTGCGGTGAGGAAACCGGCCTGATCGAGAGTCTTGAAGGAAAGCGGGCGTGGCCGCGTATTAAGCCACCATTTCCCGCAGTCGAGGGGGTCTTCGGTAAGCCCACGGTGGTTAATAACGTCGAGACAGTCGCGTGTGTGAAACAGATTGTGGATCGAGGGATCGAGTGGTTTCAGTCGATCGGTGTCCCGCCGGATCCTGACAATTCACGTGATGCAGGTAGTTACGGATCAAAACTCTACTGCTTGAGTGGCCACGTGGAACGTCCCGGTTGTTATGAGGCACCTCTTGGAATCACCGTAAACGAGTTGATCGATGGATTTGGAGGGGGAGTGTGGAAAAAACGGAAGGCCAAAGCGGTCATTCCCGGCGGTATCAGCATGGGCTTGCTGGCCGGGGATGAACTCGATTGTCCGCTCGATTTCTCCGGCCCGGGTCGGTTTGGGTGTCTCGGCTTAGGAACCGCGGCAGTGGTCGTCATGGATGACACAACCTCGATGATCGATTTCTTACACAACAGCTGTCAGTTTTTTGCGCATGAAAGCTGTGGCCAATGTACGCCCTGCCGCGAAGGTACCGCTTGGGCATTCACGATCCTGGAACGCATTCGGCGAGGTCACGGTCGGTTGCAAGATCTCGAGCTGTTGCTGGAGATCGGGGACAACATTGGCATTATGCCTGGCACGACCATCTGTGGCCTGGCAGACGGCGCTGCCTGGCCAATCAAGAATGCTATTCGGAAGTTCCGGGAAGAATTTGAGGAACATATTAAACGAACGAATCCAGATGGATACCAACGGACGGAGCCGGTTTTTGCGCTCGAGCTATTGGAACCACACGAACAAGGTCTCTGACAGCAGTCATTCGAGACATGGTTTCTTGGGGTCGAGTGTCCGACGCTTGGCGGGAGAGTCATGAACGAGGGCGGGGGCGATACCAGTTTATCTAATGTGGCGCGTGTTTTGATGATGCGCCGTGGAGTGACACAGAAAGCAGAAGTGGCATATCAAACATGGCGATCGTAATAGTCAACGGCCAAGAAGTCGAGATTGGCGACGACGAACGAATCAACGGGATACAGGTTGCCCAGCGCGCAGGTGAGGACATTCCCCATTATTGCTGGCACCCGGGTTTAAGCGTTGTGGCAAGTTGTCGAATGTGTCTCGTGGAAACGGGTACGCGTGATTCGGAAACAGGCGAAATTCGTTTGCTGCCGAAACTTGTTCCCGCATGTCAGACGCCAGCCGGCGACGGGACGGTGTTTGTGACCAATAGTCCGAAGGTTATCGACGCTCGGGCGATGGTCGAAGAAGATCTGTTGATTCGGCACCCAATCGATTGTCCGGTGTGCGATAAGGCGGGAGAGTGTTCGCTTCAGGATTATCATTTTCAGCACGGCCGCGAAGCGCGGCGCGCGGACTTGAAGCCGTTCACTAGTCGCCGTCGGACATTGGGAGATACGGTGACGTTGTTCGTGGACCGTTGTGTGATGTGCAGTCGCTGTGTGCGGTTTTGCCGCGAAATCACGGAAACGAGTGAATTGATGGTGACCAATCGCGGCGCGCATGAGGAGATTGATGTCTTTCCGGGATTTCCGCTCGATAATCCGCTGTCCGGAAACGTCGTCGATTTGTGTCCGGTCGGCGCTTTGGGAGATCGTGAGTTCCTTTATCAGCAACGCGTTTGGTTTATGAAGAGCCGGGATGGTGTGTGCGCAGGTTGTTCGGCCGGTTGTTCTATTAAGATTGAGGAAAACCAGGATCGGATTTATCGGCTAAAACCGAGAGAGAACGCTGACGTCAACCAGTGGTGGATCTGTGATGCGGGACGCTATGGCTGGGGCTATGTGCATGATCCACGTCGCGCGACACAGTTGCGGTGTGGCACCGAAGACCGGCGCGTCGATATGGAGTGGACACAGTTTACCGAAGCAGTAACGCAATTACCGCCGGGCCGTTGGGCTGCCGTGGCTTCTCCCTTTCTTACAGTAGAAGAGACGTTTCTGTTGGCGCGCTTCCTGAAAACACTTCACGACGAACCGCTGTTCGTATTGGGACCGGTTCCCAACGCGGGTGAAGACCAAGAGTTTTCTAATGGTTTTACGATTCGTGCCGAAAAATGCCCGAACCGGCGCGGCGTTGAAGAGGTGTTGTCTTCACTCGGGAGTGGCTTGATCGGTTGGGACGAGTTTCTGCAACGTGTGCCGGACGAAGATCTGGCCGGCGTGTGGATTGCTGGAGGATATCCCGACGTATGGCATGATGAGGCGGACGTCAAGCAGTTTGCTGACGTGCCGCTGCTTGTCGTGCAAGACCTTTTTAGTTCACCCTTGTGGGATCGCGCAAACTGGCAGCTGCCGGCCGCGACATTTGCTGAGCGGTCAGGGTCATTTGTCAATCGTCACGATCACCTTCAAGCGTTTAGTTGGGCAATCCGTCCACCGGCTGGCGTCCAGACCGAGGGTGGAGTTTTTTGGCGGTTACTTGGCAGGTCGGGTATGTACGATGCTCGCTCCGTGTTGGATGAAGTGGCTCGCGAGCTCCCCTATTTTTCTGTTGCCCACGGACCGCTTCCTGATGGCGGCGTCAATCTACGGATTAATCAACTAGCAGGCGATGAGTGACGTTTTTCCGATTCTCACTAAAAGCACCTAATGACTGGAATGACACCGATTGAAATGGTGAGTCTCGCCGTCGAATCGCTGATCAAGATTGCCCTGCTGCTGGGTGGTTTAATGACCGGAGCAGCCTATCTCGTGCTGCTAGAACGCCGGATGGCAGCCTGGATTCAGGATCGGAGAGGTCCGAATCGAGTTGGGATGCCGCTGAGCTTGCTCAATTCCCATTGGACCGACTGGAGGTTGTTTGGTCTGGGACAGCCACTGGCGGACGGTTTGAAGTTCATCTTCAAAGAGGAGTTTACCCCCGCACATGTCGATCGGAAAATCTTTGTGCTGGCACCGATCATCATTCTGACGACCGCGTTGACCGTCTTTGCGGTGATTCCGTTTGGCAATGTTCTGCCCGGGGGCTTGATCAGCGACAACCCGATACCTCTTATTGTCGCGCCGGGCGTGGATGTTGGCATGCTCTTTGTGTTCGCCTTATCCAGCGTTGCCGTCTACGGCGTCATTCTGGGAGGCTGGGCGAGTAACAACAAATACGGTTTCTTAGGGGGTTTGCGATCGAGCGCTCAGCTGATTGCGTATGAACTCCCACTCGGCCTGGGACTACTGGGTGTCGTCTTGGCCGCCGGTTCGTTGAATCTGGAGACGATCATCGAGAAGCAGGCTTCGGATGGGTGGTACGCCGTGACGCAACCGCTGGGTTTTGTTGTTTTTGTGGTTGCGGCGTTCGCCGAATCGGCTCGATTGCCATTTGACTTGCCTGAATGTGAACAGGAACTCATTGGCGGATATCACACCGAGTACTCGGGAATCAAACTACTGCTGTTTCTGGTCGCCGAGTTCTTGCACATGGTGACGATGGCGTTCCTGATTGTGATTCTGTTTTTCGGTGGCTGGCATTTGCCATTCGGAATTACCGGTGCCGATCTTCAGATTGACGGATGGGGCTTGGCATCAGTCGGTGCCGCCTGGGTTCAGGCTGCGCTGCGCATTCTGGTTTTGGTTGGCAAGATCATGGCGGTGATCGTGTTTTTTATGTTGGTGCGATGGAGTTGGCCGCGATTTCGATTCGACCAGCTGATGTCATTGGCCTGGAAGGTGATGCTGCCGCTCGGCATGGTCAATTTCGTGGTTGTCGCGATCATCGAGCAACTCCAACCAGATGCTGGCTTGTATGGCGTCATCATTCCGGCGTGGATGCCGATTCCGCTTGCCTGGTTCATCGGTGTGGTTGCTTGGATCGGTGTGAGCCATTTGGCTTCCCGAATCGTGGACAATCGGCCGCATGCTTCGCTGCGGCCCGATACGGTGGATTCACCCGTTTGATCTGATCAACGAGGTTTCCCGATGGTCAGTCGGATTGCCCATTACGAATCAAAGGCTGTCAGCCCATTGGGGCTTTGACTCAGAATGGAGTAGAAATCGCATGAAAGAAGATGATCCCGCGATCCATTGGGTTGAAGAACCACAGCTGGGTATGGCGGGCAAGACGTATCTGTCTTTGTTTGTGCATGGCTTGACGACTACGGTCAAACATCTGCACAAGAGTGCCACGGGAAATCCGGTGACGGTGAGTTATCCGGACGAAGAGCCGCGGATCGGTAATCCATTGATTTACCGCGGCGTCCATCGTTTGAACAAGGATCAGCAAGGACGTGTGAAGTGCGTCGCCTGTTTCCTGTGTGCGACCGCCTGCCCGGCGCACTGCATCGATATCCTAGCCGACGAAAGTCCGTGGCCGGATCGGGAAAAGTATCCCGAGAGTTTTTCCATCGACGAGTTGCGGTGCATTTATTGCGGAATGTGTGAGGAGGCCTGTCCCGTCGATGCTATCGAATTGACTAGCCTCTACAATCTGACCGGACGCAGCCGTGAAGAGATGGTCTTCGACAAGGAGAAGTTGTTGAGCGTATTTGACGAGACCATCGAGAGTGAACGGATGAAATCCGAGGAACTAGGAGGCACAGTGTGAGTGGCGTGCTGGGTTGGTCATCGGTGAATTCCACCGCGATTCCTCTCGAGTGGGGAACGCTTTACGGCGGGCTGGTCGCTGGTGGCCTAGGGTTGCTGCTGCTGCCCACTACACGGCTCTGGTTGCGGTGGGTGGGACTCGCTTGCGGTGTCACGGGATTGGGGTTGGTGCTGATTAGTTTACCCGATCTCCAGGATCGAGCGTTCCAGGCGGTATTTGGTGCACTGGCGGCGATCACGATTCTTTCCTCCGCAGCGACCGTAACATCGAGTCGTCCCCTCTACGCGGCGCTCTGGTTTGCCTTGTCACTCATCGGCGTTGCGAGCTTGTTTCTTATACAGGGTGCACAGTTTCTCGGAGTGGCGACGGTTGCTGTTTACGCGGGCGCCGTGGTAGTCATGTTTTTGTTTGTGGTCATGCTGGCACAGCCGGAAGGAAGTGCCAGCTATGACCGGATCAGTTGGGGTTGGTATGTGCCGCCGTTGGCGGTGGCTGCCGGTGTGCTACTGACAGGTTTAGTCGCGTGGCAGCTGCTATCGATGGAGCCAGCTGAAAGCGTCCACAGACACATCGATTTCGAGACGTATGACGTTGACGACAACGGACAGCTGGTCGGCGCTGAGATTCGGAGTTGGATGATTACTGCCGACGATGCCGAGGACACGGAGATTACGCGAGACGAGTGGCAAGAACGGAAGGGACACTATGCGGGCGGCGTGTTTGACAAGGCACACATGGCCGGCTTTGGCGCGGCGCTGTTCGGCCGACGTTTGGTTTCGGTCGAGATCGCTGGCACACTGTTGTTGGTAGCATTGGTCGCCGCCGTCGCCATCATGATTCACGGGAAGCGCTCGCAGGAGGGCTCGCTCGATGAGTGAATGGGCGCTGTTGCAGAATTATCTGATCGTTGGCGCGGCGCTATTCGGCATCGGGGTCTTCGGTTTATTGGTGCGTCGCAATCTGATCGTGATGTTCTTGTGCGTCGAAATGATGCTCCAGGGTGTATCGCTAAGTATGGTCGCGTGGGGGCGCTATCACGGTGATTGGGGAGGGCAGATGTTGGTTGTTTTTATGATCGCTGTGGCGGCTTGTGAGGCGGCAATTGGATTGGCGCTGATCCTGATGCTGGTCAAGCAAACGGGCAAACTGGATGTGGCAGTTTGGCAGGAGCTGCGCGAGGACGGCCAGCCTCCATTTGTCGATCGAGGCTTGCCCGAGTCAAAGGGCGGTGAGACAAGCTGGCCTTCGTTGACACCTGCGGGAATCGAGCCGGACGCGGAGCAGGACGAGTTGACCCACCGAAGTCATGTCTAACCAGTAGAGACGAATTGCGGGAGAAGCTGGATGCTCGTGTGGTTGGTGTTGATACCGGTTCTGCCGTTGTCTGCTGCAATTGTGACAGCGGTATTGGGGCCGCGCGTGCTAAAGTCGGCGAGCCATTTGCCGGTTATTGTGGCGCTCGGCTTGTCATCACTCTGTAGTTTCGTGTTGGTCGCGAAGGTGCATCAAGGGCAAGAATCTGCGGCGGCTGCGGAGGAAACTGCTACGGGCCACCGCGACGGGGTCTTTGAGTTTCCTGTGCGACTCTGGTCCTGGGCTCTCATCGAGGACGCGTATGTTCCAGAGTTTTCGAGAACCTCGGCGGGGGGCCAGCGTCTCGGCGAACCATTGCCGCGGCCATTTCGAGTTGATGTTACGCTCCGTGCCGATTCCTTGACGGCGACGATGCTGGCGATGGTGACCTTCATCTCGACGTTGGTAGCGGTCTTCTCTGTAGGCTATATGCACGGTGATCGTGGCTACTGGCGGTTCTTCACCTATTTGGCGCTATTTGTCTTTTCGATGGCGATGTTGGTCTCGGTTAGCAATTTCTTGCTGCTGTTCGTGTTTTGGGAAGGTGTCGGTGTTTGCAGCTATTTGTTGATTGGCTTCTGGTACACGAAGCCATCGGCGGTGGCGGCTGGTAAGAAGGCTTTTTTGGTCAATCGTATCGGTGACTTTGGGTTGATACTCGCGGTGTTCTTGATCTGGGCGACCTATGGGACGTTGAACTACCACGACGTGTTGCATACTCCGGAGGGCGGAGTCGAGGTCGAGCCCGATAAAGTGCAGCAGCAAACGGCGAGCACCCAATCAGGGCAGAACGCGGGCATTTTCATCCCGGGAGTCCTGGGGCAATCACGGGTCGCGACGGGTGATTTTGTCAACGGTCGGGACGGGGAAATTGCG
Organism: Planctomycetaceae bacterium; assembly: GCA_002702965.1. Classification (GTDB taxonomy): domain Bacteria; phylum Planctomycetota; class Planctomycetia; order Pirellulales; family Pirellulaceae; genus UBA9264. Next base: position 17,259 of record PADE01000067.1, read on the forward strand.
ATTCTGGCCATTTGCTTATTGCTCCTCCTGGGAGCTTGTGGAAAGAGCGCTCAGTTTCCGCTCCATGTGTGGCTGCCTGATGCTATGGAGGGGCCGACTCCGGTCAGTGCATTGATCCATGCGGCGACGATGGTGACCGCCGGAGTCTATCTGGTTGTTCGCTGTACGCCCCTGTTTGGCGCGTGTCCAACGGCACAGATGGTGGTGGCTTGTGTGGGCGGGTTCACCGCTTTGTTGGCGGCTCTCATTGCACTCACCCAATTCGATCTCAAACGGGTGCTGGCTTATTCCACGATCAGCCAACTGGGCTACATGTTTCTCGCGCTCGGAACGGGCACCCTAGCGGGGATTACAGCCGGCTTTTTTCACCTGTTCACCCACGCGTTTTTCAAGGCGCTTCTGTTCTTGGGATCGGGCAGTGTGATGCACGCTATGGGGAACGTCATCGACATGCGCCGATTTGGTGGCTTGCGGCATGTTTTGCCGAAAACCCATCTCGCTTTCCTGTGCGGTTGCATCGCGTTAGCAGGAATCCCTCCACTGTCGGGGTTTTGGAGCAAAGACCAGATCGTCAAAGCGGTCAAAGAGAAGGCGGATAACCTTGTTGCGCCGGTGTCTAATACAACGACGGCTTCTGCGAGTACCGCCCAGGCATCCAGGCAGGTCCTCGCGATCCCCAACATGTTAAGTGCGCGGATTTACCGCTGGTTGCAATGGTCTGCCATGTTCACCGCCTTTCTAACCGCCTTCTATACCTTTCGCGCGTACTATTTGACATTCTGGGGCCCTCAGCGCGTTCCCGACGAAGCGGAGCATCCGCATGAAGCGCCTCCTTCGATGTTGCTTCCGTTGGCGGTTTTGTCCGTCTGTGCGGTGGTTGTCGGCGGATTGTTTGAGTGGTTGCACCTCCTGGGGCCTTTCTTGCTGCACACGCCGTCGCTGTCTGGACCGCCTGTTGCATCCGGTGTCGACTGGCCCGTGGCGTTGATCAGTTCGGGCATCGCAGTAGCCGGTGTCGCGGTTGCATCAGGACTTTACCTGGGCGATGTTCGCTGGAGTTCCTGGTTGCGATCCGCATTCGAATTGCGCTGGATTTCCCGGGTTACCGGAGTTCAGCCCGATGCGGATTCGCGGCACTGGCGGTGGGCCGCGATGGCACGCGACAGCGTGCGGTGGAAGCGACCGGTTATTTTGGGCTGGTTGCTAGGGCAACTGCTGTGGCTGCTGTGCCTGCTGCTGATGTCGCCCGTGTGGTTGGCGGTCTATCTTTCACCCTACCGTTTGTCGCGTGAGAAACTCTACCTGGACGAACTTTACACGTGGTTCGTGGTCTCACCATTACGCACGGTGGCCAGCATTAGTGCGACGGTCGACCGGTGGGTGATCGATGGCTTGGTGAACCTGCTCGGTTGGTTGCCGCGGGTCGCAGGATCGATGTTGCGGTTGCTGCAACGAGGGCTGCTACAGTTCTATGCTCTGAGCATGGTACTGGGGACACTTCTCTTGCTTGTCGTTTGGATATTTTGGCTTCGGTAGTTCTGTTTGGAGTTGGCGGGTCGATGGTGGACTTGAAAATCCTGCTTCTCGGTACACTTTTCATGCCTTTGGCTGGTGCAGGTGCCGTCTGGGTCGTTGCGCCGTTAGGGGATCGCGCAGTGCGTTGGGTGGCGCTGCTAACTGCGGTAGCGAGTCTTGGGTTCGCCGGGGTGGTTGTGTTTTCGACTGAGGCGGCGACCCAACCAGAGTTTGCAATCACCGAAATCGCTTGGTTAGCGAATTCGGCCGCGACGCCGTTGGACGTCCGATTCCACGTCGGATTGGATGGCCTATCGCTTTGGTTGTTCGGATTGTCGCCACTATTGACAGTGACGGCGATCGCGGTCAGCTGGGATACGATCCGAGATCGGGTGGCGTTGTTTTATGGGATGCTGTTGTTGTTGGAGTTCGGGTGTGTGGGGGTTTTTGTGGCTCGTGACATTGTGCTGTTTTATGTGTTCTTCGAATTTACACTGATTCCGTTGTTTTTCCTGATTGGAGTTTGGGGTAGCGAACAGCGACGTTATGCGGCCATCAAGTTTTTTCTGTTTACGCTCGCTGGCAGTGTGCTCACTCTCTTGGGTCTGTTGGCAATCGTGCTTTGGAATGCGAACCACTGGAACGGCGGCGTCTGGACTTTTTCGATTCCGGATTTGTCCACCAACCTTCGTCTGGCGGCGAGCGAAGGAAATCTGCCGCCGACATTTCAATTGGCGGTGTTTCTGGCCCTGTTTGCCGGTTTTGCGATCAAGGTACCACTCTTTCCGTTACACACTTGGTTGCCCTTGGCGCACGTCCAAGCACCTGCCGCCGGTAGTGTGATGTTGGCTGGAGTGCTCCTGAAAATCGGCACGTATGGATTCGTGCGTTTTGGAATCCTAATGCTCCCTGACGCAGTATTGCATCCGAGCATTCGGGTCCTGCCAGCCGCTCTGGTGAGCACNTTCCCCGGGTGGGGTGATCTTACCGTGTTTGTCTATCCCTGGTTATTGGTGTTGGCGGTTGTCGGGATTATCTATGGTGCGCTGGTGGCGTTGGCGCAGGATGATTTCAAGCGATTGATCGCGTATTCCAGTGTTAGTCATATGGGCTTCTGTGTGTTGGGGTTGTTTGCGCTCAATCGCCCGGGCCTTCAAGGCGGAACGCTACAGATGATCAACCATGGAATCTCGACGGGTGCCTTGTTCGCTTTAGTGGGCATGATCTATGAGCGCTATCATACTCGCGAAATTAGTGCCCTCGGCGGTCTCGCGAAACGTCTTCCTGTTCTCTCCTTTTTCATGCTGTTGTTTACGTTCTCCAGTATTGGGCTACCCGGTTTGAACGGGTTTGCAGGTGAGGTATTGGTTCTATTGGGAATTTTCCAGCGCGCGTGGTCGCAGCCAATTATCGGGTGGCAGACCTTGCTCTTGGGGATTGCCGTGCTCGCGGTGAGCGGCGTAGTACTGGGAGCCTGGTATATGCTCTACCTTGTACAACGCGTGTTTTTTGGTCCGTTGAAAGAGCCGGCTGGAGCCGATCCGAATGCTAGCGTCAGTGATTTGTGTCCGCGTGAAGTGCTGGCCCTGTGTCCTCTGGCGGTCCTTGTTGTTTGGATTGGAGTCGCTCCGGGATTTTTCCTTTCGCGGATGGCCAGGACAATGAACGACGTGGAGGCGGTGACGGCGAACGCGTTCGACCGCCATCACAAGAAATACCGGCGTCTCTGGGCCGTAGAGCACACGCCGGAGGGATCCCGAGACGCGCCCCTTGAATTGTCGAGACGCCTCCCCTGAGGCCTTCGATTAAGCCTGCTTCTTCATTGACTTTGTGATTGAGAATTCCTGCTGTGCCCGTCGACCAAGAAACGATCTTGCTGTTGCTGCCCGAGGGAGCCTTGATCCTATCGGCGACCCTTGTCTTTGTGTTCGGCGCGGCAGATCGCCGGCGCCGGTGGTGGCCGGTCTGTTCCGCACTGGTGATGGCGCTGGCGGCGGCCAGTGTCGTCCGTGACTGGGGTGGACCGGTCGTACAATCCGGACCATTGATCCAGGACGCGACGAGTGATTTGGGGCGCTTGTTGGCACTGGCCGTAGGACTATTGATGGTGTTGATGGCTTGGCGCCAGACTGATCGACAACTCGCCAGCGAATTCTTCGGCGGGCTGTTGATGGTGGTGACGGGCTTGATGCTCGTCGCGCGGGCCAACGACTTAGTTTTTCTTTTTCTNAGTACCGAATTGGTTTCGATTCCCACTTATATGCTCTTGTTCTTGGGGAGACGCGATCGCGCCTCGGCGGAGGCGACGGTCAAGTACTTTTTTCTCAGCTTACTGGCGTCGGCGCTGTTCTTGTACGGGGTCAGCTTTATCTACGGAATGTCGGGGACAACGCTACTCGTCGGTGACCTCGACGTGGCCGGTATCCGAGAGAGAATTCCGGCGATCACCCAATCCGATATGGGTAGTTTGTTACCTTTGGGGATGGTGTTGATCTTGGCGGGACTCGGTTTCAAGATCACTGCCGTGCCGTTTCACTTTTATGCTCCGGATGTCTATCAGGGAACGACAAACACCAACGCTGCCTTANTGGCGTGTGCTCCGAAGATTGTCGGCATCTTGGCCCTCACGCGAGTCGTAGTGAACATCGTTCCTGTTGACGTTCACTTGGGATGTCAACTGATCATCGTGCTCGCGATTGTCACCATGACGGTCGGCAACGTATGCGCATTGTGGCAAGATCATGTTCGCAGGCTGATGGCCTATTCGTCGATTGCGCACGCGGGCTATATGTTGATTGGTCTTGCTGCGGGTTTGGCGACTGTCACATCGACGGGGCTCAGAGGGACCTCTGCGATGTTGTTCTATTTGGTGCTTTACGTCGTGGCGACATTGGGGACGTTCGGTGCCCTGGCGTATGTGCGCAGCCGCGGTGAAGAGGTTGAACGACTCGATGATCTGTCTGGATTGAGTCAGACCCATTCGATGGTCGCGGCGATGCTCGCGGTATGCATGCTCTCTCTGGCTGGCATTCCACCACTGGCCGGATTTTGGGGCAAGTTGACGCTCTTCAGTGGCGCTGTGGAATTGGCCCTGGATGGCGTGAATCCTCTGCGGACTTGGTTCACGGTGCTCGCCATCGTGGGCGCGTTAAATGCGGCGATTGCCGCCGCCTATTATCTCCGTGTGATTCGAGTGATGTACTTCCAATCACCCCGGACGGACCGGCAGACGGTGTCGGGACCGGGGGTGCAGGCCACGCTTGTTATCTGCTCGCTGTCGCTTGTTTTTGTCGGGGCCAACCCCGGTCGACTGCTGGAATCGCTCGAACCGCAGCGCGTCCCGGTTCGCCAAGAACCGATCGAAGCCGACTTGCGCACAAGTTTGTCACCCGGCGAAGACCACGAATAATTTCCATGGTGTCGATGCTCGGTCGCTGCGAGAAGCCCGCACGGGCGATCGGCTATCGATTTTCGCGGAGCCTGGGATTTGTTTTCAAAGAGCGTAAGATGACGATTGTGGATTTTCGTGGTTCTACCCATTTGCCCCAATCGGCGTGCACAACGTTGGCGGTGTTGCCGGATAATAGCCTTCGCGATCATTTTTCCTGGCCTCGCGTTTGCTCACGCCACAATGGATAGAGGATTTCACAATAGGTTTGCCCGATGGCCCGCAAACGCTCAACCGCCAATGCACTCAAACAGCTGTTATCCGTTAGCTCACTTCCCATCTTTGTGCTGGATGATCAACGACACATTGTCTTTTGCAACGAGGCCTGTTGTCGTTGGGTAAACGTGTCCGAAGATGAACTCGTCGGACAACGGTGTGATTACCATTCGGCACCGCGTTCGACGATCGCAGAGGATGTCGCGTCGGGACTGTGCCCCCCTCCTGAAGTGTTTGGCGGTACCAGGGTGACCGCTGAGGTATCGTGCCGTTCAACGACTGGCACGCTCGAACGTCGANCCGCGGAATTCATTCCACTGGGTAGCCAGAGTGGTGAGTTCGTAGGTGTCTTGGCGTTCGTCAAAGCTGCCCCCTCGTGGGGGGCGGGTCCTCGGCAACGATCGGAAGAACCGAGCCCGTCTGAGTTGCACCAAGCGTTGCGAAAGCTCCGTCAGGGGATCGGCCGGTACTTTCGCGTAGACCAACTGGTCGGTACGAGCGCCGAGTTACACCGAGTCCGCGCCCAAGTTCGGCTGGCGATTGATTCTCGAGCCGATGTGGTCGTGATCGGAAAACGCGGTAGCGGTAGCGAATCGGTTGCTCGGACGATTCACCATGGGGATTCTCCCGGTGAAGTGGCCCCCGTACTCCCGCTTGCATCCGAGTTATTTGACGCGGAATTATTGAGATCGACGATCACCGCATTTCTGGGCCGCGAGCGTTTTTCGAGGGAAGAAATGGTTCCTTCGATCCTGTTGTTGAACGCGGATTTGCTTCCTCCCGATGCGCAGCAGGAGATGCTGGAGCTGCTGCGTCGTCCTCAATTTGATTTGCGTATTATTTCAACCTCCCAACGTTCGTTGATCGAGCTTGCCGTACAAGAGAAGTTCTCACATGACTTGGCTATGCGCCTGAGTTCGTTGGTGATCGAATTGCCCGAGTTGGTGCGCCGATCTCGCGATTTACCGCTGCTTGTCCAACACTTTCTCGAAGAGTCCAATCGCCTGGGGGAGAGACAAGCCAGCGGATTTAGTCCGGAAGCGCTGGACTGTCTGGTAGCTTACCATTGGCCTGGTGATATCGATGAATTGCGGAACCTGGTGCGGGAGGTGTCCGCCGTGGCGGTAGGTCCAATGATCACGACCGGTGACCTTCCCACTAGTTTTCATCAGGCGATTGAGCCGACACCGGATGCCACGATCCCCTTCAAGCCGGTGGTAATGGATGTGTTGTTGGCCGAGGTGGAAAGCCGATTGATTCTTGAGACGCTCGAGCACGCGAAAGGGAACAAGGCTCAGGCTGCTCGGTGGCTTGGAATGTCTCGGGCCCGGTTACTAAGGCGCATCCAGCAGCTAGAGCTTGAGTAAGGGAAAGGCTCGTCGCGGTGGCTGCTTGCCGCGGAAGACGCTGGGTTCTACGATACGGATCATGACGGAGCCAGAACAGGTGGTGATTTGTGAAGAGACCGGTATGTGGGCAACTGCCATGCGCCGATTGGTCACTGATTTGCCACTTGCGGTAACAGAAACACGCAGTTTAGCTTCCTGTCTGGATCCTAAAGGGAGCTCAGAAGTCGTGTTTTTGATGGTCGAAGTGCGCCGCTTTATGTTGGACGATCTCGTTCCCTGGAGCTTTGACGTTCGACGCAGGTGGGGACCACTGCCCTGGGTGGCAGTGGCACCCAGGGCGATGCGGCGGAGTGAGTGGTTTCTGCGTGAAGCGGGTGCTACACACGTCATTTTTTCTCTCCGCCAAATGTGCGAAGTGGTTCACGTACTTCGTCGACACCTGAGGGTGATTGGGTATCGGCCAAAGTCACGAAGTGAACAAGCCTTCGATCGCCAGAATTCAGCTTCAAGATGAGATCATTCAACGGAGGTCCTCGATGGTGGAAAGCCTGGTTCAGCCAGCGGATGTCGAACGTGTACTCGCCGATTTTAGGGATCCCGAGACGGGTCGGAGTGCTCTCAAGTTTGAGCAGATCCATAACATTCGGATTGCGGACAATGAGCTGACGTTGACGTTGGCCTTGACGAGTTGGTCCCTGCCTGTCCGCGCCGACGTCCGCAAGAACCTAGCATCGAGCCTCCAAGAGGCGCTTCCCCAGCTGCGCCGTATTTCGATCGAAGATGGGATCTTGGAGCGGCCACCCGAAAAACTCGGACAGATTGGCTTGTCTGCCAAAAGCGTGATCGCTGTCGGATCCGGCAAAGGAGGCGTAGGGAAGAGTACCATCTCCGCGTGTCTGGCGAAGGGTCTACATCGAATGGGTTGCCGAGTGGGCTTATTGGATACCGACGTATATGGTCCCAGCATTCCTCACTTACTGGGATTGTCTGGACAGCCACAACAAATCGGTGACAAGATTGAACCGATCGATGATCAAGGGATGCCCGTGATGTCGATTGGATTTGTGGTTCCGGCTGATCAGGCGATCGTCTGGAGAGGCCCGATGCTGCACAAATATGTCGCCCAATTTCTTGGTCAAACAAACTGGGGCGATCTGGATTACCTTGTGATTGACATGCCGCCGGGGACAGGCGACATCGCACTATCGCTCTCTCAGCTGTTGCCGTTAACGGGTGCGGTCGTGGTTTGTACTCCGCAGGACGTTGCGCTGCTGGATGCGGTGAAATCGATCGCGATGTTCAACACGGTTAAGATTCCCGTGTTGGGGATGGTTGAGAATATGAGCGGATTTATCTGTCCGGATTGCGAAAAGCAACACGATATTTTTGGAACCGGTGGGGCTCGATTACGGGCCNAGAAATCGGGGATTCCATTCTTGGGTACCGTGCCGATCAACATTCAAATTCGGACCCACGGCGATGGTGGATCNATCGGTGGTCTGTTTGACGACCCGGTCGTCGCGCCGTATCTGGAAACGTTGATCCACGCACTGGTCACGAATTTGGCAGCGAAAACAGAACAGGAACCGCGGCAGCCGTCGTTGCCCATCTTGGGCTAGAAGTTGTCTCCAGCTGGCGCCCTTTCGGTCCGCGACGGCGGTTGGAAATAATCCCGTAACTAGTTCTTTAGAAAGAACTTAAGGGCAAGAAAAGGATAGAGCCGCGGAGCGTGCTCCGCGGCTCTTTCTCGTCGTTTCTTCTGCTCGTCAACAAAGTGACGGNCAACCAAGCTCAGCCGTCGGGCCTACTTCTTTTTGCGCTTGGCGGTCTTCTTTTTGGCTACCTTCTTCTTGGCGGCTTTCTTCTTCTTTGGAGCCGCTTTCTTCTTCTTGGCTACCTTCTTCTTGGCGGCCTTTTTCTTCTTGGCGGCCTTCTTCTTCTTAGGAGCCGCTTTCTTCTTGGCGGCCTTCTTCTTAGGTGCCTTCTTCTTGGCAGCCTTCTTCTTGGCCTTCTTCTTAGCCACGCTACGTCCTCCGTAAAACAAGGTTTTGCCGAACTCGCAAGCTGGCAACCTGAAGTCGTGGGGTCACCAATCCGTCGGTCCAGCTGACAACTTAATAACCACCGTTCCGATTGAAATCAACCAGTGTCTTGTTCCGAACCAACCAGGTCTTGAACAAACGGAAGTTATTAACACTCCTACGANTGTGTATTTGTACGGATCGCATGAATTAATGCAACATCTTTTTGACGAAAAACGACAACTGTCAAGAAAATTGTAGTCGCGGTATTTGGTGCGCGGCGGGACTTAGTGGCGGTGGTTTAGCGCTTGGATTATTGTCCGATCATCGAATCGGTTCGATTGATCGTCCCATCGAACGCTTTGCAGAGAGTCGTTCGGTGGGACGTCGAGAAAGATCGCGTGGACTTCTAGAAGCGCGTGAACTTCTAGAAGCGCGTGGACTTCTAGAAGCAGCGCGACACGACATTCCGTTTGTTGTTTTTTTCGCGTGGCGTTAAGCACAAGCGTCGTGTCGAAGTTGCCGAGCTACGTGTGTTCTTGCGTGGAAAGTCAATACAACGAGATTTGACTGCCATCCGGTAGTGTCGCAGCCGGTTGTTGTTTGCGCTGTACGAAACCAAACAGTCGACGTTGGTGGGGAATTAGGCAACGTAGGAAGAGCCATCGGAAAAAAGAACCCCTGGCCGGATGGACAAGTGTCGGCTGTGACCAGGGTTTCATGATCTGCGCCCAGGCGGTTGGCCAATAGCGCATTTTGATGTGAATGGGGTCGAAGCCGTACCAAGCTCGGACAGGTGTGACGACGTGTGCCTGATACCTTGACGCGAGTTGAAGCAACTTCTGGTTCAACTCCTCGGCTCTACGGTTCACCTCCGAGAGCGTCATTCGCGAACGGGGAAACAGGATGGTCCGAAAAAGACGGAAGCGTGCCGTCGACAGCTGAGCGATATTGGTCAGGGGCAGTTCGCTGATCACCAGGGACTGGGTCACCGGGGCGAGTCGCTCGAGGCAGCGGTCGAGCCAGGTGATCACCGTTGTTGGCGGGACGTCGAACAGGATGTCATTGCCGACGTCGGTGACTAGAGCCGTGGTGTCGATCCGTGGACGCGCTGCCAGGTCCTGCCAGAGCCCACAATCGACGATTCCAGGCAGCGAGCGACCGAGCACGCGGGTCGGTTTTCCGTACGAACGGCCGTGACCCAGCGCCGACATGATGTCCAGTGGTGTCCCCCAACTGAGGCGCGCGGTTTCCACGACGGTGGAAATGCCGCGAGTCAGGTTGCTGGCACCGAGTAGGATGACGCGACGCGAAGGCGTCGTGGGGCCTGGGGAGGTTTTATTCTTGCTGACTACCATGGGCTGCCACGGCCGACGCCACCTCCAAACCCACCGCGACCGCTGTACATCTGCAACATCTGAAAACTGGAATACGCCAGCATGCCGAACATGATCGCCAGAAAGATGTCGTGTTTCAAACCATAGAACACAACCGCGAGCGCCGTGACGAAGGAAAACATCAACGAATAACGGGTTCCATTGTGCTGTGAAAAGATGGTGAAAACTTCTCGCGCGATCTGCCCGCCATCGAGTGGATAGATCGGGAGCAAGTTCAGCAGCGCCCAGGCGATGCTCGGCCACAGGATAAATACCAGCAAAACTCTCACGGGGCCCGATGGTGCAGTTCCCTGTTGCATCGCGAACGCACCGTTGACCAACGCGATCAAGTCATCGACCCACCCGAGTCCGGTATCGACGTTGATGCCAGACAACCTCGCTCCCACGACGATGGCGAATGCCAGCAACAGTTGCGCGGCGGGACCGGCGGCGGAGATCACGATTTGGGCATGCGGTTTGGTGCGCGATCCGAAACTTACAAAGGAGGAGACCGATTCGGGAACCGCCAGCCCACCAAAATGCCACAGCACGATCCGCGCTTTCATCCCGTAAAATCGCATCGCCAGTGCATGGCCCAGTTCATGCACCAGGATGGAGAGAAACACGCACACAATCCAGAGCGCCAGCAGGACTCCGGTCGAGGGGCTTTGATCTCCGAGCGCCCGATTGAAACCGGCTGCCAGGGAATGTCCCAACACGGCCGCTGCAACCCAGAAAAAAGGTGTCACGCGAACGGGGAACCCGCCAAGCTGAAAATGCAGATCGAATTGGTTTGAAGGAGGTTCTGTGAGAAACACGGCTTCGCTTTCGCCGTCGAGGAAACAGGAAACGCAACCAGCAGACGGGCGAAGCGGGTTGCAACGCGTGATGTCTGTGGTTGTTGGAACCGAATGGCTCTGGACNTCAGACATGATCCTATAGTTCGCTGCTGTAGTCCAGCGAACCGCCGCGCCGACCCGGGCGGCCAAGCTTTGTCACTCGCTTGTGGCTGGTTGCTAGGTTCACACCGTGGTGTGGAGGTGTTCGATGGCGTTACGCCGCCCGTGTTCGAGTGGCCGGCTGTGGGTTGGATCGTCGGCCCAGTATATATTCGGCCGCCCGGTCGGAGGCACCGCCGTGGGCGACTTCCAGCTTCAGACGGGCGAGTCTCGTTTGCTGAGCACGTAGGCTGGACGGGTCGGTAAGCCACTCGATCAGGTGCGGAGCCAGCTGCGGTGCAGCGCCGCGAACCGTCAAATATTCGGGAAAGGGCACTTCGGCAGCGTTCGGGTCGCTGGGGCAATATCCCCGGCGACTGGGCTGGAAGGCGTCGCTGGCGGCCAGCAAGTTGACCAGCGTGAAATACTTGACTTGCAGCAACAGGTGGCGGGCCAATAGTTTGACCAGCCGCGGAACGCGGTAGTGAATGACCGTCGGCTTGACGTGGAACAGTAATTCCAGGGAGACCGACCCCGAACAAGCTAGGCAACAAGTCGCGGCGTGAATCAGCTCGGGGGTCTTCCCGGTATGGACTTCCACGGGCAACCGGCTTTCTGTCACAGACGCCTGGGCGGTTCTGGCATGCTCCGCGCTGTAGCTGGAAATCGCAAAGCGGACGTTGGGAACCTGTGCGGTGATCGCTGCGACGGTTTGCAAGAATACCGGTAAATTACGGGCAATTTCCTGTTTGCGCGAGCCCGGCAAGAGGGTCACCAGGGGACTCCCTCGCCGATGTTGTTCGGCGAGAAACCGAGGGTCCAGTTGCTGTTGCTGCAACTCGTCGAAGAAAGGATGTCCTACATAGGTCGCGGCGCAACCCCGCTGCTCGAACCAGTCGACTTCAAAGGGGAGTTTACAGAGTACGTGATCGACCAGGCGTCTCAGTTTGCGGACTCGCCAGCCCGCCCAGGCCCACATTTGGGGAACGCCGTAGTAGAAGACAGGAATTCCATGCTTCTTGGCGGCCCGCGCAATCCACCAATTGAAGCCCGGATAGTCGATCAGAATGACGGCGTCGGGACGGGTTTCGGCCAGGAAGCGTTCCGCCTGGCGGAACAGGCGGTAAAAGCGGACTAGATTTGCGACCACTTGCGAAATTCCCATGACCGCCAACTGCGTGAGGTCTTCCAACAACTCGCATCCAGCGGCCGCCATCTTGGGGCCGCCAAAGCCGACGGTTTCACAGGCCGGTTGACGCGCGCGGAGCGAACGGATCAAGTTGGCGCCGTGTAGGTCGCCGCTCGGTTCGCCAACAGAGAAGAACAGCCGCATCGTGATAGCCACAGACGATGGCGCGGGCCAAAGAGCTCAACAGTCTGCCAAGTATTCCAGAAAACTGGAAATGTACCCAGGCCAATCGACGCCCGTCTTTCGGTTGGCGGTCGTCAATGCTATCAGCCGGCGACCTTCCCACCGAATCGAATACCAGTGCAGTATTCGCCGCACGCGTCACGGCGATCGATTGCGCCCGCGCCCATTTGGCAATAGGTGTTGTGTTGTTGCCCGCGCGCCCATCTAATCGCGGAGTTAAACGGGCGCCCAGTGCGCGCGTCTGCCACGCTGCGGATTGTCGACAGTGGGCCGATCATCCTCCCTGGTGGCGCAAACTTCCTGGTGGCGCAAAAAAAGAGAACGCCCGGGGGCGTTCTCTTTCACCTGGTTGGTACGCGCGTAGGAACCTGGAGGATTCAGGTCTACTTCTTTGCCTTCTTCTTGGGGACGGCAAAACCGGCCTTCTTGAAAGCCTTGTCGCTGAACACGAGGGCCAACTGATCGGCGCCCTTGGCTTTGTTGGCTTTGCCTTTGCACATATTGCAGCAGAAGGCAAGTTCCGCACCTTGGACTTTGATCTTGGTCGCAGGATTCAACTTGCCACCGGTCAACGGGCACTTGGCCTGCTTGACCTGTTTGGTCGCGACGAGTTGGTGGTTGCCCTTGGTTGCCACCTTGGGGTCCTTTTGTTTGGCCGTGAACGCTTTCGCGCAATTGCCACAGCAGAAGTAGACTTTTGCACCCTTGAAGTCGACAGAAGCTTTCGCCTTGGCGGCCATCTTGGGATTCATGACGCACTTGACGCCCTTGAGGCTAACCTTCGGGGCCGCGACCGAAGCCGTGACCATTACCGCAATCGCTGCAACCGATAGCAAAACACGTGCTTTCATCACATTAGTCCTTTGTACGGTGAAAAACCCAGGGGAACCAACGCCCCATATACAACTTGAAGCTCACAGGTACTACGCAGCATTATGCAGGCCTTGGCCACTCGAATCAACCCACTTGCGAAACTCCTTTGGGGACCGCTCGCACGCTTCCTAGCAGCACCTCCCTCATGGGGGGGCTGCGGGCTGCGAGTCGGCTGGCAACACGGAATCGACTGATCGGCAGGGTCGGTTTGCAAAATTCACAGAAAAATCGCGAATTTGACATTTCTCGTCGGTCAATTCCCGATTCAGTATACTGTTAGCGGGCAGCCAGGTCCTGGTGAAGCTACTATCTGCGCAACGGAGCCGACGGATGTTATCGATCGCGTTGTCAAACCGTAGCCGCCGTCAGTTCTTAGAGATCGGAACGGCAGCGATCGGCGGGTTGGTGTTGCCCCGCATGTTGACTGCGTCAGCGGCGGCCCCATTGCTCCGCGGAAAATCGGTGGTGGTTCTGAATCTGCAGGGCGGCCCCACTCAATTTGAGACATTCGACCCCAAGATGACGGCGCCGCGAGAAATCCGCAGCATCACCGGGGAGCTGGCTACCTCGATTCCCGGTTTGACGTTCGGTGGCACGTTGCCCCGCCTGGCTACGATGGCACACAAGATGGCGATTGTGAGGTCCTACCGGCACGGTATTTCGAGCCATGGTCCGGCTGCGATGCACGTGATGGCGGGCGGCAATCCAACCGGTGCCATGATGGGCGCGCTTTTTGCGCGGATCAGCGGCTTGACCAACGCGCGCAGCGGAATGCCCCAGAACACGCTCGTTACGGCCCGTGCGATGGGCAAGCAGTACAAGGATCTCTACTACAACGCGGAGCGCGTTTCCCAGACGGGCAGCTTGCCGACCGCGTACAAGCCATTTGATCCCAGCGCCGGTGGAGAGATTGTCGAAAACATGAAGCTGCACCTGGAAACAGCCAGGTTGGACAACCGGCGGGGGTTATTGCGAGCGCTGGATCTTCTTGGCACGCGAACCGATCAGAGGCTTCGGGCGGCCGGTCGTTTTCAAGGCCAGGCCTTTGACGTGCTGACCCGAGGAGTCGCGGATGCCTTTGATCTTTCCAAGGAAGATCCGCGGCTGTTGGAGCGCTACGATACGGGTGCAATGGAACCCACTGACGGCGCGAAGAAGCGCAATGGTTATGCCGAGATGTTCTCACCCGTGGCGCTCGGACGCCAAATGGTGTTGGCGCGCCGGTTGTGCGAGGCTGGGTGTGGATTTGTCACGGTGACCTGCGGTGGTTGGGATATGCACGGCGGTGGAAAGGAATTTACGATGCAAGACGGGGTCGCATCGCTAACACCCGCGGTGGATCGCGCTGTGTCGGCGTTTATTGAAGATGTCGATCGCCGTGGCCTGACCGAGAAGATTCTGTTGGTGATCACCGGGGAATTTGGACGTACGCCGCGCATCAACAAGAACGGAGGCCGCGACCACTGGGGCAATCTCTGTACATTGGCCTTTGTTGGTGGCGGTCTTACGATGGGACAGGTGGTGGGGCGTTCGGATCGCATTGCCGGCGAACCGGCTTCGACGCCTGTGTCTAGCAGCGACGTGTTGGCGACCGTGATGCACGTGTTGTTCGATGTCGGTGAACTGCGGGCACGCGCCGGATTCCCTCGAGATGTCAAACAGGTACTAACGAGCGGCCAGCCGATCCCCGAACTGGTGTAGGACTGCGCGGTTGGGTGATGATGGTGGGAAGGGACGCCGTCCGGACGACCTGCCATGCGGCGTTGGTACCGTGACCATCTCCTGATATAGTCGCCGCGAAATTCACCGAACCTGTTCTGTAGGCGTTCGTATGACTCTCCCTTCAGTTGCCGATGTTGGAACGGTTCTACTGCTTGGTGTTGTGATTGCGGTCGTCTCCGGTTGCGAGCGCAGTGAGGATAGTCGAGCACCTGCCGAACCGATCAGCGAAAACGCCGCAGAGTTTCCGGGTCTGGCGATCGCCAAGCAAAAGCAGATCTGGAAGTGTGAGCACATTACATTTGAGCTTGAAACCAAGTTCGGTCAGGCGTTCACAACCGCTTGGCGGAGTCGCGATCCTCAGAAATTACGACGATTTATGCGGGACGATCTCAAGGCTTCGTTGGCACCGCTAGGTCAACATGAGTCACTGCAGACTAATTGGTGGAAGCGGGAACGCTGGGAAATTGCGGACGGCCGGAAACGAGATCGTGGGGACGCGGATCACCTGGTTGAGCGACTTTCGGCGCGGGCAGCTAGGTTCCAGCGAATCGATCGCGCGCGGTTGCGCGTGCTTCAGATCGAATCGGGAGCAAACGACACGACTGGGCAGTGGAGTCTGTTGTTGCAATTGAGTGCCGCCGGTGTCGGCATCGACGGAGCACCACTAGCGCTTGTCGGAACGCATCGAGTTGAGTGCCGATTTGCCTCTGATGACGAAATTGCAGAGGGCTGCATCCTCGCGAGTTGGGGTGACGAGTCTTTGTTTGTCGGTCAAACCAGCCGTCGCTTACTCGAGGAACAAACGACAGATTGGGGTCTGGCGAGTTTGCCGTTGCGGGACAACTGGAAAACCGTGCGGGAGCAGAATCAGACTTACGCGATGCAGGTCGCGGTTGAAGATTTTGATCGCGATGGCGATCTCGATATTGCGTTGTCCACAATGCACGGCTCTCAGCGTCTACTGCGCTGCGACGGTACGCGGTTTGTGGATGCGACGAAAACTCTCGGACTGCCGGAGCAGCGGTCGTCGCGCGATCGGATAGCCCTAGCCAGTTGGTTCGATTATGACAACGACGGCTTCCCCGATCTGCTTTTGGGAGGATCGTTGTACCACAACCTCGAAGGCCGTGCGTTCCGAGATAGTACGGAACGTTCGGGGCTGGCCTTCGACTATCCGGTCATGGGGTGTGCCGTAGCTGATTATGACTGTGATGGCAAACTGGATTTGTATGTCTTAAACCACTCTGACGCGAGCAAGGGCCAGCAACCGGGTTATCTGGACGACAATGTGACGGGTGCCCCCAACCAACTCTGGCGAAACCAGGGAGGCGGGCGTTTTATGGACGTGACCAGATTGGTCGGAAAGCTCGAGACTGGCAATCGCCACTCGTTTGCCGCGGTCTGGTTTCACGCGGATCTCGATCGATTTCCCGATCTGTACGTCGTGAATGATTTTGGAAAGAACTACTTGTTCCTGAGTGATGGGCGGGGGGGGTTAAAAGATGTTACCGACACGGCTGGGGTCGGTTCCTTCGCCAACAGCATGGGCGCGGCTGCGGGCGACATCGATGGGGATGGACGTGCGGAAATCTATGTGGCCAATATGTTTTCGAAGATGGGACGACGTATCATTTCACACGTGTCTGATGAGGACTATCCGGCGGGCGTTTACGATCAGATCCAAGGCGCTTGTGCCGGAAATTTGTTGTACACGCCGACCGCCGGCAATGCGGGCTACCGTGAAATCAGCCAAGCCTTGAGAGTCAATCAAGTTGGTTGGGCTCATGGCCCTGTCTTGGCAGATTTCGACGGAGACGGATTTCTCGATATCTACGCCACCACCGGCTTTCAGAGTTTCGACCGGGGCAAACCGGATGGGTGAACTTGCCTTTGGCGGGCTGTCGTGACGCAGCCGTTCGATCGTCTTTCGGAGATTAAACCCCAGGGGGATCTCGATGTCGAGGCGGGCGAGTTGTGGGTCAGTAACCCGTGGAAGTTGATGTCTGAGGGCGTCAATTTGAGTGCCTATGAACGCAACCGGTTCTTCCTGAACCGGGAGGGTCAGGATTTCATTGACTTGTCACATCAGTCTGGAGCGGATATCGATTCCGACTCGAGATCGGCGATCGCCGCCGATTTTGACCGCGATGGCGATCTTGATTTGCTCGTCGCCAGTGTGGGCGGAGGTCCGCTGCGGTTGTTCATGAATCAGTTTCCGAGCCAATCCCACTCGGTTCGCATTTTGCTCGAGGGCGGAAAGAGCAATCGTCAGGGGGTGGGGGCCAGACTGCAAGTCGAAGTGGGGGAGCGGCGTATTGTACGTGATGTGTTTCCCTCCAACAGCTTGATGGGCCAACACCCGGTCGAGACGGTCATCGGTGTCGGTGCGGCCGAGCGAATTGATCGTTTGCGCGTGCGCTGGCCGAGTGGTCACACTCAATCATTCCAGGACGTCCCTGTCGGAGGGGTGCTGAAGATTCGAGAAGATGCGGCCGACTATCAGCGGCTGGACCGATAAGCGGCTGTCGGGCACCTGGCTCGGTTTGCGACGATTACCCGTTTGCCGTCGGGCGGGCATTGCGCGCGCTGCTGGTAACCCGGTGACGTGTCTCGAGTTCACTGCGACGAATCGAAACATGAGGCGGCGCGTCGATCCCCAGTTGGATCGAATTACCACGAATCTTCAGCACACGGACTTGGATCCGATCGCCAATCGTAATCGCCTCGGTGTTTTTTCGAGTGAGTACCAACATCGCCTACTCCTGGTCTGGATAGATCGAAATCAGATGGAACGGAAGAGGTCGTAACGGCGATCCGGACCGGGCTGTGGTTCCGGCTCTCCCCGACGTCTGCGCTATTGTCCCTCGCGGGGTGACACGTTTGGTCACAGGATGTTTCCCGAGGGGACCTGGTTCGCACCACTGCTAGCGAGCTAAAGTCCGCCTGCTCGACCGCCCGCTCTGGGGCCAGCGGGAACTGTGGGTCCGCACGGCTCCCAGCTGCGTTCCCCGCCCCGAGCTGTACGAGGGACTACCGGCCGACCGGTGTTACTGGAAACGGTCGATCGATGGCAACTCCAGCTTCGCGAGGATGCAACGGCTCGCGGAGTTCCTGTCGAGTTCTGCCGCCGTTGTCCCAGTCAAGATTGCGGTTGCAAGGCCTGTCTCAAACGTTGCATGCCCGACTGTGTGGAAATTCGCGGGTGATACCCGAAATCTCGACGCGCTTGACTGATGTCGAAATAGTGGTTCGTCGCCAATTGGGAAGCCAGAAACCGTGTCATCGGCGGTTCGCGGTGGATTCCCGTCAGCCGGTAGACGGTTTCGCAAAGGCGACCGAGTCGCCATGCCGCGGGAAAGGAAATCGACTTATCGACGACCGGTAGCCCCGCCAGGGTGAGAATGTCGTCGATCCAATTCCAGCAGTTCACCGGTTCTCCCTGGCTGATGAAGTAAGCGTGCCCGCAAACTGGCGCACTTGGCAGTAATGCGTCGGCTGCCAACAGGTGAGCGTCGGCCGCATTTTCTACATAGATCATGTCGACTAGATTGCGCCCGGCGCCAACGCGGCGCAAACGGCCGCGGCGCGCACGCTCGAGTAAACGCGGGATGAGGTGACGATCGCGGGGCCCCCAGATCAAGTGGGGACGCAGGGCACACGTGAGTAGTCCACGTTGCCCGTTGGCGGCCAAGATCTGTTGCTCTGCAAGGGCCTTCGAGTGCGGGTAATGGCAGAGCCATTGCGAAGGGTAGGGAACCGATTCATTGACACCATCCTGGCTGGTTCCGTCAAACGTGACGCTGGGGCTGCTGGTGTAGACCAACCGCGGAACCCGGTTATTCCAACACGCTGCAATGACATTCTGGGTGCCTCGGGTGTTGATTTCAAAATAGGTTCTTCGTGGTCCCCAGATGCCCGCTACTCCGGCGGTATGGAATACCACATCGCAGTCAGAAGTGGCGGTGTCGACGAGCCGGGAATCTCGGATGTCGCCCTGTATCGTCTCGACACCGAGGGTCGACAGCTCTTCGTAGGAACCGCGGCATAGGCAGCGCACTTCATCTCCGCGCGCGACCAGCTGCTCGGTCAGGTAGAGTCCCAGGAATCCGGCGCCGCCGGTCACGAGTACACGCACATCGACTCCTTCTTGTTCTTGACCAATCCGATGTTTGCCGAGGGCATCCTCGGTAGTCAATAGGCCCCTTTCCCGAGAGCCTGTTTACCACAGTACTTCTATCAAAGAAGCCACGGTTTGCCATGCGGTGTCATTATCAATTGAGCGACATCATAGGCAAGCGGTGGCCGGTGTTCAGTTCGGGTAAGTTTGGTGCAGGTGCAGCAGTGCGGAAACGAAACTCAGCCCAAACAGGTTGATACATTGTCCTGAATGACCGCTGTGGAATACCGGAAAATCCGTTCGCTGCTTGCCGTCGCGACGATCCTGGTGGGAACCCCGCCGGACTTGTATGCAGTGCGGAGATTTTGCCTGCAGAGAACCGGTTTTCACTATGGCGGCATCGACCGT
>PADE01000068.1 GCA_002702965.1 Planctomycetaceae bacterium
TGACGATGGCGCAGGTGAAGGACTTCATCGAGAAGCAGGGGGCATTCCAGAAAACCAAGACGTTCAAGGCACAGCGCAAGCTGTTCAGCTCGATCGTCGCGCCGCGACCCGGCTCGAACCTGCAGATCGACCTCATGGAGCTGCGGAAACGATACAAGCTGAAAGGAAAGCCAAAATCATACGTGCTCAATGTGGTGGATATCCACTCGCGCAAGGCCTGGTCGGTGCCGCTACCTAAAAAGACCAGCAAAGGCGTGACGGCGGCCATGCGTAAGATCCTCGACGAGATCGCGCGAGATCAGACTCGTTACCGAGGCAAAACGAGCGTGGTGAAGAACATAAACTCAGACAATGGCACAGAGTTCACCAGCGACGTGTTTCAGAAATTGCTGCGTGACAGAAAGATAAACCACTACATGTCCGACCCAAAGGATTACGCTAAAAATGCAATCGTCGAGCGATTCAACCGCACACTGCGGCGCATCATGCTGGTGGATAAGACGCAGCGTGGTGGTACACCGTTCACGCCGGATGACATCGAGCGATATGCTAAGAATTATAATATGGACGTACACTCGACGATCAAGGCGAAGCCGGAGCTGGTGTATCAACTAAAGGAGAAGAATCAGCAGAAATACGTGTTCCCCGACTTCAAACTGAAAAACGGTGACAGGGTGCGGACTTTGAATAAAAATGCATTGTTTGACAAAGGAACATACGAGTATAGTGACAAGGTTTACACTATAGTCAGGAAAGAGAAGAACAGGTACGTGCTGGACGGTTTAAAAAAGAAATTTATGGGCTACGAGCTGCTGCTTGTGAAAGACGTGCAGGAAGCCCCCGGCTACGACGTCGTGTTAGCGCAAGCCAACCGCGAGGCCGAGTTGCAGGACGAGGAGCAGGAGCGCACGGAGCGCGCGATGAACCGCGAGGGTCTGGAGCCAGCAGCAGAGAGCAACGTCTCTAGGAAGAGACGGGCGGAGGTGCCCAAGGTGGGCCGCAGGATCCAGGTGGCCTGGGGTAAAAACAACCCGATCACCAAATCCGCCCGCGACAAAACGATCACGTCAGCCGACTGGCACACAGGTAAAGTCGTCTCCTCCACCGGCAGTATTAAGTACGACGACGACGGCAAGACATACAAGCACAATTTCGGCGATCGCGACGCGTCGCGTGGCGATTTCATTGAGCGGCGGCACTGGCGTTATCTATAGATTTCGTTTTGTTCTTGCTGCCTTTCGGGCGCCCACGGCCCCTTTTAACATTTTCTTTTACTTCTGTATTTTGAACATTATTATCCTCGGAGTGCAACAAGTGTGTGTCGTCCTCTGGGCCCTCCGCCACCATCTCGAGCAAGTTCTTGCGGCTCTCCTCCATGTGCATCCGCAGATGGATTAGCGAGTTCACTGTCACGGCCATCGTGGTCTCCATCTCCTCGAGCCTATTTATCAGGTTTATGGTGTAGTCATTTGTGCTTCCGTGCATGTCCTCGACCTGTTTGAGTAATTGTTTCATGCCTTTCCCCATTGTGTTTTGTAATATATATTATATAAATATTCTAGATTTTGAACGCAAATATACGCACACTCCAAATATAACACTTTGACTATATAGATGTGCATATCGCGCATTTTGATATATATTCTTAAAATAATTTCGCCGAGATTAGATGTGCATATCGCGCATTTTGATATATAAAAAAAATAAAATAATAATAATTTCGTCGAGATTATTTTCTACAGTAGGGTATAAATGCCTACAGTCGAACGCTCAATTGAAGATCTCGTTGAAGATATTGTAGATTCTGAAGACGAGTCGACACCGAGAGGTGCCCTACCAGATTCAAATATTTCAAACAATTTAAACATTTCAACAGTAAATACGGAGCCGCGCCCCGCGGCGGAGGAGCCGAATAACTTGCAACGCCCTAAAAAGCAGAGAACCCAGAAACAGATCGAGTCTCTGCAAAAAGCCAGGGAGGCACGCGCCCGCAACATAGCCGCGCGTAAAAAGGACGCCATGCGCGAGAGCAATAGCAAGCAGACACCCAAGACCGAGGTGCCGGTCGAAAACACAGGTGTAGTTGAAGTCGCTCGCAAAAGTCGTAAAAAAGGCAAACAGAAGAAGAAGGTCATAATCTTGGAGAGCTCCTCGAGCTCCGAGGACGAGCAACCTATAGTCATCAAGCACAAACGCAAGAAAAAGCCGGCACCTAGAAAACAAGCCCCACCTGAGCAATACTACAGCTCGTCCTCCGATGACGATTACTACTACGAGGAGCCAGCGCACTCGTTCCGGTTCGTCTAAAATAATGAGACTGGTAGGGCACACATAAAATTGTGATGTATAGATATATAGCAAATGGGCGGCATGTACTTCACGAACAAGCGATACTTCTCGGACGGCCGTGCGTTGCACCCCACGGAGCAGGCTAGTACAGATCGTCTGAGACGGCGCAAAAGCAAAAGCAAGAAAAGCAAGAAAAGCAAGAAGAGCAGGAAAGGCTCTAAAAAATTTGTATCATCCATCGACGCCCGCAGAAACCGGGGGAACGTCAGCAATGTCACCGTGCGAGTCGGGGGCCCTGAGGCGAAACAGAGAACGCAGTTTATTCCAGTCGGTGGGGGAGGCGGTGTGCATGTAGTCCCGCAGTATATACCAAGTCAAGCTCCTGTAGGATCTCTAGCTCCACAGCTTGGTGGTAAAAAACTGGATGAGCTCCTAGAGTTGCTTCGGGGCAGGCAAGATCGCAGGAGAGACAGGCCGGAGTCGACCAGAACCGCAACGACAGAACCATGGAGGATGTCTTATGAGGAGCACATTGAGCGGCCAACTCCACCATCACCTGGACCTATACCACCAGCACCTAGACCTCAACCATTCGATCCATTTGAACGGTTTAGTCCAGACCCTAGAGACCGTCCAGAGACAGAAGTAGGATCCATGTCCACGTCGGTAGGACCTAGAGGTGAACCATATTATGCGGGAGGTGAGGATCAGTCAAGCTCCAGGCGGACGTCCGTAAGATCTAGCAGGCAGAGCAGCAGGCAATCGTCAGTAGGACCTAGAACTCAACCATCTTACGTAGCGGGCTCCGATGTAGCTGGTGGATCTGAGTCGGAACCTGGATGGGGTGACATTACCGTCGAGCCTGAATACCCCGAGGCTGAATACCCCGCTGCCGGTGGACGCAAGGAGCGTAAGGGTCTACCACCACAGTCGGAGGAATTTCGAAAATCATTTGCTGCTGGGAAACGGTCCCCNCTCCCATCGCAAGACGAGGCGAGGCGCGCGGCANCTGAATACCGCGAACACTTCGGCTCACTCCCAACGCAAGAGCAGGCGTTTGCACACAGAGATATTCCAGACTCAGCCGCGAAGCCTGTGAAACAAGTACGGCGAGAAAAGGCATTACATACATTGACACAAGGTGAGAGCACTACTGGAGCAATGTTGCAAGAGCTGGCAGCGATCGAAGCAGGCCCGCCTGAAGCCGAGCTAGGGGGTGGCTTCACTGCGAATAGAGACCATGCACCAGCACAAAGCAACATAAGTCGACTCGAGCGTGGTAGAGGACGCACATTACCGAAGCCTAAAAAGAAAATAGTAAAACGGCTTCGAGAAGGGCGTAGGCGACCTGATGAAGAACCTATAGCAGAAGGGGAAACAGTAGCAACGGTTTCAAAACCTGGTACCGTAGTGGTCCCACACACCGTGCAGGGCGTTCAACAGAATCCGGCTCAGGCCGTGGAGCAGCGTCCCCCGATGACGCCAATGCGTGTGGACGCCGCTATAGCGAATGCGATCGGGCATCAGCACATGCGGGGGCTCATGCACAGTGTAGCAGGTAACCAAAAACCATTACCTGCCGCAACATTTGAACGCGCTCAGAGAGCACGAAATCAGATGCAACTCATCTTGGCTGACAAGCCTCGGATGCAAGCAGCTCAGC
This sequence comes from Planctomycetaceae bacterium, assembly GCA_002702965.1. Taxonomy (GTDB): domain Bacteria; phylum Planctomycetota; class Planctomycetia; order Pirellulales; family Pirellulaceae; genus UBA9264. The sequence continues at coordinate 3,953 of PADE01000068.1, forward strand.
AGCGTCAACAAGAAAGAAAAGCAGAAAGTATACGCCAGGCGCGAGCACAGCAGAGTGAAGCACAGCAGGCTGCTGCACAATTACACACCGCAGCACAGCAGGTGGAGGCAGAGCGACCTAGAGAAGCTCATTTCGCAGGAGCCGCTCAAGAGCGTCCGGCGCGTCGTGAGACCGAGGCAGAGGAGGAACGCATGCATGTGGAACGAGAGCCTCTAGTATACAGTTGGCAAACGGACGACCCAGAATAGTTTTTTTCTAAATACATGTATATGATCTACACATGTATAGCAATCGTTTTGAGCACGGCGACCGGATACAAGGTCTGCAAGTACGCGTGGAACCGCTCGATACAGCTGAACATCCAGGATCTGGAGCGATGTCGGGCGCAACTAATCCAGTCGGCCGACTACGATGACAACANCGAAAAACAGCAGGAGGTGCAGGATATTACGGAACTCCTAGCTGAGACAAAAAAGAAAGTTTAATAGGGCACGCGTTTGTTTCAAATTTTTAAAATAATATCTAATTCATATATAATGCCAACACATGCTATAGTCACCGACGATCCCAGGCTGAACTATATGGTCGTCCCCCAGCCTGATATAAACGAGCCGGAACCCGAGCACCCGGTAATCGCCTCGAACGAAGTCATGACCCCGATCGACAAGTACGATTTTTACATACCGCTGACGGAGGAGGACAAGGAGAACACCAAGCATACGGAGCCACTGCCTGCGTCATTCTTGCAAATCAAAGAGGGTGACGTGCAGGCCGGCATCGACTGGTATAAAAAACACTACCCGAAGGTGCCGGACGAGCTGGTCGAGATCATGGCCCGCTACAATTTCGGCGACCTCAAGTATGCAACCCGCAAGTCGATCCGGAACGACGCCAAGAAATTCAAAAAGAAACACAAAAAGCCACAGTTATTAACTCAGGGTTTCACGGTTAAAAGTGGTCCACACATCGTCACCTTCGATTAAGATTCTTTTTTCACATACAGATTTTTTGATATGATACATAGTATATAATAGTACTATGTTAGAGATTGCAGGTATTATGAATGTAATTATGTATTTTATCATTTTAAGAAAAATGCGAATACCTCCTACCTAACTTTTATATCACAATATATCACATGAGCAGCTANATCACCGACACCAGCACCCCAGCCTCTAAGGTCATCCACCTGGACTCTGCACACGCACACGTGAACTACCAGAAGGACGAGGACGGAAATATCCTCACGACCAACTTCTTGTATCACATGAATGAGGCCATCCTCTGCCCCGAACATTTATCAATGATCTGCTCGCTGCACACCGCGACGATCCCATACAGCTTCTACAACGTGCGGCACGGCATCAACAACTCGCTAGTGCTCGAGTACACCAGTGGTGCCAGTGCGGCGGTCCTGTATAAGATCGTGATCCCGTCCGGCTCCTACACCGCGCTGACGCTGCTGAATACCTTCCTCAAGATCCTGGCCGGCGCCTCCGATTTTCTGCGCGCCCCGTGGAACAGTGGGGGCAGCACCGACCTCTACCGCATCTATAAGTGGNACACNCAGTGGGAATCCTTTGTCACAGCCGGNATAACNGAGAACCCCTTCACGACCACTNCAGNNGGNCAGACGCCTACCGTCGTCAAGGCCTCGCTCGACAGGGCGCNGCTACGGTACCACTTCCACCAGGGCACCGATTCGGGTAACACTCTAAAATTCAAATGGGGGCATGACGACTCGATTGCGGGCGACCTGTTCGGCTTCCGTAAAAACGCGGGGGACGTGACGATCCTGGTGTCTGAAGATGGCTCTACCTACGCGCAGTCCGACAAAGTTGTCGATATGAGCGACGAAATACACGGCCTTTACGTACGCACCTCCCTCACCACCGACGGCACGCTGAACTCCGAGTCCGGCACATTTTCAAACATCCTGGGNCGCATCGCGATCGACGTGAACTACGGCGGTGTCATATTTCACACTCCTAACAACAGCTCGCACAAACTGCAGATCACGATGCCCGTGGTCAAGATGGTCGGCGTGAAGCTGACGGACGACCAGAACCGGCTGATCGACCTGAACGGCCTCGACTGGCAGATCTCCATCCAGATCGACTTCGTGCCGCGGCTGCAGTCCCTACACGGCCTGACTCGATTAGAGCGGCGTACTAAAATTGAGGACCCGCAGAAACGCAGGAAAAAATCGGCTATACAGGTATAATAGAATGGGCTGGTGGAACAAACTTGGAGAATCGTTCAAAGGAGGAGTACAACAACTCGGACACGCCGCGCATGAAACTATTGACAAGGCGACCAGGCTCGTGCACCACATCGCGCCGCAGGTTGAGCAGGTCGCTAAAAAAGTGGCCAACGTCGCCGGTACGGTTGGGGACTATGCTGGCATGGCCTCCGGGATCCCGTACATAGGCGGTGTGGCCGCAGGTGTCGCCGCGGGAGCCAAGGCGGTGCAGGGAGCAGCCTCAGGAGTCGCGTCGGTGGCGCACCAGGCGAATAAGCTCGAGCGGCACGCCAAGAAAGCCAAGGCCTTAGTGCAGGGCGGGATGGACCTCGCCGCGAACCCTAACATGCAAGACGCATTACGCTACGGTAAAGAGGTCTCGTCTATAGCCCGGCACAGCAAGGCCAACATCCAGGAAGCCCGTCAGCAGTTCAGTAAAATTAGAAAGCGCGGGCCTTAAAAATACTTTCACGCTATAGGTATATATATGGATAGTCTAGACAAACTCAAGAAAGCACGGAACACATTCTACTTCAACTACGGTTTCGCGATCAAAAACACCGCGGATCCTGCCACGTGGACGATCGGCTTCCCGAGCATGGTGCACAACATCAAGGCTAATAATGCGCTGATCTCGGTGGAGCAGGTGGGCTACGAAGGCGACCCCCGCCTTTTTTTAGCGTNCGAGCAGCCATCCTTCCTNNNGCACAGTGCGGGGNTTCAAATCGTGACATCCATACCGAGCGCCAACTGTTTCAGCGGGCAAGTGGTCGCAGTTAAGCTGGTGGATGCGGGCTCCTTCGAGATCGGCCGGCGCTACCAAACCAGTGTACTTGGTGACACCAATTGGGAGGCTATCGGTGGAATATCGGTTGTGGATGTCAATTTCACGGCGACGGGCGCTGGGTCTGGCACTGGTAAAGCGTGGCAGGCCGACACCAACACGGGCGAGCCTGTGACGGTCACGTATAACGAGAACATCAACTTCGATCATAAGTCTATTTACGGGGTCTCCTCCGACAACATCGTAAACGCATATAATATGATAATTGGCGAGGAGTATAAAATCGTGACTCAGGGAAGCAGCGACTTCACAACCGCTGGGGCTGCTGATAACGATGTCGGGACGACCTTTCGTGCGACGAAGCCCATCGGAGGGACCGGCACGGTCGAGGAGTCCACCACGGAGAACCGCATCGGGGCTTACACATACACCAACAAGAACCCGAACAAAGGCACGCTGTGTATCAACCCNTTCGGGAACAAATACACGCTGTCGCTCTACGATATAGACCGGCTGTCCGGCGGGCGATGGGCACAAAAAATGAGCGATTTCTACTATACCGGGATGCGCACATTCCGCGTCACGCTCAAGGTCGAGCTCATCGAGGAGGAGATCGTCCGCTAAAACTAAAATTTTGCGCCCCTATTTTATTTTGTGCGCTACGGTATAACACATCATGGAAGGAGCCGCACCGAGATCAGTCAACTACTCAGATACCTTACCCTTAGCCGTGTCCAGCACGCAGAACCGCNGGTCGTTCTACCCACANAANGGGCAAAAATTNGCNGACAATTCAAATAATATTATCAGAATCGACGTCAACGCCGACGGGCTATTAGACGTNCAGCAGTCGTATCTTTCTTTTTCCCTAAAGTGGTATGGCGATAAGAAAGCAGCCGTCGACCAAGGTCACTGCTGGATTAAAAGATTAACTATAGAAAGTGCTGGGGTAATTTTAGAGGACATTAATAATTACAACCGGCTTGTCGGCGGGATCTTGCAGCCTGCCCAGGGCTCCGCGGCCTACACCGGCGAGATGCAGCTCGCGCACTTTGCCAACGCCCAGCCTGACTCCAAGTTCCAGAACGAGATCGGTGACCCCACGAACGACGCCGCGCAATCCTTGATCAACGGCACCGGCGTCCTCGGGGCTGATTCCACTGGTGCCGCAGGCGACGGAGGCGAGTTTACCGGGCAGTATCATTTGTGCTGTGGCCTTCTAAATATGGATAAGTACCTTCCATTAGTTCTCATGGGACAGGGATATACAATTCAACTGGAAATGGATAATGCAGCAACAGCGCTCGTCACTGAGACTGGCTATACCGCTAACTTGCTGAAATACGAGATCAGCAACGTGAAATATGTGGCCCACATCGTGGACATGCAGCGTGATTTCTACGATATGCTCCGCAACCTCCAGGCGTCCGCCGGCGGGTCCCTCATGATCGGCTCCTCCACCTACAGGCATTTCAGCCACTCCGTCACCCCTGCAGCAGGTGCGAACACGGAGGACGTCAACATCTCCGCCCGCGTGCGCAGCTTGGAGAGCCTCTTCTTCGTCAGCAACGCAACCGCGAATCTCACAGATGCCGAATCTTTGTCGCTCTGCACCGGCTCGACCTTAGGTGGTACGTCCGGCGCCTATAACATCTTCATCGGCGCGGAGCGCTACCCGTCGAACCAGATCGCCTTCGACACCGTAAACAACAAGGGCGAGTGCTACCAGGAGCTCCGCAAGTGCTTCGGCGCGCTCGGCTCCATCAACCACGGCGGGCTGCTCAACAGCAGGTCCTACCTCTCTTCCGTAAAAGGCGACACGATCACAAATGCGGGTGGCGTGCCAACCTACGCCCCCTTCGGGATATCGTTTAAATCCTGGCGTCATGAACTTGAGGATGGAATTGACACCTCATCGAGGGCATTACCGACTCGCCTCGCGCTCGAGTGGGCCGGCGTCGCTGCTGGTGACGCTGTAGCTTACACCGTCGACATGTTCGCCCAGGCCACCGTGCTCTTCTACTTCAATATGGACGGCAGCGTAACCGCTAGCGTCTAAATAAATCAAAAATATTTTAAAAGAAAATTTTAAAAAGATCAACATCAATCTGAATCGTCATCTCTGGTAGGGCACTCCGCCGGTTTTGCATTTAAAATTTTATTAACCAACTTTTTTAACATTTCTAAAAACTCGATGTATCTGCTGTCATTCTTACACAGCTGATAGATCTCCTGGTACTCGATCACATCCGCGATATCGTGTTCCTCCATATATCTGTAGATATATTTTTTACGACTCGATGTCAACCTGAAATTGAGCATCGCTACTCGTGTCGGTGATTGTTGCTACGTACGTCTGGTTGTCGCTTGACTGACCATGGCCTGTGGTGGTGCAGTTGATATAATAATACGATGAGATATCGCAATAAAAATCCCCTGCCGCGATGGTCCAGTTCTGCGTGCTCCCTGTGAGCCCGGTCCACGTTTGCGTGTGTGGTCCCATGTAATTATATGTGCGAGTATCGCTGTTTACCGTGATCGTGTAGTTTGATAGGGACTCGTAGTCATATGAAACGATCGTCAGGCTGTATGTCGTTGACACTTTCACCGTGCCACCATCGTTCCACAGTCGCCCAGCCACCGCTGGGTCGCTCGTTGCAAGGCCAGTCAGGGTCACATCCCCACTCGTGGTGATTGTTGCGGAACCCAGGTCACCACCTGTGAACGAGAACTGATACTCAGTTCCCAGCGTCAGGCCCGTGTCTGCAGTGTATGCAGGCACCAGAATGTATTTCTGAACTTTTTTATTTACACCACTTTGATTGATCAGGAGGTAGTCTGCAAAATTGGTGCTCGTTGCTCATTGGCATTGTCCACCGTAGTGATTGCTGTCAGGGAGCTGATGTCAATATCTGCAGCCGG
>PADE01000069.1 GCA_002702965.1 Planctomycetaceae bacterium
CGCATGGTGGCCAGCGGTGCCAGCACCAGGCAAAGATAAGATCCCGACCAAAACAAGGCCGCCAGCAACCTCTGCTGCTCGAGCCCCATCGTGGCAACCAAACCCCAGCCCAGGCTAGCAAACAAGCCGGCAGTCAAAACTGCCAAATAACGCAGGACACCGACGAGCAGAGGCCGCAGCAGGGCCCGGCCATAGCCGACCGGCCGACCATCCTCGCAGACCACGCGCAGCCCGATCAAGCGTTTGCCCAGGCCGATTCCGCCGCGCCCTTCAGCGAGGCCAAAATAGGCGACGTACCATAGCACCAGACCGAACCTGAGCGGCCATCCCTGGGACCACGATAATTCAGCGATCGACCCCACACCGTACCAGGCGGCAGCGACACTTCCGGGCACCAGCGAGGCCAGAAATTCATCCATCACGCACGCGACCGACCGCTTCGACCAGGGTGCCGGCTGCGGCACCTCCGAACTGAACGGCCGCAGCGCCTCCCGCAAGGCCTGGTAACTGGCGAACCGTTGCTCCGGTCTCTTCGCCAGGCAGCGAGCCACCACCAGGGCTAAACCGGTCGGCACGTCGCGGCGGAGTTCCGTGAGCAATTTTGGTTTCTCGTCCAGCACGGCAGCCACGATGTGCACCGGGTTTTTGCCTGCGATCGGCGCCTGGTCGGTCAGCAACGAGTACAAGGTGGCGCCCACCGAGTAGATGTCGGCGCGAAGGTCGACCTCGTCACCACGGAGCTGCTCGGGGGCGGCGTAGGCTGGCGTCCCCAACACCACCCCCGTGGCCGTGGCAAACGAGTCGATCGTGGCCACGGTCGAGACCGACAACCCATAGTCACCGACCTTCACACCCCCTTCGGCATCGACGAACACGTTGGACGGTTTGACATCGCGATGCAGCACACCCGCCGCTTGCGCCGCTTCCAGGCCCGCAATCAAGCCGAGCACCACATCGACCGCCTCGGGCACTGGCAGGGGACCGTTTTCCTGGAGCTGATCCGCCAGTGTGCCTCGGTCGGCGATCTCCATGGTGATCACCGGAATGCCGTCGATTTCCTCCGTCCCGAATACATACAAACTGTTGGGATGACTGATGCCGGCCGCCAGCCGACCTTCGCGCAAGAAGCGGCCGCGAATCTCCGCCGATTCGAGATTCTGCGAGAGCATTTTCAGCGCCACCCGGCGGCCCGTCGAGGTTTGCTCGGCTTCGAACGCCGCGCCCATACCGCCACGTCCGAGAAATCGTAGCAACCGGTAACCACCAAAATCGCAAGGCAGGTCCTCGACGCCGGGTAGTGCCGCCTCCGGCACGGGCGTGGCACCGTCCGCGGCGTCAACCGTCAGGCCCTCGGTGTCAGCCATCACCTGCAACAGCACGCAACCCGGGCAAAGTTGCTCGGCGCTGGCCACTGGGAGTGGCCCACCACAACGTGGACAGAGGTGATCAGCCGTGGCAGTCATGATGCTGGACTCGTGCCAAATCCTACTTACAAGTTTGCTGGTTCCTGTGATGCGACAAACGGTGTTCGCGCTTCGGTGAACTTACTGGTGAACTTACTGGTGAACTTACTGGGGCCTGCTCAACAGGGCCGTTACCAGGTACTGCATCTCTGCGTCAATGTCCGCCGGATCGTCGACTGTCTGGGCGATTTCGCTGCGCAACAGCTGGCGGTACTGTGTGCGCAACCGGTGAACCGCAACCTTAACGGCGCCCGGCGTCATGTTGAGTCTCTCCGCAGTCTCTTGCGGCGCCGGCAAGTCGCCGGCCANGCTCACCTTGAGCTCATTAAACTGGGCCCCCTTTCCCAGGGCCTCCGCTTCCCGGCGCAGTTTACGCAGCGCTCGAGCGGTGACTTCCTGGGCCCATTCGCGATCGAAGCGGGCATCCGGCTCCACCGCCTGGGCAGGCTCAAGTGCGTAACGCGCCTCCGGGCTGAGCGCATCCAGGTCGATGACCGCCACGTCACCGCCACGTTTCTTGGCCTGCCGGCGTTCCCGCTCGTGCGACAGAAAGTGCTTCACCGCACCGAGCAAATACGAGCGAAAGCGGCCTTTCGCGGGATCCGCCGTGGCAAAACTACCCGGCTCGACAAAACGCACAAAGAACGACTGGGTCAAGTCCTGGGCATCCGTGGCGGTGTAACCGCGACTTCGCACGAAAGCGTACAACGGGTACCAGTAGGCCCGGCAGAGTTCCGCCAGCGCCAACCGGGCCTTGCTCTGGCTTCCCGGTTGCTGCCGGGAAGCCACCACCAGGCTCCAGTGGGTGGTCGCAAACTGTCGCTGATCCGGAGAACTGCCCATGGGCTTATCTTAACGGGAACATCCAATTTCCAGCATGCCGATGCTGGCAGGTCCCGGGCGGTGTTGCGCGATGGCGACCGGCGGCATGTTTGATTGCAACCGGGCATCTGTAGATCAAATCCTGTGCCGGTATCCGATCCCACCAACCGGTCCTTGTCGAACATCCACTAGACAAGCAAAGCAAAACATGCGAATCGGATTCTGCGAAATGGATCTTGATGGGCATACCGGGCCATTCTCTCTCTTCCTGCGGTACAACAACACAACCAGCTGGCCCGCAGTTGGCATGCCCCAGCAGGGGTGCATCCACGTCCATCCGATCCGAGGAGACCCCCTCCTGACGTCCTGGCGATGCGGCCGGATGCCCGCTATTTCGGCAGGTCGATGGCCGGGTTTCGATCGAAAAAGTTGTAGGGTCGGATCTCGAACTGGTCCCACTTGGTCGGCATCACGGGCCAGTCCTCGACCCGTACCACATGGTGGAAGCCCAAGGTGTACCAGGCCACGATGTCCGTGTTCTCGATCGGCCGGTCCTGATCCGTCCACTGCGCGAGTCCGTTGGGGCGTTCACGGAACGGGTACTTGCCGTCCGCGTAGCGCTCGTCTTGATCGAGCGGCGTGACCCACAGGTGGTAGCGCGTGAATCCGCCCCGCTGATCGGGATAGTCTTCGTCCATCAGCAGCGACTGGCCGGTCCCCATCGGTCGGATATGGTAACTGACCGGATTGCCGACCGATCCGGTGACATTGGGATTGATGATCCGCCACAGCGCCGGCTTGGCGAGGTTCATTCGCATCCGCGCTGCGCGCTCCGTTTGAGCGACCTGGGGATCGACGACCCACACTTTTCTGCGCGGTCCCTCGGGTAGCTCAATCACCTTGAGCCCCTCGCGCAGAAAGCTGTTCTGGACGCCATCGACATCCAGATCGAGTCGAAAGCAGAAGTAGTGGTCGTGATTGACGGCCACCGTATGCGGCGCGACGTACCGCCCGTAGGCAGGCTCGCCCTGGCCATCGTGCAAGTCCCGCCGCGTGACGGCCTTTGCCTGGTCGATACCGGTCGACCCCACGCGCACCCGCAGTGCGCCGTTCTGCTGAAAAATCCAGTCGAACACATAATCGTAGTTGCCCAGCGTGGTGATCATCCGCAACACGAGCAGTCGACTCTTGCGGCTCTCGGTGCGATCGGTGAGCCAGCTGCGATGCCGCCAGGCCATCGAACCCGGATCCAATTCGAACAGGCAGGCCGCGCGCTCGACGCGTTTGGGAACGCCCAGCCCGTCGGCGACGACCGTGTCGAAGAAGGTCGCGTAATCGGGGCAATCCAGGCCCTCTTCCAGCGGTCCGGCCAGGCCACCCGGATTCTCGGCCAAATCGAGATAGGCCCGGTCCCGCCAATCCATCGCGGGGTCCATGTAGGGCACGAACAGCTCGGACAAGTGTCCCTGGTAGAGAATCGACCGGGTCTTGTCGCCATCGACATAACGAACTTGTGAGACGATGATCCCCACGCGTGGATCGATACGAAAGTGGAATCGCCAGTTCTGCCAACTCACCTCGTGCCCNTCGACCCGAAAGCCCGGACCGCGCCGCTGGGAAATCACCAACCGGGCGGGCCGCTGGCGGAGATCACCGACCGAGTCCTGGTCGTAATCGACCGGCCCGTCAGGAATCGGGACGACGCCCGTGTCCAGCACGTCCACGACCTGCTTCCGGTCGAAATCGACAATCGCGATCAGCCCTGAAATCGGGCGGCCAAACACGTTGTTGGTCCGGTACCGATCGAAAGCCGCCATCTTGATCAGTCGGGCCTTACTTCCCGGTGGCCGGTCGGTGATCGCGGGACTGATGGGACTGACGACGATCGAACCCTGGTCGGTAATTCCCCGCCTCTTCATCGCGTCCCGCCATTTGGGATGCTGCTTGACCAGCGCCTCAATGGGCGGGAGCACCTCACCCCACAGCTCGCCCGCATGGACGCCGGGTACCGCCTGCAAGTACGTCAGCTCTGGTTTTTGCAGATCGACCACCGCTTCAAACGTGCGGCCGTCGGTTCGAATGACCAGGTCCGCTTCGCGTCGCATCGCCTCACCCGGCTTCCAGTCGAGAACCTCCTGCTTCGGCGGTTGCCGCAGCAGCGCGCGAATCAGCCGGGAGTCCTTGTTCAGGTACTCGGATGCCTGCAGGACGTCGCGAATCACCCAATGTTCTCGCTCGGTCAAACCGTCCAGCGGATGCGCTGGAGAATCCGCGCCGCGAGCTGACGGCCAGGAGAAAATCAAGGCGATCAACAACACGCTCGCGGAGGACAGGCTGGTTTTCATCGGTGTAGCTCCTCGGTGAGGGACGTCGCGCGACAACACGCTGCCCACGCAGTTCGGATCCGCAGCAGAAATTTTCACGCAGTGACAAACCACTGGCAACCCAACCCCGGCAACCCACAGACGCCCGCTGGACGCAGCCAGAAACCGAACAATCCCATGCACCTGTAGGCGGGCAGGGGGCCCGGCAGAGGCGTCGCACACTCGTCCGGTCAATCGACCCAGTAGGCGTACAGACGCGCATTGCGGATCCTGAACCGCAGCTGCACCGGCTGCTTGGTCAACAACGGGCTCGGTGTGCCCTCGGCCCAGCGCACGACCAGGTCGGTGGCATCGCCCGTCACCGGCTGGGAGACGCCCCCCGGGACCGGCTTGCCGTCAGCGCCCAACACCTCGACGACGATCTGGCCCCAGCGGGCGGCCGCATTCAGATGGAGACGACCGCCAGCGGGTAGTACGGGGACGGTGGTCACGCTGCCACCGTCGTAGGAAGCGCCCAGCGACACATAGCCATCCAACCGGAGCTTGGCCAGTCCGATCGCGCTGCGCATGCCACCGCGCGGTGGCGGAGCTGCCGCCGTCTCGTCACCCGTGCCGATGCGACCCACCCGGGCGCGGAGGGACTGCGCCTCTTCGGTGCCCCGGTCGTTGCCACCGTAGCCAGAGTGCCGATACGTGCGGCCCCCGTAGTAAAACCACAGTTCATCGCCGACGCGGACCGGCTGGCAGGAGATCGAGTTGTTGAAACGGTCCCACTCGCCGTGGCCGCCGCACGGGAGAAACGTCTCCCCCTGGTGCACGCGGGTCCAGCTCCGACCGTCCCGACTGGCTGCCAATTCGAACTCCAGCAGATGGGTCGTGCCCCGCATGTAGAGCTGAGTCAAACCCACATACTGCCCGCCGTCGACGTGTACGGCCATCGAATAGACCTGTGTTCCCGGGGGATCCTGCGGGTTGATGTCGGCGACCTGAACCGGCTCGCTCCAGGACGCAAAGTCCTCCGACAGCGAGAGCTGGACTTTACGTCGCTCGGTCCACAGCCGACCGTAGACCGCGTACTTGCCCTGCAGCTCGTCGTAGAAGAAGTGTCCGATGTCGAGGATCTTGGGCATCTGGACCCGACCGAAGGGCGTCCAGTGGATGCCGTCGGGACTGACCGCCGTGGTGGTGCCCAGCGCCTTCATTTCCGGCAGCGGTGTCAGGTACCGGTAAACCAGTTTGTAGCGGCGCGCCGGGTCGGGGTCCCGGCGGTCGATGATCACGCTAAAGGGCTCGCCAAAATTCTCGGCCTGAGGATGCACCATGACGAAATTCGCCGGACTGCCCAGGTCCTCGATCACGTCTAGATCCGGCTTCTGCCAATGCACGCCGTCGGCGCTAGTCGCGTAGGCCAGCGCCCAGGCCAGCTTGGTCCCGGTCCGACCCGTGAAGTACCACATCTTGAACTGCTTCGACTCGTCATCGTAGAGCACGGTGCCGTAGACCAGCGCATCGGTCTCCAGACCGGGCTCCGGCATCAGGATCGGATTCCCGGCAAACTTGCGCGGCCGGTGTAGGGTACTGATCACCTGGTCGCGAACGGCGATGCGNGCATCGTCCAGGAACAGCTGATGCACACCCGCCTGCAGGCGCACCGGCTGGACGATCGCGGGTGGTGCGGCGACGGCATCCGCCGCTGCTTCCGGTGGGGGAAGCGTGCGCTCGACCGCTTTTCCACCGTCAACTGGCGGCGGCGAGATCTGCGCCTGGGCCACCACGGCACGGACACCGATCGGCGCGGGGGCAGGCTCGCTGGATCCACAGCCGGCCAGCGCCCCCAGCAGCAGTACTCCCAACAGACATCTCATGTGCGGTCCCCTCGGTCGGCCTCAAGCAGTGTNACGCAGCGCGGGCCCGTCCCCGGCAGGGCAGGGCGTGAGCCGTCCAACCCAATGGTACCAGACCCGACCAGCGGTATGACCCGGTGGCTGTGGCAAACGAGAAACCGGGCAGTGCGTGGCNTGCAGCTTTCCGCTAGCCGGCTTCCAAATCACCCAGGGCGCGGATCAGCTCGGCGACGTCTCGATACCGTCGGTCCGGATCGTCGGCGGTGCAGCGGCGACAGATGGCGTCCAGTTGTGCCAGCGTCGGGTGCTCGGCGCGAACGGTGCCGCAACGACCGGGCCGCTTCCCGGTCGCCAGTGTCCACAGCATCACGCCCAGTCCATAGATATCCGCGGCACGCGTTGGCCGGCTCTGCGCGCGGAGCACTTCCGGCGCGATATAGCCCTCGGTGCCACCCACACCGGCGCCGGTTTGCGTCGCGCCACCGGTGAGCCGGAACGCGAAACCAAAATCGGTCACAAACACCCTCTGCTCGTTGTCGAGGAGCACNTTGGCGGGCTTGAGATCGCAATGCACAACCCCGTTGTTGTGGGCGTACTGCACGGCTCGGGCGACCTGTTTCGCAATCGCCACCACCTCGCTGACCGGTAGTGGTCCGTCCGCTAATCGGCGTTCCAGATCGCTGCCATCGACAAAGTCCATCACAATGAAATACCCGCCCGCCGGGAACTGGCCCAGCCCTTGCACCCCCACGATGTTGNCGTGTTGCAGCTTGCCCAGAATCTGCGCCTCTTGAACAAACTGGTCGACGGCCCGCTGGTCCGACTGCCGCGCTTTGTGGAGCGCTTTGACCGCCACCGTCTTCCCCGAGCGCCGGTCGGTGGCCCGGTACACTTTTCCCATGCCGCCCGAGCCCAGCAGTTCCCGAAGCAGATAGTCGGAGAATTTCAACGGCGCCTCGGGTGGACGGGCCCGCGGTCGCACGTCCGCGGCACCCGCTCGCCGCGGAGCCCCGGCGCCCAGTAGGCGTTCCTCGAATTGCACCCTGGCCTGGGCCAGCAACCTGCGGACGGTCCGCTCCGACCGGTCGATCACGCGGCTGATCTCGGCGATCGATTGGCCCTGCAGCGTCGACATCAGCACCACCCGTTCGTCACGGGAGAGACCGTCGATAATCAACTTCAGCTGCTCGCCGACCGCGACCACCTCGGCGACGGTCGGCTCGGGCGTCCCCAGGTCGGCAAGCGCGCGGTCGTCGCCCGTTTCTCGATCGACGGTCCGTTTGGCGGCCGTCTGTTTCTCGATCTGACCGTACAGCTTGTTCAGCGTCGTGCTGGCCAGCAGCCGCCACAGATCGCCCGATCGGGCCAGCTGGTACTCGCGGTTGCGGGCGTGCACGAAGAAGCTCTGATACGCCGACTGGACCACGTCCTCGGGATCGATTCTGCGCTTGAGCCGCGAACCGATTCGCGACCGGGCCAAAGCGAGCAGTCTCTCGACATAGCGATCAAAGATGGCGGTCGCCGCCTCGCTGCGACCCTCCTGGTACTGCTTCAACAGTTCGTGGGAATGCGACACGGCGACGAACGGGGCCCGGCGGTGTGAAAAAAGGCGCGCTGACCGAAGACAACGAAAAGTTTCTGTTTTTTTGAGATTTGGTGACCAATCCTACCCCGGAATCGGATCTACCCCTAGACGCGAAACGCTCACCAGTTTGCAGAAAGGGATTCAGATGGCCTACGTCGTGACCGCCCCCTGTTTTGGGTGCAAATATACGGACTGTGTCGTGGTCTGCCCCACGGAGTGCTTCCATGAGGGAGACCAGATGCTGTACATCGATCCGAACCAGTGCATCGACTGCGATGCCTGTCGACCGGAGTGCCCAGTAGAGGCCATTTTCCAGGAAGCAGACGTGCCCGAGGAATGGAACGCGTTCATCCAACTGAATGCGGAAATGGCTGCCCAAACACCGCCGCTGATGGAACCCAAGACACCCCTGGCCCGAACCTAGACAAATCGGGCCCATCGTTGTCTTCCGCGGCGGGCAGTCGACGCTGCCCGGCGTCGGCGGGAACAAAACCAGACCGTGAAACGTCAAACAACGAACAACGGCTTCGTCACCCATCCGGTCTAATACACAGGGAGTCTCGATATGATCGTGCGCATTCTGACCACCACGCTGGCCATCGTATCGTTCGTCTCGGTGGCTGGCTGGCTGTCCAGCTCGACTAGTCCGATGCTCCCAGGTGCAAACCCGGCCAATGGGTTCACCCCCTCGATCCCGACGGCTTGCTACGCCCTCCCGCTGGCGTGCGAACTGCGGATCGAGCTGCCAGACCAGATCAAGCGATCGGCGGTCGGGGACTACAAGATCCAGATCCACAACGTCGGCGCGGTACGGGTGACGCTGGTTCAGCCGGGGGACGGCAGTGCCTCGGGAAGGCGAACGCCGCTTGTCGGCTGGTCCCTGCTGGCGGTCGATTCGGAAGAAAAACACCCTGTAATTCCCCCTGCTCGCGGCGGCGGGCGATGTGGGAATATCAACCCACTGCAGCCAGACGAGCTCTTCGTCCTGAAGCCCGGCGAAACAAAGAACCTGTACCAACCGATCGATGTCCTGAGATCGGCCGCTCCGGGCAAGTACCGGGTGGTGTTCTATTACACCAACGTCCCTGACCTGCCG
The DNA here is from genome assembly GCA_002702965.1 of Planctomycetaceae bacterium. Lineage (GTDB taxonomy): Bacteria > Planctomycetota > Planctomycetia > Pirellulales > Pirellulaceae > UBA9264. The sequence goes on from PADE01000069.1 coordinate 9,135, forward strand.
GCGGCGGGCATTGCGCTCAGCCAGCACGATCGCGGAACACTTGAGCGACTCAGACACAGCACGCCGATGGCGCTGGTCAGCAACGAGGTACAAGTCGAGATCATCGACTGAGACGCCACCTGGGAACGCGCGGTGCTGGTCAAACACGTTCCGATCGGTCCCGGGTGGTTGAACCCCGTACGAGCTGGGGCCAGACTGGGGCATATCATGTGGCCGACTCATTGCAGATCGGCGGGGAAGTGCCCCTTCCGACCGCGTTTCCCGCACGCACGACTTGCCCCCAGGAGACCGACCCGATGACGCAACCGACCAGCCGCCGCGGAATGTTGAAGCTCGGAGCCGGAGCCGTTGCCGGCGGATGGACGGCGACGATCCCCGCTGCCCACGCCGCGGACGGTGATGGCGCGGGGTGGCCGGACCTGAAGATCACTCGGGTCACAAGCTACTTGCTGGAGTGTGAGCTGGAGCGGGCCTTCGGCGCCTCGGTCTCGGTACCATTGGACAAAACACGCGACGCGTTGCTGGTGAAAATCGAAACCGACAGCGGGCTGGTCGGCTGGGGAGAGACCTCACCCATCAACGGCGCCCGCGGCACGATCGACAAGTTCCTGGCACCGCGTCTGATCGGCCGCAATCCGCTCGCCTACCGCGTGCTGTGGCGCTCGTTGTGGGGACCCAACTTCGGCAACGGACTGGCGGTCGGCGCGGTCGAGATGGCGCTCAACGACCTCCGCGGCAAAGCCCTGGGGATGCCGGTAGCCGAACTGTTCGGCGGGCGGTTCCGCGAGAAGATCCCGGTCTATGTCTCGGCGCTGGATTACGTCGAGGGGATCGAAATCGAGAAGTGGTATCCGATGCGGGCCGAGAAGATGGTCGCGGCGGGACACAAAGCGATCAAGATGCGGCTCGGACGCTACTCGGTCGAGCGCGAATTTAAGGTGGTCCAGGCGGTGCGCCGAGCGGTCGGTCCGGACGTCAAGCTGATGGCCGACGGCAACGGCGCCTACACGATGGCCAATGCGCTCAAAATGGCCCATTACCTGCGGGCCTACGACTTTGAGTTCCTCGAAGAACCGCTGCCGCAGCGCTCGAACAACTACCCGGGTTACGACGAGCTGCGCAAAAAAATGCCGTTGCCGCTGGCCGGTGGCGAGGCGTTGGATTCACGGGAAGCGGCCAAAGCCCTGATCGATCGCCGCGCATTCGACATCATCCAGCCCGATGCCAGCCTGTGCGGCGGCATCGGCGAGGTCGTGTTCATCTCCGAACTGGCCAATCTCTCGGGAGTCCGCTGCTACCCGCACTGCTGGGGCGCCGACATCGTGATCGCGGCCACCGTGCAGACGTTGGCACTGGTCCCCGATCCGCACTTCGGGCTACCCACCGACACGCCTTTCCTGGAACTCGACCAGTCCGAAAACCCGTGGCGAGAGGGGCTCGCCAAGGGCCAGATCGAGGTCGAGGACGGGTTCGTCACCGTCCCGCGAAAACCGGGACTGGGGATCGAGGTCGACGAGGCGCTGGTGCGGAAGTACGCGGTCTAGGGTCATCCGCGCCGCGACGCAAAGGCGTGGTGTCACTTCGTGGAGTTGTGGTTGATTTTGCACTGCGGCAGCAACTTCTGCAGCTTGTCGATCTCAGCCCGGGTGAGGTCGGAGTTATCCTGCAATTCGAGAAACCGGGTTTGTTGGAGGCTCGCCAACGGCGCGAGCTCGGTGATCTGGTTGCCGTCCAGTTGCAGCATTCTCATTTCGGTCATGCCCACCAACGGTTTCAGGTCGCTGATCTGATTCCCGTTGAGCCTCAGATCGACCAGTTCCCGCATATTTGCCAGTGGTGACGGATCGGTGATCTGGTTGTCGGTCAGGCCAAGTACTTTTAATTTCGTCAGACCCGACAACGGCGTCAGATCGCTGATCCGGGTCGACCGAAGACTCAACGTCGTCAACTCCGTCAGCTCTGCCAGCGGCGAGAAATCGGCAATCCGGTTGTAATCGAGCATGATCCCCTGGAGTTTCTTCAGTCCTGCCAGAGGCGTGATGTCGCTGATCTGATTCCCGTTGAGCTTCAGGTGAGTCAATCCCTTTAATCGGGCCAACGGTTTCACGTCGGCGATGTCCTGATTGGAAAGATCGAGATTTTCGACATCTGCCAACTCGGCATCGGTGATTTCGCCGGACTCCCTGTCGAGGACGGTTCGAATGGCCGCTTCAATCGCGGCGGTGGCCTGCGGAGTATTCTGCAAGCCTCCCGGCTGCGGTCCGGACGCTGGAGGCTGTTTCCGCCTGTATCTGGTCGGTTCATCGGGCGAGAGCTCTGACGTAAGCGTCAGCTCGTCACCGGAAGCAGACAGCTTGCCCGTCAGGGTTCCGACAATCGCTCCCAAACCGTCCAGCCTCGCTTGCAAGGTACGCTTGTCCAGGACATTGTATTTTCCGCGAAAACTCATTTCGCCGTCGGAAAGACTGATCACGCCGTTTTCCGACAGCTCCATCCGCTCGGCTCCATCGACCTCATCCCACCGACCAATCAAGGCGCTCCGATTTGCGGTTTGCTGGGCGGTGTCGGCAAGCTCAGTGTCGGCAAGCTCACTCGGGTCAGCCGGTACAGCGACGGCCTCCGCAGTTGGAACCAACTGATCGTGCTGTGACTCCATGTCAGCGCCACAGCCCAACACGAAAAACAGTAGCACAGGGAACACACATTTCATGGGACGGAGCCTGTCGTCAATCATCGCTAGAAAAATTCGGCGCGACATATTCTACTGATCCGTGTCAGCCGCTCAATCGCAGTAGCAGCAAACCGAGACAACCATCATTCTATCTCGATCAACGGGAACGATCGCCGCGGTCCCAGTTTGTAATTCCAAAAGAGGTCGACGCGGCGCTCGACCAGGAAGTGACAACGCATCACGCCACCCGAATGGAAGACCCAGACATCCCCATCTGCTATAGTCGCACGCACAGTCGTTCCGCTGCCGGCAACCAACGGAGCCGGGCCATGAAACGCTCCCCACACATCCTGGCGATCGGCTGCGTCGCAGCCGCGTTGACTGGGTTGGTCCCGGCGTGCACCCAAGTTGCTCGCGCGGAGAAGATCACCATCGCGACCGTCCCGGTGGGCCAGCCGGGAAATGCGGGTGAGTTGTCCGGGAAAGGAGCCGGCGGCTATGGCGCGGATCGGGTTTGCGGCCGGGTCGGATACCGCTATCACATCGGCAAGTACGAGGTTACCAACGCGCAGTACACCGCGTTCCTGAACGCGGTCGATGCGGACGGCAAAAACCCGCACGGTGTCTACCATGGCGGGATGGGTTCCGACCGGCGCGGCGGAATCGCTTTTGATGACAACGGGCCCACCGGAAAAAAATATTCCACGAAGCCCAACATGGGCGACAAGCCGCTGATGTTTGTCTCGTGGTTCAGCGCCATCCGTTTCGTCAACTGGCTGCACAACAACCAGCCCACCGACGGCAGCGGCACGGAGGGCGGAGCGTATACCATGCGGCCCGGGGTGATCGACGCGCGCAATCCCGGGGCGAAGTGGTTTCTGCCCACCGAGGACGAGTGGTACAAGGCGGCCTTCCACAAGAACGATGGCCCCACCGACCACTACTGGAAGTACGCGACTTGTTCCGACACGCCGCCGACAGCCGTCACCGCCAACGCCCGCGGTGACGGCAGCGCGGGCCCGCAAGGCAACCACTCGAACATCGCCAAAGCGGCCGATTGGAACGGCCAGGACGGTAACGTCACGACGGTCGGCACCAGCGGCGGACCCAGCCCCTACGGCACCTTCGACCAGGGTGGCAATGTCTGGGAATGGAACGAGCAGTTCGCCGGCCGCGAGAAGAGCGGCGGGCGGATCGTCCGGGGCAGCCATTGGGAGAACGAAGTCGCCACGGAGTCGGGCGCCTCCACCCGCATGGACCACGGGGCTCCCAAGTCGGGCAACTGGCTAGGGTTCCGAGTGGCGAGCCGCGCCGAGCCCTGGACGCCTCTCGCCTACCAGGCGCCCGGCCCGTCGGATCTCGTCCCGGTTGGTCAACGCAAGCAACTGCTGGTCGACGACTACGTGATTGCCGAGCGGACCCACGTGACGCGCGAGCTGGGCCAGGTCACCAAGCTGAACGACGCGAAACCGATCCTCGACGGACACTATGCCCAGACCGTGGTGTACGACGAAGGCAAGTTCAAAATGTGGTACGCGGGCTACGAGCAGCCGTTCACCCCAGGGTACGCCGAGTCGGACGACGGCCTGCACTTTCGCAAAGTCGCCAAGTTGATCGGACTTCCAGGTGGCGCGTGTTTCCTCGTCGACCCGCACGAAAAAGATCCGGCACACCGCTACAAGGCTTGCTACTCACATCCAAGCGCCAAGGCCGGTCTCGCCTACTCGGCCGACGGGATCCACTGGAACACCTACAACAACGGCGAACCTGTGACCTATCGGGCGGCGGACACGTTCAACCAGATCGTGTGGGACGAGGATGCCGCGACCTACCGCCTGTTCACACGAACCGACTGGCGCGGCTATCCGATCGAAGTGCGCGGCACACGCAGTATGACGAATCCGGATATCAAACCGGTTCCCACCGACTGGCGGCTCACGCGGCAGTGGCTGCTCAACCGAGACGGCCCCGATGAGTGGAAGCGCCGCCAGGTGTACGCTCTGACCGACTGGATTTACCACGGCGTGCATTTCGGACAGATCATGCTGTTCGAATACCCGGACGACAACAGCGAAGGTCCCCTGGATTTTCACCAGCGGCACGACCGTAACACACTGAATTACTACATCGCGACCAGTCGAGACGCAGATCGCTGGGACTTGCAGTGGGTCTACGCCGGCAAGCCGATGATTCCGCGCGGCGGCGACGGCAGCTGGGACAAGGATATGCTGGAACACAGTTCCGGGATCATCACACACGCCGACAAGCACTGGCTTTACTATTCAGCCGAGAACGAACGCCACGGCCTGTGGGATCCCAGCCGCGACAAGCGATGCAAAGTCGGAATCGGGGTCGCTACGTTGCGGCTCGACGGGCTCGTGTATCTCCAGGCCAAGGGGGAACCGGGAACCGTGGTGACCAGACCGTTCTGCGTTCGCGGGGACGAGCTGCAGGTCAACGTCATGGGCGGCGAATTTCTCGTCGAGGTGCTCAGCCAAACTGGCGAACCGATTCCGGGTTTCTCGATCCAGGAGGCCACCAGGTACCAGCGTGTCGACCAGCTGCGACTGACACCGAGCTGGAAACGACCCTGGTCCGCGCTGCAGGGGAGCGTGATTCGGCTAAAATTTCACCTCAAGAACGCCCGCCTCTACTCCTTTCAAATTCCCAACAAAGGGACCGCTGCGAAGTGATTGATTTCACGTCCGCGAGACACCCCGCCGCCGCAATCAAAACGAACCCGATATAGACACCCCACCGTCCCGATCGATCCGCATGGGCGTCTGTGCGTCGATCCTCGGCGTGACCACGCTGTTCGCCGCGGACCCGGCGCCCCTGACCCACGTCGAATTCAACCCGTACATGTCGGACCAGTCCTTCCGGGCTTGAAACCTAGGACTTGCCTGGGGAACAATGACGGTGATTGGCGGAGTTCCCGGAGACAACGAATGCGCGTTTTGTGGCCGTTGCTGTTGACCGCGGGTGTGGTTGGGACGGGAGATGCGTTCCCGCCGCCTGATGGTCAAACCGCAACGCCGCCCCCAGAAAGTGCTCCCACTGAGGTCGAAAAGGTCGGTGGCGGCACGCCTCGGCTCAGCGCATCGGCTCGCGCAGAGGAACAGGCCAACCCAACTGCGCGGCCGCCTCTTGACATTCAAGCGTTGGCCCACTGGTCGTTCCAGCCGCCGACCCGCGCCCCGTTGCCAGCGGTCCGCGACACCGCGTGGATCCGTCAGCCGATCGACCATTTCATTCTCGCCGAGTTGGAAGCCCGNAAGCTGCGCCCCGCGCCGCCCGCCGAGAAGGCGACGCTGCTGCGCCGTGTGACGTTCGGACTCACCGGCCTGCCTCCCGCACCCCNGGAGATCGCTGCGTTCCTGNCGGACCACTCATCGCAGGCGTTTGCCACGGTTGTCGACCGCTTGCTCGCCTCCCACCACTACGGTGAACAGTGGGCGCGGCACTGGCTCGACGTCGTCCGCTACGCCGACACGCTCGGCGGGACCGCCAACTTTCCGTTTGCCAACGCGTACCGGTACCGTGACTATGTGATCCGAGCCTTCAATCAGGACAAGCCGTTCGACCGNTTCGTCCAGGAACTGGTGGCCGGCGACCTGCTGCCACCCGGTGATCNGCAGGTCGAAGCGGACCGCTTGACCGGGCCCGGTGCACTGCTGCTGGGACCGTCGATCCTGAATCCTGAGATCGATGCCGCGGCCGACCAGATCGGCATGCTCACCCGGGCCTTGATCGGTCTCGATATCTCCTGTTCGCGGTGTCATGACCACCCGTCCGAACCCCTGAGCACCGAGGACTTCTACGCCCTGGCGGGGATCTTCACCAGCACTCAATCCAAGCGGTTTGAACGCGAACTGGTAATGCCCGGTGGCGAAACGGTACGGGTGTTGTCGGTCCAAGAGGGGACCGTGAAGAACCTGCGGATCCATCAGTCGGGTGACCCCGACCGCCTGGGTGACGAGGTCCCGCGGAGATTTCCCGGCATCCTNGCAGGCGCCAAGCAGACGCCGTTGGGTACCGAACAGAGCGGCCGGCTGGAACTGGCCCAGTGGCTGACCCGCAGCGACCATCCGCTCACCGCCCGCGTAATCGCCAATCGCCTCTGGCAGCGGCACTTTGGCGTCGGCCTGGTCACCGACCCCGACAACTTCGGTCTGTCCGCCGTCGCCGGACCCAGCAACCAGCGACTGCTCGACTGGCTGGCGCTGCACCTGATCGAACGAGGATGGTCGCTGAAAGACCTGCACCGCACGATCGTGCTCTCGGCAGCCTACCAGCAGAGCTCGTCGATTGCGGTGGCCTCCGCCGCGAAACCCCAATCGGTCGACCCGATGAACCGGCTGCTCTGGCGCCAGAATCGCCGGCGGCTGGAGGGGGAGGAGATACGCGACGCGCTGTTGTTTACCAGCGACCGACTCGATCCCGCCACGGGAGGTAGCCTGCTGGCAAAGTTGGGCCTGGGCAATAGTGCAGAGCTGAAAAAGGGAGGCCGCTTGCAACAGGTTGTCGACCATTACGAGAGCATCCTGCAGCGCTCGATCTACCGGCCGGTGATCCGTACCGAGATGCACATGGCCGAGCTGCTCGATGTGTTCGACTTCCCGGGGCGCGATGAGATGACCGGCCAGCGGCAGACTTCGACGAACGCGCCGCAGGCACTGTTGCTGATGAACGGCCCGTTTGTCCTCGACCAGGCCCGCCATANTGCGCAGGCCCTACTGGCGGCCGAGTTCATCGACGACAACGCCCGTGTGCGGTGGTTATACCTCCGCGCGTTGGGGCGCACCGCTGAGAACGACGAGGTGGCCGCCGCGCTCGATTTTCTCCAGTCGTGGGATGCGAGTCTGCTGGACATGACCGACAGCGGGGTTCGTCGAGCCCAGGCCTGGCAGAGCCTCTGCCAGGCGGTCTTCATGTTCAACGAGTTTGTCTACCTGGATTGAAGCTGCCAACCACTGCGGATNTCGGAATCAACGACTATGCCCGATGCCCAAGTCCAATACCGATGACCATCCTTTCACACGTGCACCGTTTGCCCTCACGCCGCGAGCTGCTCGAGAAATCCGCCGTCGGGTTCGGCCAGCTCGCCCTGGCATCGCTGCTGGCCGAGCCCGGGCCCGTCCGGGCGGAACCGACCGTCAACCCGCTCGCGGCGCGGCCGCCCCACTTCGCGCCCCGGGCCCGCTCGGTGATTTTCTGTTTCATGCAGGGTGGCCCCTCCCACGTCGACACGTTCGACTACAAACCGCTGCTTGTGCGCGATAACGACAAGCCGATCCCACTGGACAACGTAGACGGCAATCAAGGGCGCACCGGCAAGATTCTCAAGCCGTTTTGGCGTTTCCGCAAATACGGCCAGAGCGGGATCGAAGTAAGTGATCTGTTCCCGCATATCGGGCGGTGCGTGGACGACATCTGCTTCATCAATTCGATGCAGACCGCGGGAGCTAGCCACTTCCCCGAACAGATGCGGTTGCATACCGGTTCGGAGCGTCTGGTCCGACCGACCCTCGGCTCGTGGGTCCTGTACGGTCTGGGAAGCGAGAACGAGAACTTACCCGGCTTCATCACGATCTGTCCCTGTTACAACTTTGGCAACATCACGCTGCTGAGAGGCGCCTTTCTTCCGTCGGCGTACCAGATGGTCCCCATCGGCCGCAGCAACGCGATCAGCGCGCCGCCGCCGTTTCGCGAAGCGACGTTCCGCAACACGCGCAATCCCGATCTGTCCCCCGACCTGCAGCGCAAACAACTCGACTTTGTCACACAGATGAACCGGCGACGGTTGGAACAGACCGGTGCCGACGCCGAATTAGAGGGCCGTATCGCCTCGTTCGAGACCGCCTTTCGCATGCAGTCCGCCGCGCCCCCGTTGCTCGACTATGCGGACGAAACCGAGGAGACGCTGAAACTGTACGGAGTCGATCAACCGGGCAATACAGAAAACTACGCGCGGCAATGCCTGCTGGCACGCCGAATGGTCGAGCGGGGTGTCCGATTCATCGAGCTGTACCATGCACCCAATTCGAACGACAGCGGCTGGGATCAGCACAACGAGCTCGCCAAGTACCACGCGTCCCACGCGCGTGAAGTCGACAAGCCGATCGCCGGGTTAATTGTCGATTTGAAGCGCCGCGGCCTGTTCGACGAGACGCTGATCGTGTGGGGGGGCGAGTTCGGGCGCAGCCCAGGTGACGAGGTCACGTCGAAGAGGGGAGGGCGAGACCACCACCCTTGGGGTTTCACTTTCTGGATGGCCGGTGGGGGCGTGAAAGGAGGCATCAAGTACGGCCGAACCGATGACTACGGCTACCACGCTGTCGAAAACCGGGTCAACTTCCACGACCTGCACGCCACGATCCTGCACCTGCTCGGCCTCGACCACCAGCGGCTGACCTTCCAGCACGGCGCCGAGCGGGTAAGACTCACCGATGCGTTGAACGGACTCGACGGAAACGTGATACACGACGTCATCGCGTAATGGACGTGCACCGGGCGAGGTAGCTGTTGGCGAACTGGAGACCAACGCGCCAAGCCGAAGCGGCAAACCGACCCGCACTAGACCCGTTTTTTGTCAGGGCAGCAGCGGCTTGTTCGTCACGCGAGGACGCCGTCGACGACTTCGCCATGCACGTCGGTCAGCCGGTAATCACGGCCTTGAAAACGGAACGTCAGCCGCTCATGATCAAAACCGAGCAGGTGCAGGATCGTGGCCTGCAGATCGTGGACGTGCACTTTATCTCGCGCGATACCAAAGCCAAACTCATCCGACTCGCCGTGCATCGTGCCGCCCTTGATACCACCACCGGCGAGCACCATCGAGTAACAGTCGGGATAATGATCCCGCCCCAGGACCTTGCTGTTGGCGGTGCGCCCTTCGCGGAACGGGGTGCGCCCGAATTCACCGCCGAGCACGATCAACGTTTCTTCAAACAGCCCTCGTCGTTTGAGATCCGTGATTAATGCTGCGACCGGTTTATCCATGGTGGCACACTTGTTGGTCAGACCCGACGTGAGACCGGTCCCTTCGCCCGTCCCGTGGAAGTCCCAACCCCAATCGAACAACTGCACGTAACGCACGCCGTTTTCGACCAGGCGTCGAGCGAGCAGGCAGTTGTTGGCAAAACTCGACTCGCCAGGCTTGGCGCCGTAGCTGTCGATCACGTGTTGTGGCTCGTCGTTGATGTTCATGACTTCGGGGACGGAAATCTGCATGCGAAAGGCGAGTTCGTATTGCGCGATGCGCGTCAGCGTCTCGGGGTGGCCGAGCTCTTCCGCTTGCAGTTGATTTAACTCGCTCAGAGCATCAAGGCTCAGTCGTCTCAGATCGCGGTTCATGCCAGCCGGGTCGGACGCGTACAACACCGGATCGCCCTTCGACCGGCACTGCACGCCCTGATAGACCGAAGGCAGAAATCCGCTCCCAAACGACTTGCTGCCGCCGTTCGGCTGAACACCGCTGGAAATTAGCACGACGAAGCCGGGTAGGTTCGCGTTCTCCGTGCCCAGTCCGTAGGTCACCCACGTGCCCATCGATGGGCGACCAGACCGAGGGGAGCCGGTGTAGAGCAACAGCTCGGCCGGCGCGTGATTGAACTGGTCGGTCGTCATCGAGCGAATCACGCACAATTCGTCAGCCACGGTTTGCAGATGGGGAATGGCATCGGACAGCCAAATGCCGCCGTCACCGCACTGCTCGAACTTGCGAGGCGTTCCCATCAGCTTCGGCACACCCGATGTAAATGCAAACCGCTTGCCTTCGAGGAACTCGTTGGGGCATGCTTTGTCCGAGTGTTTGACGAGTTCCGGCTTGTAGTCGAATAGATCGAGATGCGGCGGTGAACCGGTCAGGTGCAGATAGATGACTTGTTTGACTTTAGCTGGAAAGTGCGGCTTCTTGGATGCCAGCGGGTCGACCGGTTTGGAAGCCGCCACCGCGCCGTCACTCAACAAACTCGCCAGCGCCACCCCACCCAGGCCGGCCGACGTCTGCTGCAAAAAATGCCTGCGCGTTGCGGTTTGAAGTTGTGTCATCTGAGGGTGCATGGTCTTCTCCCAATCTAGCCGCGGCACTCGCTGACGCGGACTCGGTATCCGATCCTCACCGCGGCGCGTAGCGCTGCGGTCGGGAATGCCTTTATCGTTTCAAGAACATCTCGTCCAAATTCAGCAATACGTTGCCAACCACAGTCCAGGCGGCGAGTTCGGTCAAATTGCTACCTTCCGGAGCGGCGCCCAGCGGTTCTGTCGCCATTTGCTTGGCGGCGGCGGGGCGCTTGGCAAAATGTTCGTGGGCGCGCTGATACAAGTTCGTCAGACGAGCCAGCTCGGTTTTGTTGGGCGCACGCGCGAGGCAGCGCCGGAAGCCGAGCGCCGCTTTATCATCGTTGGTCTCACCCACCGTCGCCATGTACCGCGCGAGCGATTGGGCCGCTTCGATGTAGACCGGGTCGTTGAGAGTGACCAACGCCTGCAATGGCGTATTCGTTCGGTCCCGCCGAATCGTGCAGACCTCTCGGTTGGGGGCATCGAACGCCGCCATCGAGGGATACGGATTGGAGCGCCGCCACGTCGTATACAACCCGCGACGGTAACGATCGTCACCCGCGCTCGTCTTCCAATCGATGCCGCTTCCAAATGCGGCGGTCAGCCCGATGCTGGGTTGCGGCGGCTTCACCGGAGCTCCGTACATTTTCTCGCTCAGCAATCCGGCAACGAACAGCGCCTGGTCGCGAATCGTCTCTGCCGACAGGCGAAACCGAGGGCCTCGGGCGAGCAAGCGGTTGTCGGGGTCGCGCTCAATCAACTCGGCAGACGATACAGACGACTGGCGATACGTGGCCGATGTCACCAGCCGCTTGAGGAATGCTTTCATGTCCCAGTCGAGTCGCACCAACTCGGTCGCCAGCCAGTCGAGCAACGCAGGATGCGAAGGCAACTCACCCTGGGTACCAAACTCTTCGCTGGTCCTGACGATGCCCACGCCGAAGATGGCTTCCCAATAACGATTGGCGATTACGCGCGCCGTGAGGGGATTGTTCTCGTTGACCAGCCACTTTGCCAGCGTGAGCCGGTTCATCGGTTCACCTTCGGGGAGGGGCGGGAAGGTGGCGGGAGTTCCCTCGGAGACCTCGTCACCGGTGTCGAGGAAGTTGCCCCGCCGTTGGATCTTGGTCACGCGCCGCTTGTCTGCGCCGCGTTGCCGCATGATCGGAACCGAGGTGAGTGGCTTCGAGTCGGCTAGCTGTTTCTCCAGTTTGGCCAATTGTTCTCGCACCGACTTCAATTCGGGCGCAATCGATCTGAAATAGTCGGTCAGCTGCTGCTGCTGTTTGTCGCTGCGTGTTTCCGCGGGTGTCTTGACGATCGCCAGAATCGCGGCCGGAACGCTCGCGATCACCAGTTGGCGATTGGGGGCAGGCGGTTCGGCAACGTCCACTTTCCAGATCGGCTGTTGGTCCTCGTCGAGGATCGAAACACGAAAGCCCTTCAGCCGTGTACCAACACCACCGTCGGTGCGATTCCAAACGACGATCCGCTCGATGGCAACCGGTTCGGACAACTCGACGAGCCACCAGGGATTCTTGTCTTTCTTGGTGTGTGTGGTCGACTTCGCCTTGTTGAAGTCACCGTCAGTTTTTCCGTCGATGGCGAGTTCCGGCGGGCCGTTGAAGTCGGTGCTGGACTGGGTCGCTTTGCCTTTGCGGGCGACATTTTGCTGGCCGCTGAAGACCTCAACTTCCGCGAGCGAAAGGAACTCCTCGCGGTCGACGATCTCAACGCGAACGAATCGGCCGGTGACCGCTTGCTTTTCGTCCTTCGCGACTTCCGCCTCCCAGCGGGATTGCNCTTCACTCAGTTCGCGCGTATCGGCCTTCAATTCCGCCTTCCGTTGTGCGATCTCGNCTCGCCACGCTGTCTTTTGCGTTTCCTGCTCGGCGCTCCAAACTTGGACCAGCGGACTCTCGTCACGACGGTCGGCGTCTTCGCTATTGTTGAAGAATGCGAAGAAACGAAAAAACTCCTTCTGCGAGATCGGGTCGTACTTGTGATTGTGACACTGGGCACAACTGATAGTCGTCCCCATCCACACCGCCATCGTCGTGTTCACCCGATCGACAACGGCCACATTGCGAAACTCTTCGTCGTTCGTACCCCCTTCGTTGTTGGTCAGTGTGTTGCGGTGAAAGGCGGTCGCGACCAACTGCTCTTGTGTCGCGTTGGGCAACAAGTCACCCGCGATTTGTTCGATCGTAAATTGATCAAAAGGCTTGTTCGCGTTCAGCGAACGGATCACGTAGTCGCGAAAGCCCCAGATCGTGCGCGGTGGATCATCGGCATAGCCGGACGAGTCGGCGTATCGGGCCAGATCAAGCCACATCCGCGTCCAGTGCTCGCCGTACGTCTTCTTTTCGAGCAGGCGGTCGACCAGCCGTTCATAGGCTTTGGGGTCGCGATCGTTGGCAAATGTCTCCACCTCCTGTAGGGTCGGTGGCAATCCCGTGAGGTCCAGAGACACCCGACGGATCAGCGCATAGCGATCTGCTTCCGGCGATGGACGAAGACCTTCTTGAATCAGGCGCGCAAGGATGAAATGGTCCGTTTCGTTCTTCGGCCAGGCGGGGTGCTCGGTTAACTTTGGCAACTCGGGGCGAACCGGTTTTAGATAAGACCAATGCGTTGAGTACTTCGCCCCCTGCGCGATCCAATCGGTTAACAGCTGGACTTCGCGCGGCGACAGCGTCTTGCCCGATTCAGCGGGTGGCATGCGAACGCTCTCATCATCGCTGGTGACCCGCAGGTACAACTGACTGGCATCTAGATCCCCGGGAACGACCGCGAACCCGCCCGACTCGGATGCTGATCTCGCGCCGTCCCGAGTGTCCAGTCGAAGCCCGGCTTGTCGTTCGCTGGCGTCCGGACCGTGGCAGGCAAAACAGGTATTGGCGAGGATCGAACGGATGTCGCGGTTAAAGTCGACGGGCGGCTCGGCCCGAGCACAAGGTGCCAGGCAAGAGATCACCAGGACCAGCAACATCTTTTGGCGCTTCATGTTCTCTCTCCAGATCCTCGCGGCCAACACACCGCATGCGGCGGCGAGCAAATTGCATCTCTATTCTAACAACTCGCGCACGCTTGAGACCCTATCACACACCCCGTGCAAATTGTGCCCCATTTTGCAGGCTCGAGTGATCTCGCCGGGCTCACGAGGGGTAGCAGCCCAATACGAACGACCGAGCGCGGCATCCATCCCCGTCGGGGTGAAGCGAGGCGACCACCCCGCCCATAGCTGTCGCCGTCAGGCATCCACCTGTACGATCAATGTCCCATCCCCCGCCGAGGTACGACACGCATGGGCCTACCGCGCAAAGCCGAATATCTGATCATCGGGGCCGGTGTGCACGGATTATCGACTGCATTCCATTTGGCCAAGTACCTCAAATCGACTGGCAAGGGAAACGGCGATGACGTCGTCGTGATCGAGAAGAATGCGATCGCTCACGGGGCGTCGGGCGTNGCCTGCGGCAACGTCCGCTGCAACTATTTCCAGGAACCGATGACCCGCCTAATGATGCACTGCATGGACATCTGGGAAAGTGACACCGACACCTTCGCGTACCAGCCTGTCGGCTACTTGACGACTTCGTTCGAACCGATGCGTGAAGGCATGGAGGCCGTCTACGAACGCCACCAGAGACTCGGCTACCCCTCAACCTTGATCGTCGGAAAGAAAGAAGTCCGCAAGTACATGCAGGGCATCTTCCACGATTGGCGCGCCGAGAACCTCGAGGTCGTCCTGCACGAACATCGCGGTGGCCATGCGTGGAATCGGCAGGCGATCCACGGATTGGCGATCAAGGCCGAGCGTGCCGATGCCCGGCTTATCACTGGGCCTACCGTGACCGGGTTCACGTTCGATCGCGACCGCCAGGTCAAGACGGTCGAAACCGATATGGGATCGATCGAGGTTGGTGTCGTCGTGGTGGCAGTGGGACCATGGATCAAGATGCTCTGGCAGATGCTCGAACTGCCGATCGAAGTCCCCGACCCGAACGGCGGTAACAGCCCCGTCGAACTGTGGCGTTACTTGGCGCTGCAGGAAGGCGAGATCGACATCAATCCCTACGCCCACATCACCAATGACGGCAAACGCCCGCCTCTGATCCACGTCGACAATGACGTGCCACTTTACGGCGAGGACGGGAAGTTGGTGTGGGACCAACCCTGGGGTATTTATTTCAAGCGCGACAAGCACGCGATCCAGGGAGGCGCGGTCCCCAAACACGTCGGCTCAAACTGCGAACTCGATCCCTATGGAACCCGTAGCCCCCACTACTGTGTCGACGACGATTTCTACAACCTATGGTGTGCCTCGCTGGCACACTGCATGAAACGCTACCAGGACTGCCGCCCGCTGGCGTCGAGAAAATCGTCCGGTGGAGTCGGTTCGTTTTCGGCCGACAATTTTCCGATTTTCGACTTTCTGGGACCGAATCTCTACGTGATCGCCGATTCCAATCATGGTTTCAAGATGATCGGTGTCGGCGAACAGGTCGCCAGCATCCTCACCGGTGGCGCCGGTGAACTGCTCAAACCATTCAATTTCAATCGTTTTTCCGAAGGAGCGACCTTGCCTCGTTCGAAGGCGCCCTTCCCGTGGATGTAACACGCCGGGCCCGTTTTCGAACCGAGCGCGTCGATACCGGACAACAAGCGTGGTCGAGAGGATCGACAGGTGAACGCTGACACCAAACCAAGGAAACGAAGTCTACTGGAACGGCTGGCAGGCGGATCCATCATCTGCGCCGAAGGGTATCTCTTCGAGATCGAACGCCGCGGCTATCTGGAGGCGGGTGCCTTCGTGCCCGAAGTGGTGCTCGAACACCCCGACGTCGTTTCCCAATTACATCGCGAGTTCCGTAGAGCCGGATCCGACGTGATCGAGGCGTTTACTTACTACGGGCACCGCCAGAAGCTGAGATTGATCGGTAAGGAGGAACTGCTCGAACCGCTACAACGCAACGCGTTGGCGCTTGCCAAAGCGGCCGCCGAAGAGGGGCCGGGCGAGCCGGCGTTGGTCGCTGGTAACATCTGTAACACCACCGTTTANCANCCAGAGGACCCGGCCGCCGAAGCCCTGGTGCGGCAGATGTTCGACGAGCAGGTCGGTTGGGCCGCGGAGGCGGGTGTCGACTACATCATCGCCGAGACAATTCGATTCTTCGGCGAAGCAAAACTGGCGCTCGACTCGATCATGCGGGTCAACTTGCCGGCGGCGGTGATGCTCGTCGTTGACGGAGATGAGATTCTGCGCGACCAGGTCGGTCTGGTCGACGCCTGTCGACGTCTCGAACAGGCCGGCGCCGATGTGGTCGGCCTTAACTGCTCGCGCGGCCCAGATACGATGCTGCCGCTACTGGAACGAATCCGCAACAAGGTTTCCTGCACCGTCGCCGGTCTGCCTGTCCCCTATCGAACCACACCCGACCAGCCGACTTTCCAGTCGTTGTGCGACCCGCATTGCAACTGCATTCCCGACGATCGACCGTTTCCCACCGCACTCGACCCGTTCACCTGTAACCGCTACGAGATCGCCGCGTTTACGCGGAAGGCGCATGCGTTGGACGTGCGGTACCTAGGTCTCTGCTGCGGGACCGCGCCCCATCATGTGCGCGCGATGGCAGAGGCCCTCGGCCGACGGCCAGAAGCGAGTCGCTATTCGGCCGACATGTCCAAGCACTGGGCATTTGGCACCGAGTCGAGCCTNACCCAGGAAAATCTCCAATATGCTGAGAAACTGCGCTCCGGCGGTGTCGCGTGTGATCGAGAATAGTCCCGCGCACCACACCTTGAAGAGACGTGTGGTGTGTATCTGGCGGATCACCAAACCGAGTGCGCCGCCCCGGTTCAGTTGATTTATCGCGTCGACACTTCAGCCTGCGCAAAACCGTACGTACCGTTTTGCTCGACGTGCTGTGCTCGCTTTTGATGAGTCGAGGGGGGGCGAACAACGAGCCGATTCACCTTCCCGCAATTCGGCTAGACGCCATGCAACTCGACTGATGAAAAAACTCGGCGACGTTGACCGTCGAACGACTTCCACGAGTTGCCCCACACTTGGGGGCGCGCAGGGTGCCTCGCTTCGGCAGGGGTTTCTGACCAGCGCCTGAGAGCTTGCGATGTGCGTCAGGCATTGTGCGAAAAGATCGGCGCGCATTTGCCGCCGTAGACAAGATGCAAGCCCCGCGCAAGAGCTTCTCGGCGAGCGCAGCACGTTGGAAGATCCACAAGCTTCCCATGAAGAACGCCCACGGATGTGCGAGCATCCGATCGGTCCGCCGGCTTAGAACAGGTTGTTTCAGATGGCACAGAAACGTCACAGCACCGATCCGAGCGGCTCCAAATTGCGTCGAGCAGGTTGGGCGATGAACCAGGGGGACAGCACCGCCTGAATCTTCTGGTTGATCTGTTCGACTACTACTACGTGGACAGCCTCATATCGACGCCCATCGCGACGCACGATCGTCAAGAACGGAGTATTAGGATCACCCGCCGGTGTCGAGGCCGCTAGGTGCTTAACTTTGATCTAACGGTTTGATCTGGCGGTAACTAAGCTTGAACAAACGAGCGGCCCAGCCCAATACGCCGAAAAAGTGAGGAAAAATTGGCGAATCGTCGAACACAAACGCCCCCATTTCGCACTTTCGCGGCGCTGTTCGTGATCTCTTTTCTCATTCTATTCCTCGAGTTGGCCTGCATCCGCTGGTTCGGCTCCTACGTTGTTTTCCTGACCTTTTTCACGAACGTGGTGCTGCTGGCCTCATTCGTGGGGATGTCGATCGGGTGCCTAGCCGCATCGCGGAAGGCCAATTTCATTCGCTGGACGCCTGCGATCGCCCTGCTGAGCGTCTCGGCAGCGCTCGGCATCCGTCTGGCGTACTCGGATCAGACTATCGCCATTGACGTGGGCCCGCAGGTTTCCCCGGAGCGGGTCTACTTTGGAACGGGTCACCAGCATCCCGACCCGGGCATCCTCGGTATTCCCGTCGAGGCAATCGCCGGCTTTTTCTTCATCCTGATTGTGCTTATGTTTATCGGCCTCGGGCAGGTGCTCGGTCGCCAACTGGAAGCGATTCCAAACCGTGTGGTCGCCTACTCGACCAACATTCTGGGTAGTCTGGCGGGGATCCTCGCGTTCGGGCTAATGTCTTTTCTATGGCTATCGCCGTTCTGGTGGTTTCTCGTGGCACTCGGGGGCTGCTGTTTCTTCATAACCGGCGCGGCGTGGCCGCGAACCCTTCATTGGGCCTGCGCGGCCGTCACGATTGTGCTGGTCGGGCTGGCAGGCAATGGAATGTTGCATCAGTTAGCCGGAAAAGAAGTAGACGGTAGGGAGATCATCTGGTCGCCCTACTACCGCGTCGATTTCATACCGAAAGACAGGGACATCTCCGTCAACAGCATCAGCCATCAAGGCATGCTCTCCCACGGTTCGCAGGGCATCGCCTACGCTCTGCCCTATCTGCTCAGTCAGGACTCTGGGCGGCGACCGGTTCAAGACGTGCTCATTATCGGCGCCGGCTCGGGCAACGACACATCGGCGGCCCTCGCAGCAGGTGCTCTCCGTGTGGATGCGGTGGAGATCGATCCGGCTATTTTGTCGCTGGGCAAGCACCATCATCCAGACCGGCCCTATCAGGACGCGCGGGTCAAGGTCCATGCCGCCGACGGACGGAACTTCTTAAAGGAAAC
>PADE01000070.1 GCA_002702965.1 Planctomycetaceae bacterium
CATTTCTTGACGGGCAAACCGATGAGCGACATTTCTTGACGGGCAAACCGATGAGCGACGAGGATTTGCTGACCAAAGAGATCGCCGATCAGTTGTCCGAGGAAGCAGCCGCCCGTATTCCCCGCCGCAGAGATACGTTAAGTTTTCTCGCACTATCACACCGATCGGATTTGGCAGCGGAGATCTTACTGACTCGTGGCGGAACGTTCGAACCCGGTGAGCGCGGACCGTTTCATCTTGATCGCACTATCTTGGCCGTGGGCAACGTTTGACCGGAAAGAGGATGAATCGATCGTCGACAGAGAATGCGCCCCTACTATTCGGTTCGCTCGATCGTGATCTGCCAGATTTGTAACGCGCGTTTGACCTTGTTATAGCCGCTGTACACCAATTGACCCGGCGCGATTTCGATGACGGACGCATAGCCCTTGCCCCCCTTGGCGACCAGCGTCCGCGACTGCCACGTCTCTCCCCTTCCGTCGGAACAGCACCACAGATAATAGTTCGGTGGTCGTCCGCGCCCGACTGCGAGTACCAACATGCCGTTGGACATCAAGTACGGCGTGGGCCAGACACCTGTTGCTGGAAGCTTCTCGGGTTTACTCCACGTTCGGCCGCCGTCGGCGGATCGCGTCTGAAACACAGGCTCGCCCCACTCGCCATTGCGGAGCACCATCAGCAGGTCGCCGTTCGCCAATTCCGTCAAGCCGGGCTCGCCCATACCTTCCGGTCCTAGCTCCGGCCAGTACCCCGGAGTGCCCAGCGTTTGCCAGGTCTTGCCACGATCCTGTGAAGAAATAACCCACACGCGCGTCTTGTACATATTCATCTCGGGTACGTACTTTTCGAGCATGGAGTACTCCTCATCACCCTTCCACCAACCGTACGCGCCGGCGATCAGTGTGCCGTCTGGCCTTTCGATCAGGCTGTGCTCGACAATCGCAGCGCCGGTGTACTCGCCAGTCTCGGAACGCCCGCCGGTGCCCCGCGGGATGTCGAGCACCGCGTCCGTCGGGCCCACAACGGTCTGCAGGTTGTCCTTCGATCGGTACACTTTGAGAATGCGCTGATCGAGTCGCGTGAACTCGGGCCTGGATCCCAAGCCGATAAAGGTTCCGTCGCGGAGTAGGCAACCAGCACTTTGACTCCACTTGTCGTGAAAGCCCGCACGGACAGGAGCCGGTGAGTTGACCCACGTCTTGCCGCCGTCGGTGGACCGATTCCCCTGGACGAACAGAGAACCATCGGCCAGTTGGTGGACAACCGAGTCGAACCGTGCTGAAACCAGCACGGACGAGCCGACCGTCACCTTGATTCTCGGATCGTCAAACTTCTCGTCGCCGTTGGCAGCCGTCGACAGTACGGCCACGAGTATCAGCAGACGTCGTTGGGTGTGGCGGGGTAGCAAAATGGTGTCTCCTGTCGATTACTCGGAGGTCACGGTCAGCACGCGCGCGTGCAGGTCGAGCACGTCGTTATAGACGCACACGACTTGACCGGGAGACACCTCGACGAGTGTCACCCGGCCGGTAAACGCTTGCCCCGTTCTTGTTCCAATGCCCATCTTGTGCTCGCTGCCCCAGGTTCTGCCGCCGTCACCGCTGGCCATGACGTATAGTGGTTTCCCAAAAGCCAGTAGCACCGTACCGTCCGAGAGAACCAATAGCTCGCCGAAGACTGCCGGGGCATTGATCTTTTCCGGCTTCTCCCACTGCGTATAGTCGCCCCGTGATCGGCCCAGCCACAGCGGCATCGCGCCGTCACCATTGCGCATCAAACACAGCAGCTCGCCGTCGGGCAACAGGCCGAGGCTCGGCAAGCGGAAACCTTCGGGGCCAGCATCGGGATCGGCGGCGATCGTAGCCAGATAATGCCACGTATCACCTCGGTCCTTGGATCGAACAAGCAGCGTGCGAGACTTCTTGAGACGCCATTTTTCCCACCGATCCGGATAGCCGGAGGGAGTTTGGTCGCTTTCACACCAGCCCCACATGCAGGCCAGTAAATCGCCGCCGGGGAGTTCGACGATGGACTGCTCGAAGAACGGCCCCGAGACTGGCATCCCATACTCGTCAGTCCCGGCCACCGCGCTGGGGACGTGAATCAGCGCGCGTGTCGGCCCCGTATAGCCCGCGAAGTGATTGCGGGATCGATAGATTTCCGCAACGTAGATATCGGCATCACGCTCATGCTTTCGAGTGTAGCGGCCCACCAGTAGCACTTCGCCATCCTGCAGCGTCGTGATCGACCCACGATGAGGCCGGGTGGCGTCCGACAGCGGAAAGCCGAACTCCTGATATCGGCTCCAAGTCCGTCCGCCGTCCTGGGAGGCCATGTCGTAGCAGAGCAACCTTCCTTCCGCGAGACGCACAAGAGATGGGAACGTGGAGTACGCGCGAACGTGGATTCCCTTGCGATCCTTGTACTCGCCGCCACCGGTTATCTTGACCTCTGCCGCACCGACATCGGCAACAGCACACCAGACCATACCGACCAGCAACGGAAGCCTAGCTCCGCACATTGACGACCTTCCTTTCTCGGCCCGGCGTCGGGCCCTCCGGGCGACTTACGAGCCCTTCGACTTTCGCAATCGGTTGACTGTCGCGAGCGCTTGATCGACACAATGCTTCGTAAATCCATCGAGGATCGCGGTATTCTCTTGG
This sequence comes from Planctomycetaceae bacterium, assembly GCA_002702965.1. Lineage (GTDB taxonomy): Bacteria > Planctomycetota > Planctomycetia > Pirellulales > Pirellulaceae > UBA9264. Next base: position 2,664 of record PADE01000070.1, read on the forward strand.
AGGATCGCTTGCTTTTCCACTTCTTTGGATCCGACCATCCAGTTCTGCTCCAGGCGATTAAACGCGGTTCGAGCGATGCGTTGGCGTTTGCTGAATTCAGCGCCCGTTTCGTCGCCCTTGATCGTGTCGAGTAGATCTCGGAAGAGCCACCAGTATGACTTCTCCGAGAACGCATCGCGTTTCGCCTGCGGCGGCGCCGTGACGGTTTTGCCCTCGAGGCCCGCGGTCGTCAGGACTTCAGGCAACCGACTGGCGGCAGCGAATACCGGCAGGTAGAGGCCCGTGCACGGAGTGACCGGTGTCCACCACATCTGGGCGAGCCGTTTCGAATCGTCGGGCAGGATGAAGACGGCGGAGCTGGCCGTGTTGCCCCAAGTGAATTCGGCGGGGGAACTGTGCATGCACAGGGTCAGAAAGTCCGGCAAGGCGGCATTGAAGTTGGGGCCACCCAGAAACGTGTCTTCGTAGTGGTCGCGCAGAATGCGCATGACCCACTGCGGCGAGACGTCTCCGTTTTCCTTTTGGCACAATAGCTGGTGCGAACGCTGGACGCGAAGTTGGGATAGTTGAAGGGGGGTCCGTAGATCGATGTAGGCGCGAGCGAAGTCGAAATCGTCTTTCTTTGCTTTTGGCCACCAGCCCTTGTCGATCGCGTAATCGGCCAGATCGTGACTGGCTAGATCCCACTGGGTGCGGATCGATGGTTGGTTAGAAATCGCTGCCACGCCGTGCGTCACTCGCTTGGCGACCCAACGCTGGCCCACGGTCTCCAGAATCCAAGCCTCCTTTCCATCGGCAATGATGTAGGAGTTGTCGTAGCCTCCCGTTTCGTGGTCCATGCCCGGCACACCGGAACCCCATTGACCGTAACGCTCGACGAGCCCGGTAATCGCATGCAGTGCTTCGCGCGCTCTCTGGCCACGTTCCAAGCCGAGCCGCAACAAGTCCATACCCAACAGCCCCAACTCGGGTGGCTTGCCAGCTTTGCTCGAGGCGACCGCGTCGGTGAAAGTCTTTGTGAAGATTGCTTCGTTGCCAATTGCCACGCCGAATTCATTGACGCCCTCTTCATAACCCCAACACCAATAGGGACTCGACCCGATCGTTGCGTACGTCTGCTCGACCTGAGGGATCGTCCGATACTCGAGTTTGATCGTCGAATCGATCGCGTGCTGTTGTCGTGGAAAGTGGATCAGCGGCTGGCAGTCGAAAACCGGCCGATCGCTATTCTTGCCCAGCACCGTCGTTCCGGTCGTCGTCGCATCGGGCAACGCGACCATTGTATCGCACGATAACGGACGCACGCGCCGGTTCACTTCACGCATCGACCGCGTTCTCGGTGGCGTTTCCGCCAAAGCCGCCAGTCCGCCGGGCGTGAGCATGCCAACGAACCCACCTCCGAGCGTGGCCCCGCGTTTGAGCAGCGTGCGTCGATTCAGTCGACCCGCCTGCGGTACGTTGGTGCGTCGATTTGTTGGCATCGTGTCTCTCCACAAACCCGATTGCGTTTCGGAAGTTTCCTGTCTCAGTGTATCACTCATCAACATCGCGTCACTTTGAAATGTGGAATTTATCGACAAGCTTGCCGTCGAGATCAATGTGGCGAAGGGCCAGTTCGCGGTCTGTCACCACAGTCAGATCGACGGTGTTTCCGGCCTTCTCCCCTGCTCGATACCCCCTGCACCAGCACCGATCCCAGCAGACGTTCGATGGGTGGCCCCTTCGGGATGCGTGTCCAGACGCCACCAATGGAGAGACCTCTGTGGGGACGTCGTGAACAACTCCGCTCATTTTGCGTGTGAATAGTTCAGACGACAGCGACGGAGCCAAAAACACTGTTCCGCCCGCTAATTCATAACGCGGACGGGTACGCACTCGACGGTCATTCGCGGGTTGAATTGGCGGCAACGCGTTCACGTCAACATCGACGTGATCTACCACCAACGTCAGCATTCGGTTCTGTTCTTCCGCAGACAGTTTCGACAGCGTCCGGGGCAAATTCGCCAAGAGTTCAATCACCTGCTCCTGCTTGGCCTTGATCTCCTCAGGGCTCAGGATGCCAGCCTTAGCACGTGCGGCTGATAATTCAGCCTCAGCCCTGCGGAGTTCTTTGCGGAGGTCGCGGATTCGTTCCTGGATGACTTCCAGCATGTCGGAGTCTACTTCTGCCAGGCGTCTTTCCACGGACCGCAGTTTTACTCGCAACGACTCAACGCGTTTCTCGGCTGCACCTGGGGCCACATGGGCAGCCTTCGCCCGTTGTTCTATTTCAGCCGTGAGCGATTGCCGGAACCGGTCTATGTTGGCACGGGTACTGAATGCAGATCCCAGGGCCAGGGCAAGTGCGTTTTCTACATCGTCCGCTACTACTCTCTCGCTCTTGCACGACTGGTTGCCGTGCGTACCGCCCTGGCAGCGGTAATATCGTTTCCCATTCGGTGCGGTTCGGGCGTATAGAACCTTTCCACATCTGCACCGTAGTAAGCCGGAAAGGGCATAGTTGCGTACCTTTTTCGGCGAGGTTTTCTTTTGGTTCTTCTTGAAACAGCCCTGCACACGGTCGAATAGTTCCCGGCTGACGATCGCCGGATGGTTGTTATCGATCCGGATGAGATCGTCTCGGTCGGCATACTTGCGTCGTGATTGGTCGCGGTTCCATTCGTACCGACCGAAGTAGAATGGGTTTCGCAACATCTTGCGGACAGTGTTCGGGGCAAGCAGCCCGCCGCTCTTGTCTGTTACTCCGAATTCACACAGCTGATCGGCAACTTCGCGGATCGTGTAGCCGCTTGCGTATGCCTCGAATGCAGCCTTCACCAATGGTGCCTCCTCGTTCAGGGCGACACTTGCATTCTCACCGGGCAGCCTGCTGTACCCTCTCGGAAGCTTGGGAAAAAGCCGACCGGTTCTTGCCTTGCTCGTTTTGCCACGGATCGTGTTCTTGGCGAGCGAATGCAGAAACATGTGCTTCGCCTCTTGTTGCACTGTCCAGATAATCCGTTCCTCGAATGACTCCCAGTCCACGCGGCCTTGGTTCATTGTGTGCATGTAGCAATTGTTTTCGCGGAGTTGCTGCACGTAGTACGCGGTCTTGATGGAGTCGTGCCGGCTCCACCGGTCCTGATCCCACATGAGAACCGCAGACCATTTCCCAGAGCTCGCGTCTCCGACCAACTGATGAAACCCATCGCGGGACTTGTCGCCTGAAATGGCTTCGTCGACATACTCGCAGACAATGTCGTATCCGTTCCGCTTGGCCCACGGTACGAGTACTTCGCGTTGCGATGCGATGGACTTGTCCTGCTCTTCGGAGGACATTCGGTAATACGCAACTGCCGGGATAAGCGTACACTTGTTAGAATGGCTTTTAGCCATGATCACTACTCCAGACTAGTGGTTGTGGATAGGGCCGTCGGCAGCTCATACTGCTGGCGGTCCGCTTTTTATGCAGCGGCCCCGCGACGGATACAATTCTGAAAAAAAAGGGCANCCCGCCGGTAGCCAGCCGGGCTTGGGGCACGTGAAAACCTTCGACCCGTTTTTTTGACGGGTTGCCCATGCGGTTCGGTCTCCACCCGCCGACGAGAACGGGTGACAACTGGAGACTTTCCCGGTTACCAGCACCGGCCCGGAGTAGCACCGGCACTGGTGAATCCTTACGCAGTCCCTGCAGCTGGGGCCTGATGGAATTCGCTCCCTAGCACGGTGCTAGATTGCGTCACGGGTGCTTTGTTCGCTTTGTTTTGCAGCGCCACGGCAAAATCAATCACAGCGTTCTGCGTGCCACGATCGACCACGCATCGCACGTACCGTTGCTGTGGCTGGTTGATCTCGGAAAGCACAATCTTGTCGTCGTCGCTGTCCGCAACGGTGATCGCGGTGCCGGCCAGGTCCGAGAAACTCAAATCGTCATCGGATCCCTGCAGCTTGATCGACGTGACCGCCGATGCCGTGATCGCACCAAAACCGACCACGAATGTGACAGCGTCGTAGCTTTTCATATCCACGGAAGAAGAGTTCTGGTCGCTGGTCCCGGCTGCTACTGCGTCCAACACCCGCGTGAATTTGATGCCTCTCGATACGTTCATGTCGTTGGTCTTTCATTGTTAGGCGGTAACGCCGGACAGGACGGTAAACCAGGTTGGCCGCAGCAGGGCCACATCGACTCGCATGTAGGCTCTGACGTGCCGCAGCAGCTGCTTGTTGCATTCCATGATTCGCCACTCGAATCGGTCACGGTGCCTTCCCTGAGCACCTCCAGATTGATTCCGCTGGTCCGCATTCCCACCAGGCATTGCCGGAAGTCGCCAACCAGCATGTAGGACTCGTCGCTGCTGCCGCCCTCGGTGGTGCTGATGCTGGTCGTCGAGAAACGGCGAAGGTCGGCTGCCCACGGCGTCGGCCGCAGTGGTTGCCCTGTGGTGTCGGCAAGTCCGTCGTAGGTCGCACCGTCGCGGGGATTGGAACCTCTTGCACCCGAAGCGAAGCGGACCCTAGCGGATGTACCCGTCCAGCCACCCTCGGGAACCCTGTGGCGGTACCTTGTTGGCGACATCGGCCCCCGTCGCCAAGGTGAACGCCACCGCGAACGGGAATCGGCCCTTGGGTGCTCCGCGAGTGTAACGCCCTTCTCCCCAGAACTCTCCTTTAACCACGGCGTCGAAACGCGTCACCAGGCCGTCCTGGCTTGCGACAAAGCCCACGAGATCGGCTTCATAGCCGCGGTCGCCGGACGCCGTCTGCAAATGGATTTTCCCACGCAACTGCCCCTCCTTGAGGCTCACGTCGAACTTGCGGATCTCGTTCGCTTTCCACATCGGCGGCTCGCCGCGCGTGTTGTCGACCAGGTGAAACCGCGCGAGACGCTGCGTCAGGCTCTCCTGCAGTCGTCCGCCAACCAGGGCTTGATGTTCGTCACGCCTCACCCACAGGTTGTCACGGCCTAAGGACTGTTGAAACATCTGCCGCCACCTGTCGTTGGTCTCCGCGTAACCACCCAGCACTTTCGACGTCACGCGAATGACAAGTCCCCCCCTGGGCGGAATTCGAACGTACTTGGTATCGGGCTTGCCACGGGTGATGGGCCGAACATCCACAGGACGGAAGTCGATCAGCGCTTGATTCAACATCCGCTTCACTCGAGCAGGGCCGCGGTTGTTGTTAAAGCCCAGGAAGCGTCCGTCGGCCGTTGCCACGTACAGCCCTTGCGTCGTGCCTCGGCCAACTTTTCTCGGTCCCTGGTTGGCGATTTTCTGATAGAAACGCCCTTCGGCATCCTGCTGACGGCGCTGGTATGCCTGGTCGATAGCGACGGGGATGAACCGCGTCTTCAGGAGTTTCACAACCTCGGGGTCGCTGAACGTCGACGCACGGTCGAGCACACCGTTGTTTCACGTGCAGCCCAGCGGATGACCATCCATGGCCCACACAAAGAGGGGCTTCTTTTCGCGAGCCGCGACTTGCTGAGCCTCCAGCAGCGACACTTTCCAGGGAATCGTGCGCCACACCTCATCCTGCCGGGGCTGAAGTTGCCGATGCAACGCGTGGAATTCCGAAACAGTCAGGTCGTCTGCAGCAAACAGAGCGAAAACCAGCAGTATCAGTTTCACGGAATGGCCCCTAGGCGGAAGACGACCGGCTGCGCTTGAATCTCCACGATACCGGCGTGTACCGGTGCAAGCAATAGAGTCACATCACCGACTTGCCATGCCACGGTGGCCTGCTCGAGGGCCGAGGGAGAGCGGGGTTATTTCGTGATGATCTTGCAGTTTGGCAACGCCTGCTTCAGTTCGGCCTCAGGATTCTTTCGGTCGACGTTGCACGTGTGGCCCCTCCGCGCGGCGACCGTTGGCCAGATGCATGACAGACTGCGAACACAAACCGACCACGTGGCGCTGTTCGTGGGGGCAGGTCGAGTGCGAATGCCCATTTCAGGGCAGCCACCGCGGTCGGTATCATCCCTACGGGTACGGAAATCTGTGATTCTCAAGATACGAATTGGGTAATGACTTCCCCGGCCGGCTCTGTGGGAGAGTAGCGAGTGGGGNAGACTGACCTTTGTGCGATCGCTCTAGCAATGGTACGGTTTGAAATCGTGGAATTGCGTCCTGGGTCGATTGCGACCCTATCTGTCCATACGACCCTTCGTCGTAATCAACCAGAGTACATCTGCGCACAGAACCTCATCGCTATGGAATCTGCTGGATGACGATGCGCTACATCATCTCTACTTCCCTTTTCGTCCTGATCGGGCTGCCCGCGATTTCGAGTGCCCAGGATGCTGAGCCAATCGTCGTCACGGAAACTCTGATGCTCACGGGAACCGTGGCCGCCATCTCACAGGACACGCTTACTCTCAAAGATGCAAACGGAAAAGTCTGGAAGGTCTTAGTCCCGCCGAAAAACCGAGACGTTGTTACCCTCTCTAGCGGTCNGAGACTCCGCTTCCCGGCAGACGTCCAGATCAGGGGACTTTATCCCGTCAAGGACCTGGAAACGGGACAGATATTACGTTTTCGCGCGGACGTGAATCGTCTGGGAAAAACCAAAGGAGCGATCGAGAAACTTGCAATGGTCACTGACGAAGCTGTGACCACCGGAATCAAAGTCCTGAAAGCCGCCAAACAGTCGAGCGAATATTCGAAATGCGAAATCGTGTGCAATTTCATCCGCACCGTGAAAGGCCGGCTCTTCGTGCAAATTCCGGCAAGAAACGGTTTTACGCGGCGATCCACGCTCTCTTTTGCGATTCCCGAAGGTCTCAAAGTCGATTTTGTCAGTTCCGATATGAGCCGGGCGCGGGCCGGTGCCAAAGTGACCCAGTTAACGGCTGCTCGACTAAACACCAAAGACATCGTCGCAAAAACCCTCAAAGTAGAAATCGACAAGCGGACCAGCCGAGCTGAGACTCTCGATGAAAGACTGAAGAACAAATACAGCCATTTGTCTGATGCAAAGCGCAAGCCGCGCGTCGTACGTTCTCTCCATTTCACATTTATGACGGACATTTCGGACCGACAAGCGCAGATCCTGCTCCACAAGCTGGAAACCATGACCACCTTGCTGACGAGATACTTTGGACGGGGACCGAAAAACCCCGTCGAAGGATATGTCGTAAGCGACCTGAGTGTGTGGCCGGAGGGTTTATTGGTCGAACCCGCCGGGATTGCCAAGATTCGAGAAGGTGCGGGGATCTGTTTCAGACGTTCGCTCGGTAACCAGAGACGAGCAATCTTATACGCATGCGATGATCACGGGGTGATCCAACACGAGTGCACCCATGGATTTTGCAGTCTTACGTTTGGGTCGACCGGACCCACCTGGCTTGCTGAGGGAATCGCTGAATTGGGGCAATACTGGAGACTGGGACAATCCGCCGTCGGTGTAAGTCCCAGGGTCATTGCCTATCTACAACGAACCACTCCCAAGAAGACGCTGCTGGAAATTGCAGTGCCTGGCAACATCCCGGCCGGCGATTGGCGTGACTACGCGTGGCGGTGGGCGCTCTGCCACATGCTCGCAAACAACCCCAACTACGCACCCCGATTCAAACCGTTGGCGGTCGCTTTGATGCAGCAAATCGNAGGCGTCNGCTTTACGAGNGTCTTCNGTCCGGTTGNGCCTCGCATCTCATTCGAATACAGCCGGTTCCTGCAAGACATCGACAATGGTTACCGCGCCGACCTATGTGCCTGGCAATGGAACAAGAAATTCAGGTCCCTCAACCCACGGCAACGTGCGCAGGTAAAAGTGAAAGCCGCCTACGGCTGGCAAGCCAGCGGCGTGCGTCTGAAACGAGGAACTTCTTATGACCTTGCCACGACCGGTACCTGGGCCGTCGAACAAGATGGAAGCCGTTACGACGGCAANGGAGACGCGACAGGGCGAGGCAAACTAATGGGTGTTGTGTTTCGCAACTACACGCTCTCACCGGTCATCACACTCGGTTCCTCCGCCACTTTCAGCGCGCCATCGGATGGTCAGCTGTTTCTTCGGTGTCGAGATGACTTGAACGCCCTGGGCGACAACGAAGGTGAGATTGTCGTGCATATCCGACGCTCGCCTCCATAAGTGGTTGTCATCGGTCCAGCAGAGAACCCAGCAGACGTTTCATGTGCGGCCCCTTCGGTGTGCGGTTCCAGCTGCCACGAATAGAGAGCCCGGCGAGGCGCCAGACTCTCTATTGGTAGGAACTGGCTCGATCAATCGCGGAGGGGCGGCACATGCAACGTGTCGTGGGTATCCTGCTGGTATTTAGTGTGGCGGGATGTAATGCCGTCGGCAGCGTACTCGCTGGCGGCGGGTGGCAGTTGCTAACGGTGGTGCTTGGAACGGCCGCTTGTTTTATGTGGAAGATCATTCGAGTCAGTCCGAGTGAAACACGTGAGCTAGTGACCAGGATGAAGTGGCACGCCATTATCATCCTGATGGCTATCGTCATTGTCGTGATCGGATTCCTGCTTNCGGACAAGGTAATGAACTGGCTTGCCCGTTAACCCGCCGCAAACGCTCCATCCACTGGCCTGAACCCGGGAANGCGTCGTGGGGCCGAGGGCGACCTTGTGATATTGTAGTTGGGTAATGCCGTCCGAAGTTCGGCGACGCCCGCGTCGGTGATGCGGTCGGTGAGGCCGAGACCCTTCAGCTTGGTCAGTCCCTTGAGGTGCAACAGCCCGCCGGTTCGCAGCTCTCCGATACGTTGAATACATTGGTCGAGTTCTTCATCAAAGCGACCAGAAAGGTTACTCTAGAAACGGTCGCTGGTGACGACATGAACACCAAACCAGCCACGGACACTGGAAAGGAAACTTGATGCATCGCCCTGTTCTGTTCGCGATGATCCTGTTTGGCACGACGGTCGGGGCGCGCGTCGAAGCCGACACCCTGCCGTCGCCACGCAAGCCGGCGGTGCTGTTCGTGAGCCGCCACATGCCGGTGTACGAGGGGGGATCCTTCATCCGGACGAACATGGCGCGGCTCGACAAACTGGGGTACCGCGTCGTCTACTGCAGCTACCCCCAACTGTACGCCAAGGAGCCGGCTTTTCCTCTCAAGTTCGACGTGGTCGTACTGCTGGATCCTCCCGCGCTCGACCTGCAGACGGACGCCCTCAAGCCGGAGGCGATGACGCTCTATGCGGACCTTCGGAACCTTCTTCGCGCCGGGGGCGGNTTGATGGTATTCAACGCCGCGCAGCGTTCTGGCATGAAAGCAGTCGATACCTTGCTGGACGGCTACGGTGCTCACCCACTTACCGGTTGTCTCTTGGAGGAGCATCCTACACTCGCCGTGTACGATGTGCTCTCTACCGCGTACACAACGGAAATCGCCCAGCATTCGCTGGGGAAGGGTGTTCGCGGTTTCTGGTATCCCGTGGCTGGGAAAACCGGACGGCCCACAGATTTTGACTCATTGCGCAATGCCAACACGGTACCGTTTGATGTTGATACGAACTGGACGGTGTTGGCGGCGGCCGCACCAACAACGTCGTTTCAGCGATGGGGCGCGGCGCAGGGCGCGGACGATCCCTGGCTGCAGCAGGAGCGTTTTACGCGGCTGCGGTCTGCAGCGCCGCCGATCGTCGCCGTACGACAGGGCGCCGAAGGGAAGGGGCGACTGGCCTTGTGCGGCGTCAACAGCGTGTTTTCCGATTTCCATTCCGGCAACAAGATTTACGACGGTCTCTGCACGGGCAAGGGACTCAATGGGCAGAGATCGAACTTGGACCGCCTGCTGATGAACGTTCTCAACTGGCTGGGTGAAACGTCGCGGGTGTCGGGCCGCGCAACCATTTCGGACAGCGACCGGGGGAGCTTCGCCGTCGAGACATTCCGCTGGACGCCGACTCCNAACGTTGCCGCCCGCCCGCCCCGCGAGCCGGACATGGACCAGTTCCGGGGTGTCATTGGCGTNCGCAGTCGCTTCAGTGGCGGCAAGTCCAGCGTGCGCGAGTATGCCCAGGCAGCCAGGGCAATCGGAATTCAGTACCTGGTCTTTCTGGAAGACTTCGCCTCGCTCACTCCTGTCGACTTCGCGAAGCTCAAGACCGAGTGCGCGGCCAACAGCGACGCCAACCTGGTTCTCCTCCCGGGCATCCGGATTCAATCGGAGCACGGCATCTGGTATTTCGGNTTNCGCAAGGGACTGACGCTGCCNGANNAGGGNTTNNTNAAACCCGGNACGCGNAAGCTGGCCCATCANCTGCCNCAGCCCGGCCAGTACCAGTGGGCCCGGAACAACGGCGCGCGCGAACAGATCGCGTGCGGCAATTTCCGCCTCGACNACAAGAGGCCGGCCGGGATCCCCCCCGAGGATTACAACGTGCACAACCCGTTCATCAGTATCTACACCTATCGCAACGGGACNCTGGCCGACACCATGCTCGACACGTTTCTGAAATGTGCGGCCCGAACGGAATGGGTGTCGCCGATCGCGATTCATCTGATCGATTCGGCCGTGGAGCTACGGCGGGAATGGGCTTCCGATCACTTCAAAACGGTTTATCTCCGCCCGCGCGGCAAGGGGCTCACGGCGTTCGACAAAGACATCGGCGAACGATACGGTTTTGCGCCGATCACTTACGTCACGAATGGACCTCGGATCGAGGTGTGGCGCAGCAACAGCTTCGACACAGACCGCGGATGGTGGGATTGGAAAAGCTTGCCCTGGTTCGTACAGATCACCGTGTCGAGTACTGTCGGACTGCGAGAAGTGCGCGTGATGAATGGCCGCAAGAGGATCCGGCGGTTTCTGCCAGCCGGAGCCAAGCGTTTCGAGCATACGCTGACGATGACACATCATGACATGCATAATCTGATCCTCATCGTCACCGACGTCCAGGGCCGTCAAGCGATCAGCGATGAACAGTGGGACAAGAACCAGCTGCTGCAACTTACCTGGTGCGCGGATCGCAATAACATGCTGAGCTGGTCCTCGCTGCCCGCCCCTTTGTCCGCCAGTGGCAGTACCGCTGGGAATTTCCCTACCCCGTCGAACTTGGAGAAGGGTGGCTTCCGAGAAAACTTGCTCCCATTTGTCAACATGGACCGCACGTTCTTGCCTGGCTTCGACGGACAACCCTATCGAGTCGCCATTGTCAGCCCGAAGCCGACGGTGGTTGCAGCAGAGGGAGTCGTGGAAGGTGACGATCGTATCGCCCGAGACATCGGACGTCAGCTTTCGTCTCCTGACACGGCAATCCAGACAGCGGAGTGTCGGCTTGTCTACGACAAATCGGTCAAAGGTGTCCATCCGTGGCTCAAGGGTCCGCTCGTCCCGATGGAACTTTTCCATGCCGATCTGCGTTACATCACGTTTAGCCATGAGGGGCATCGGCCAGCACCCGTCATCCTGGAGGGACGGATCAAGTTCCTCAAGGATATCTCCTTTCCGGCGGGCGGCGACCCCGTCGCGGTGCGCGTGCTCACGGTCATCTCCGACAACGCACACGACGGCTACAGGAAGATTGCAATCAGGCACACCACCAGCGATCTCGACGCCCCCATCTCCTATGCGCAGGGGCGGGGCGCGTCACCGGGAAGCGAGGGTCCGTTCGAGCGAGGTGCTTACGCCTACTTCCATCCCGGCGCGTTCGGTTCCGTGGGCGTGATCAGCCTCGACGACAACCTGACTCACCGTTACGGAAACCGGTTCCTCACCGTCGGGTACGATATGCGGGGAAAAACGGTCAAGACCGGAGAGGAACTCGACTATCGCCTGCTCGTGTTTGCCAGCGGTTTCAATGAACCACCCGATACGCGACTGCCCGAGGAGTTGCGGCACCAGTTGGGGCTCAACAGCCAGAGAAAGGTCGACTACACGCTGCGTATTGAACAGGGCGGCGTGATAGACCAGGAGTATGTCCTGCGGCTTGACGGAAAGGGGCAGGGATTTGCCGGCGAAATAACTCTCCCGGCGGGCTTTCGCGTTTCCTTGCCTGTGGTTGTCGAGAACCTGAACGACAAGTGGACGAGTGTGCTGTACGATCGAGAGAAAAACCGCCTGCGCCCGCTGGGGATGCATGACAATACGGCTTACTGCCATCGGGCGCCGAATGAGCGCGGCGGGGAGATTTTCATCGGCCATCCCTTCACTTTGGACCAGCCGGAACTATGGCTGACAGCGGTTCAGACAGAGGAGCGTGAAATCACGGTACAGGTCCATAACCCGACGGACAAACCTGTCGCCGCCCGGCTGACGCGGTCACCCTATTTCGATTTCGTCGCTGGCGACGACTTCGACCTGGATGTCCCCGCGGGTCAGACCGTTGAGTACCGCTTGACCGCGGACGCGATCGCGAAGTCATCAACAAGCGGAGGCGCGATCCGATGAATTCACCGCGGCCCGGCCAACAAAGTCGATCATCTCGGCTAAGGTGACCAGGTAACGATTCGTCTGCGGCCAACGACCAGAACGGCCGCGCGGCCTGGTGGTGGCTGGTTTCCTAAAACAGGTTCGGATCCCAGCCGTACTGTTTGCCAACACATTCTGTCGTTTTCTGTGCGAGTTCTCGCCACTTGATGCACGAGCCCAGTCAGATGGACTACCTTGCCCAACAGCNGCGGTGTAACTCGTCAAGACGGAGCGTGCCGAACGAGAACCTGCTCAAGCAAAAGTGATCGGCGGAACCTAAGTCAAGAACGGGAACCGTTCGTGGGGGCAGGTCCGTTATGGTTTTGCTGCCTCATTCGGCGTCAGCCAGTTTAGAGCAAAGGCCGCAAATGTGAGATGCCGATAACCGCCTGATTCGTACAGAACGCCGATCTGCCCATCGGACAATCGAGCGAGAGCCGAATACGCAGCGGTGCCGGGTTCGACGAGCCGGCTGACGGGCCATGTCCGTCCATCGTCGTAGCTGAGCCGCACGGTGAGGCGGTATCTGGGGCCGCCCCAGTTTGAGGTGGGTTTGGCGGCCGGGTTGGCGAACAGAAGTCGGCTCCTCGCGCCAGCGCCTGGCCACGAGTATCGCAAGAGACTCGCATGACACGTTGGTTCGATCAGTGCCGCATCAAGCGTCGGTTTGCTCCAGGTTTTCCCGCCGTCCGAACTTCGAGCGATGATGCGNTTTCCCGCCCACTCTTGCTTTTTNCCGCTTCGCCACCAGTGGTTTCGAGCATTAATGATCAACCCGCCATCGGCGGTTTCCGCCACCTGGCATTCACACGATTCCGGACCCACCGTGCCGCCGACTTGCCACGTCTTGCCATGATCATCGCTGTAGAAGATGTGGGCATACGGCGAACTTCCTTTGTGTTCGGTGAGCCGATGGTACGCCGGAATGACCAGCCGTCCCTTGTGTTTCCCATGCTCTAATTGGATGCCGATTCCAGGACCGACCGCGTAGAATTTCCANTCGGGTTTGGTGACTTGATCTGTGATGTCCGCGGGTTTGCTCCAGGTGAGACCATCGTCATCGCTGTACATGACCATGACATGTCTGGCGTCGCGACCAAAGACCAGCCAGANGCGGCCTGTTTCCCGGTCCACGACGGGATTCGGATTACCGATCGTGGATTCTCCCTCGTCATAGATGATCTGAAGCGGATCCCAGGTCTTACCGCCGTCACTTGACCGTTTCAACACCATGTCGTTGTTACCGAGATCAGCCAAACTCGTCTTCCGTCCCTCGGCAAACGCCAACAGAGTGCCCTTCGACGTGACCAGCAGCGATGGGATACGAAACGCAAAGTAGCCCTCGGTCCCGGACACATACACTTCTGTNCGAAACGGTGGCAGCGATGGTGGAGTGATTTTCGCATCAATCGGCAGCCCGGCCGAAAACTCCACTTGTGCCCATTCGGCAACTCCCGTTCCTGTTGCACGAGAGCCGAACACCAGATGATGGCCGTGGTCATCGTTTTCGATCCGCAGACTGAGGATCATCCGGCCGTCAACTCGCAAGTTGACGTTCCGTGTTGGTCCATCGAACAGCAGCTCCCAGTCGTGAAAGGTGTCCGGATTGTCGACAGTGATGGCTCCATCAACATTGCCATGCGGACCTGAGTGTAATCGTGCAAGTAACTCCGTTCCGCGCCGCCCAAGTTGCAGCCCGAACCGCAACCGACCCGTCTTATCCTTCCGCCAAATACAGACTTCGGTTCCGATTGCTCGAGTCGGAGAATTTGTTTCGTTGACGATGCGGACTCGCCAGCGGTACACGAAGCCCTTTCGCCGGGCGAGGTCTCGAACGTCGTCAGACAACTCGGTTCGGTAGTGGAGTCCTTCGGGGCCGTCGTTGTCGTCGTCTTCAATACGCCACGCGGAGCCTGATGAGCGGGCGACGGCTGCCTTCTTCTTGTCGTGCCCAGCAGTCCAGCCCTGCTGAACAGGACTGCCGTTGCCCGCATACCGCTTGATGACGACCGGCTTGTTGGCGAAGACCATTGGCCCGCACACCAATGAACATGCAAGTACAACAAGCTGCAATCGGTTGAGTGTTATCATTTGAGTCTCCCCAAGTCTGCAGAATCACGAGACCAACGACTGATTNGATACAAATTCGAATCGCGTCGCAACCAACGAACTTTCCGGGCAGGTTGGCGCTAATCCAGAGATGCGCTCAATACCACAGCTCACCAGATTCACCACCAATCACTCGCAGTTCTTGCTCTTGCAGGCAAGGACCGACCTGACGTCAACCACCGCGGCAGATGATCTGTCAAAAGGGCGATATATCGGTCGTACCTTATATCGGTCGTACCTTATATCGGTCGTACCTTATATCGGTCGTACCTTGCCCGGGAGCCGTTCATTGTTTTGCAGATGTCGGCGCTGGTGATTGACTTGTCGATGAGTGACTTGTCACTGTNGAGTTTCATGTGTGGCCCCTTCGGGTTTCGGTGCCAGATGACACCAATATAGAGAACGGTGAGGTGGCGAGGAGCTACTTGGAGATGTTACAGCCCGGCAGAATCCGTATCAGTTCCGTAAGCGCCATTGTGTACTAGTAGTTCGGCGGCGAAAGAAATCTGATGACGTCGTCACGTATATTGACGTCGGCGCCGGTTGACCTGAGCGAGCTCAGGCCTTACCAACATGAGACCCCTGGCTGGCACACATAGAGGATTGATGTGTGCTCTACTCGACTGGAGACTCTCTCTTTTCTCGGCAAGATTCACAGACACCCAACGACCATTCTTGGAACTCGTTATGAAACAGCTTGAGCGGATGCGTGTAGTTTGGACGGCTTTACTGTTCGGTAGTTTTGTCAGTCTGACCATGGCACAAGGAGACGGTCGGGTTGACGCGCGACGGTTCGGACTCGACAGTCTTGCCGATTTGGTCGATGTCCGTTCACCGAGAGTTTCGCCCAACGGAAAGTCGATCGTTGTTGTTGTGTCGCGGCCGGATTACGCCGAGAACATCGACGCGAATCAACTTGTGTTGGTCGACATTGCTTCAGGTGTACAACGCGTGTTGACTGCCAACCGACCTGAGGTGAGTCGACCGCGGTGGTCACCGAGCGGCACCGAATTGGCGTTCCTCGCCAAGAACCGTGCGAGCGGCGACCGGCAGATACAAGTGTTCGTTCTGCCGATGGGTGGTGGAGAGTCGCGGGTAGTAACCTCAGCGGACCGCGGCGTCGGGTTCTTCGAATGGTCGGCCGATGGCGAGGCGATCTTTTACACAGCCGCCAACCCGGCACCCGAAGCGCCCAAAGGTCCCGAACGGCACAACAAGTCGTTCGAGGTTGCCAACCATGATTACCTCGCGACCCAACGGCCCCCCGCAATCCACGTTTGGCGTGTCTCCGTAAATGGGGGCGAGGTAAAACGCATCAATGGTGATGACGTCGTGTTTGACACCGGCCAACTAGGATGGCTGACGGTTGCTGCAGATGGAAGTGCTGTCGCCTTCAGGAGCTTCGCATCCAATCGNCCCGGGGACCAGCGCACTGCGAGTCTTTCCGTCATCGACCTCGCGAGTGGCGCGCGGCGCATGTTCGGCAGTACACTCGATCGCGCCGGCTGGGGAGCGTTCTCCCCCGATGGAAAACGCGTGGCCTACTGCCGCCCCGACAATGGCGTTTTCGCGTATACATCGCATTCGCTCTACCGCGCGGACGCGGAGGGTGGGGTGGGCGTCAAGATTTCGGAAGGGATTGACCGTTCCTTCTGGGGTGCGATGTGGATGCCTGACGGGCAGTCGTTGATCGCCGCTGCCCGCGATGCGGCTCGCGACTCGGTATGGGTGCAACCACTCAGGGGTCCGGCGCGGAAGCTCGACCTGGGCGAGTTGAACGTGTCTACGGGCTTTGGCCCTGCAGACCTGCATGTCAGTCCAGACGGGGGAGTCGCGTTGATTGCCAGCCACGCGGAAAAACCGAACGAGCTCTATTGGCTCGATACGGTTGATGCAACTCCCCAGCGGTTGACCAACTACAACGCGGGGAGCGCGGCGCTCGCGTTGGGTCGATCTGCAGAGTTCAAGTGGAAGGGTCCCGACGGCTTTCAGGAGAACGGCATCCTTACCTTTCCTCCGGGTTTCGACTCCGATCTTAGCTACCCACTCGTGCTTGCGATCCATGGCGGTCCGATGAGTGCCAGTACCCTCCGTTTTGACGTTTTGACACAACTCCTCGCGGCGCGCGGCTTCGTCGTCTTTGCGCCCAACTACCGAGGCAGCGACAACCTCGGCGCGCGTTACCAGTCGTCCGTCATCCACGACGCGGGGGCAGGACCTGGCAAGGACGTGATGGCCGGGCTCGCTGCNGTCAAGAAACTCGGTTTTGTGGACGGGTCGCGGGTCGGCGTTTCGGGCTGGTCCTACGGCGGTTATATGACGGCCTGGCTGATCGGCAACTATCCTGACGAGTGGCGCGCTGCAGTGGCCGGAGCACCTGTCACTGATTACGTCGATTCGTACGCCTTGTCCGATTTGAACACGTTGTTTGGGTGGGGGTTCGACAAGAATCCATGGGGTCCCACAGGTCAGGCTGATTGGCGAGCGCAGTCGCCCATTGCATACGCGCACAAGGTCACCACCCCGACCTTGATCCTGTGCAACACTGGAGATCTCCGGGTCCCCATCACAGAGTCCTACAAGCTCTATCGAGCCCTCGACGATCACGACGTCCAGGTCAAGTTCGTTGCCTATCCGATCCCTGGTCACTTCCCTGGGGATCCCGTGCATCGCCGCGATGTCTACCGTCGCTGGTGCGAATGGATGGAGCGGCGGTTCAACCTGCCGCGGGACGCACCGGCTCAATAATCAAGGAGAGAATCCCTCGGTGGTCATGTTGCGTTCCTGCCCCGCCCGCCTGGCTTTCCCCGGGCGTCTGACTCCCGCCCCGGCGTGGGGCCGAGACCTACTTCGCGATGTGACAGTCTGGCAACGCCTTTTTCAGTTCGGCGACGCGGGCGTCTGTGATCTGGGTGCCGCAAAGATCGAGTAGCTGCCGGTTGGTCAGTCCCTTGACATGTTCCAGCCCCGCGTCGGTGACCTTGACATCGTAAAGTACAAGTTCCGTCAGGTCGATTAACCCGTTGCGATGCACGAGCTCTGCATTCCGTGTATGGTGGTGGCCACAGGGATAGGTCCGGACGCCTGTGGCCTCCTGCCAGCGGCCCCAGCCAGCAAGATGCGCCTCCATCACGATAGGAATGACGTGCGTGGGATCACAATAGACAATCACTTCCAGATGTACATCGACGGAAAACGGNCCGCCGACTTCACGGAGTCCCTGCACAATGAAGGGCGTTTGCATCAGGGGATGATTTAGTTGCCGCTGCACGGTGCTGGCATCGTTGTGCATTTCAAAGACTTGCATATCAAGATTCGCAACGGCTTCTCGGTTGTGGGGAACTCGCGACGTGTCGCTTACCGATGAGTCCGACTACAAGACGCGGCGAAGATTCCTGACGTCTCTTGGGGTCGGGACGGCAGCTGCGGTCGCCACCGTCGCGACAGTACGGCATTTGCGCCGGCCGCGGATCACGCCTCAGCCACGCATTGCGGGCTTTGCGAGTAACGACACGTTTCCGGTCAAGCGCCCTCTGACTTCTGAAGAGACCGTCCTACGCTTCAACAACTTCTATGAGTTTGCTGCGGACAAGAGATCGGTCGTTCACCATTCCCGCTCATTTCGTCTCGACCCCTACACGCTGGTCATCGACGGTCTCGTAGAGCGCCCCGTTGCACTTGGCTTGGAAGACCTCGAGTCGATGCCGCTCGAGGAACGCGTTTATCGGTTTCGTTGCGTCGAGGCATGGTCCATGACCGTACCGTGGGTAGGCATTCCGTTGGCATCGATCCTGGCACGCGCCCAACCGACACCGCGAGCAAGGTACGTCACATTTGAGAGTTTCTTTGACGTATCCCAAGCGCCACGGCAAGCGAACGACAGTTATCCTTGGCCCTATCGGGAAGGGTTGACGATTGGGGAAGCGATGAACCCGTTGACATTCGTCGCGCTGGGAATGTACGGACGATTCTTGCAGCCACAAAACGGCGCACCTGTACGGATTGTGGTGCCCTGGAAGTACGGTTTCAAAGGCCCCAAGAGCGTGGTGAAAATGACGCTGACGGCAACACGGCCGGAATCGTTTTGGCACACTTTGCAGCCGACAGAATACGGTTTCACGGCAAACGTTGATCCCACTGTCCCGCATCCGCGATGGTCGCAAGCACACGAGATTGAGATTGGCAGCTGGGGGCGGCGGCGGCCGACCTTGAAGTTCAATGGCTATGGTGACTGGGTCGCTCATCTTTATCAGCGCTAGTGGGAGTTCGCTGTGACCGCAGCACTTGCCATTCAGGTTGCCTATTCCGCGCTCGGCCTGTTCTTCGCTTCGGCGTCGATTCGCCTCTACGGCAGTTGGGCACTAGTGGGGGGATGGTACAAGCTGGTATTGGCATTTGTCCTCACCTGTCTGACGGTGGACTCACTTTTCGAACTGATCCAAACGGTCGCGGTTCAACCCAACCGTTGGCTGGTGTGGGTGCTGCTTGCGTGCGGGGGATTGCTGGTGGGACTTGCCGTCTGTCGCACGTTGCGGTTCTTGAAGATGCGAGATCTGGCTGGCCAGGAGACGGTGCAAACGGTTAGCCCGGAGTGAGAAAAGCTGGGAGAACGGCACATCCGCTCGACAAACGCATAACACGGTTCGCATCCGATCGGGACCCAATCAATCACCGATTTGTCGATCGAGGGCGTCTTCCACGTAGCGCCCCCTCCCCGAAGATGGCTCCACCGATCCGCCGGACCAACCCATTCCAGCACGTCCACAGACGCAACGACAGCTAGACCATTCCGACAACCAAGGACTACCAGCGACAACCAACACAGCTGCTGCTCGTTGCAGCTCAACGAGGCGTCGGTCCGGTCCAGATGACCTTGCAACGCGCCGAACAGTGAAGCCTCCGGACCACAAACACAATCCAGACTACACGGCGACAGCACGCTCACCGACTCCAGAACGCGCAGACGCACCGTGGCGTCCGCACCGGACTGAACGCTCAGCACTGATGCGCACTGCACAGCCACGCTCCCACACTCAAGCAGCGACTCCAGAAGAGACGACACGGTCGAAACAGCGTCAGCCGCAGCCTGATCTGGTTTCAG
>PADE01000071.1 GCA_002702965.1 Planctomycetaceae bacterium
GTTGGGGAGAGTCCGCAGATACTCAGCGTCGCCCGCGGATGTGGGCCGGCAGTCCCCGCCCGGTGTCAAGTCGCGGCGGGGTTTTCTTGGTCAGTGACTAATACCACCACCGGTTTTGGCGCCTGTCGGCGTGCGTTCGGGGCATCGAGGAGAGGGTCATGATCAACACTCTCTATCTGCCCGAATTGCAGGAGATGCTGAACCGACACGACGAAGTTTCGCTGCGTGAATTCTGTACGGCGCTTCATCCTGCGCGTACAGCGGAGTTCATGGAAGGCCTGTCGGCGACAGAGGCTTGGGCGGTTGTTGGGTATGCGGACCCGGCATTGCGTGAGGAGATCTTCAGCTACTTCGGGCGCGAGCGACAGTCCGAGATTATCGAGACGCAGGACCTGGAGCAGATCGCGCAACTGGTGGCCGACTTGGCCCCGGACGATCGCGTCGATGTACTCGATGACGTACGTCCAGATCGCGTCTATCAATTGCTGGAACTGTTGCCCGCCGACGAACGTCATGACATTTTGCGGCTGCGCTCTTACCCCGATGGCAGCGCTGGCGCCGTGATGACCACCGAGGTCGCCAAGTTGAGTGAGACACTCTCGGTCACCGATGCGCTCGCTGAATTGGGGAGGCAGGCTGAGCAACTCGAGACGATTTACTACCTGTATGTGGTAGACGCGACCGATCATTTGCGTGGGGTCGTCTCCACTCGACAACTCGTATCGGCGATGGGGCGCCCAGATGCCCGGCTCGGTGAGTTGATGGAGACCGATGTGGTCACTGTGAATACGTTCGATGACCAGGAGGAAGTTGCTCGTCAGGTGGCGCGGTACGACCTGTTGGCAATTCCCGTCGTCGACCGAGAACGCCTCATGATGGGCATCATCACGCACGATGATGTGATCGATGTGGTTCGAGAAGAGGCCACCGAAGATGCGCACCGCAGCGCCGCGGTGGCCCCGCTGGATACCAGCTACCTCAAGACGCACGTCATCACGTTGGGTTGGAAGCGGGGAATTTGGCTGACGATTTTGTTCGCCGCTGCGCTCCTAACGGCCGGCGCGCTGGAGCATTATTCGGGTCAGTTGGCGCGGTGGGAGTGGTTGGTGTGGTTCATCCCGCTGGTGATCTCGTGCGGTGGCAACTCGGGGAGCCAGTCGGCGACGCTGGTGGTCACGGCGCTGGCCACGGGGGACATCGCGGTGCGTGACTGGGGGCGTGTCCTGTGGCGGGAAATCCTTCAGGGGATCCTGCTCGGTTGCTTTCTGGCGCTGATCGGCTATTTCGCGACGTCTCTGTTCAAGCCGGACGTTGGGGAGGGGCAATATAACGCCTTGGTGGTACCTATCACGGTGTTGCTGGTGGTCGTGGGTGGGACCGTTCTGGGGGCGCTCCTGCCGTTGCTGTTTCAGCGGCTGGGGCTCGATCCGGCTCTGATGAGCAATCCTTTTGTCGCGGGCATCGTCGACATCCTGGGGATTGTCGTGTATATGACCGTTGCGAGTTGGATGCTAGCGTAGCGACCCCAGCTGTGGCGGCGGACAAAGATGCCGTCAACCGGAAACACTGGACCGCACCGAATTAGGGATCACCATCTTCGTCCGGATCGGAGGATTCTCCGTCGGCCGACCGCTCCCGAGATGGCGGGAACTGGTAGGTTTTGCCCTTCATTGCGATCCATTTATCTTTCTGTTGATCGCTGAGCAGTTTCATCACGTCGCGTTCTAATTGTGCGCGATGTTGTTCGGCCGCTTTTCGGTCGCCGNCGGCGTCCTCAATTCGCTTGCGACCCTCTGNGAGAAGCTCCTGGATTTCTTTTAGCTGTGCTTCCTGTACTTCTAGTTGTTTCTGAAAGTCCGGTCGGTCGAGCGCTTGCAGACCCTCGCGTTGAAGTTGTAGCTGTTTCAGCCGCTTGTGCTGTGCGGGCTCCAGCACGACTTCCAACAGCCCATCGAATCGCTTGGCGATGGCGTTGACCTTCTTGCGGGCTCCTGCAATACCGTCGCGAAATGGGTTAACCCCTTCGAAGCTTCGCCGAAATTGCGCGCGGACATCGACGAGTAGCGCATCGATAAGCTCGTTTTGCTCCTTGCGGAGATCAACTTCCTTGCGGATTTCGGGCATCGACGCCAGCGTCAACAGGCTGTGGCGGTCGTTGCGAACCAATTCCCTGATGTTCCGTCGGCCGTTCCGCGGTCGTTGGGCTGTCGCGCACGGGAGAGCGACGAGTAGAAAATAGATCAGAATGGTCGACCGTAGAGGCATGCTAATTCCGAGGAGTATTATTGAGGTTCAGGGGGTTGTTCACCGGTAGCGGTCCAACGCTGCAGGAGTGGCTGCAAGACTTCACTGGAAACCATGTAAGTGGCGATTCGGTCTGCACGGGCCACATTGAGTCCCACCAGTCGGCCACGGCTGTCGAGCACCGGTCCACCACACAGGTTGGGTTGCAGGACCGTGTCGTGCTGGATGGCTTCATGGAAGTCGTCTCGCCGGCTGCTCAAAGGGCCGTTGAATTGGTTCGGGGCAAACTGGAAAAAAATGTCATCGCGTTGTCCCAAAGTGACCATCAATTCGAGTTTTTCTTCCCCGCGGGTGATCTTGATCGCGACGATATCTCCGGCGCGCCGTTCCTCCAGTTGTTGTTTCAGCTCGTTGATGTTATGGACTTCTTGGTCGAACACATGCGTGATCAGATCCTTGGCTTTGATGCCCGCCGCCAGGGCCCCGCTCTTGGGGAAAACCCGCACCACGCGTGCCTCGGTGTCGCTGCGGGCAATTTCCACGCCCAGCACACCTGGAATTCCCACGATTCGTCGTGCACCGACGCTGACGACGCCGATCGATTGGGGTTCTCCCTTCGGTCCGACAGTGATGAGCCAGCTGCCCAACGCTAACTTGTTGGTGGGGTGCCATGGGAGGGTTGGTAAATCGGCGGCATCAACTTTCAGCAGCGCCAGGTCATAGGATCGGTCGGTCTGAATGCGTTCTGCCGGCAACATCCGGCCATCCGCAAGTTCGCAGATGACCGTGCCGGTCAGTTGCGTGGCTTTGGTCAGAATCAAGCCGGACGCGTCGACGACGGTTCCCATCGCGGCGAATTTGTCGTCGCACTTGATCCGCACCGCGATGCCCGTCGACTTCCCTGTGAGTTCTTGGAAGACCTGAGCGATTTCGCTCCCCCGCACAAAACGAGTGTCCTTGAGAGATTCGTCGGTGCGTGTTTGAGCGTCGTAATTTCGGCCCCACGAGATCGAGCCCGCCCCTTTCCAGTTGAGGGTCTCGGCCAGTTCCTTCAAGGGGTACGACTTGTCGGGGTCCAATTCAAAGCGTTCCACCAGTCGATCGAACAACTGTCGGTAGTACCCCTCGGAGAACTCGTTGCGCGAGAGTGTGCCGTCACGGTTTCGGTCGAGCTGGTTCAGAAATTGACTGGGGGGANGCGGGGGATAAATTTCGCCGCTTTTCATACGTTCCCAGACTTCTAGGCAGGCCAGGACGGGGCCGTGTAAGTTCTCGGTGAGGTTNCCCGAGATACGACTATGGATTCCGATCACTCGGCCCTTGAAATCGAGCAGGGGGCCACCGGAGTCGCCACCGTTGATGGGACAATCGGTGCGCATCACGTCATCCCGAATGTCAACGACGCGCCCCAGGCGAATGGGCGGAGTNCGCTCCGTATNAAATCCCCGGGGGTGTCCGGCCGCGATGCACCATTCGCCCACTTCGGGAAAGTCGTCAAAAGGTACCATGGGCACAAAAGGCCAGGGCCCTTCGTCGGTAATCTTGACCAGCGCAATATCTGCGGTGGTGTGCATGCCGAGTGATTTACCCCGAGCCTCCTTACCGTTAGGNAAACTGACCAACACGTCACGACCCGGTCGTCCCGTCACGTGCGCCGCGGTCAGGATGTACCCCTCCGCGCTCACCAACACACCGCTTCCGCGCGCCTGGCCGACCTGTAATCCGACCGTGCAGGGAACAACTTTCTCGGCGATGTGCCGGGTTGCCACTTCGATCGCGTGCAGGTCTTCCACACCGGCAGGGACCTGACGGAGAAAAGTGGCCGGATCGGGTGTGTCATCTGCCGCCAACGGCTGCGATAGCCCGATCGCGACCGCCATCAGGAGCGTTAGTTTAGTAAATCGTGCGGTGGTGCGAGGTCCAAACATGGGGTGAGCCCGTGAAGCGGTGTGAAGCATACGGTTCCTGACTCCCAAAACGTTAGTCCACGGTCGCGTTCGCAGTGGGGGGTATTATTTGGCGAAGTTGTTTGGCGGTGAGGCAGATCGTTTGACCGACTGCAAGATTTCCACGAAGACCCTTGCTGGATGGGATTGTGCAGCGCAGTCGAGGCCACCCGGAACCGTCGTCGTCCAGCGAGCTGTCGACGAACGGAGCTGTCGACGAACAATCGACCGCGTTGGTTCGCGCGCGGGGGAGTCTCCATGGGAGCCGAGNCGTACTTCATAGACCATTCCCATTGTATCAGATCGATGCGATGAGGTGGTGCTGTGCGGAGCCGATTACGCGGCAGTCTGCGCGCAGGCCAGTGTTTCCCCCATCCGATCGCGATTTCCGACGGCCGCTGAAGAGCGCTGGACCACGAGGGGCCGGGCGCTGCGCATACAGCCACACGCCATTTTCCTCGCGGATGGCAAGAAGACGCTCCCCGCCCCGGTCGCTCGGGGCGCTGACTTCCGACTCACACGGTGGCCTTGAATTCACGCCGGCGGGTCGTCAGCACACGTTCGGTATATCCGTTGGGTTCGTCCCTTCCCTCGAATACCAGATCGAGTGCGGCTTGGAACGCGAGACTGTGATCGAAGTCCGGCCCCATCGCACGATAGCTCGAATCTGAGCTGTTCTGGTGATCGACGATCGATGCCATCCTACGGAATGTTTCCTGCACCTGTTGGTCGGTCGTGACACCGTGGTGTAACCAGTTGGCGACGTGTTGGCTTGAAATCCGCAGAGTGGCCCGGTCTTCCATCAGTCCCACGTCGTGAATATCGGGGACTTTCGAACAACCGACACCCTGGTCGACCCAGCGCACAACGTATCCCAGAATCCCCTGGATGTTGTTGTCGAGTTCGCGTTGAATCTCCTCCGCGGTGAAGTCGCGATTTTCAGCGAGCGCGGGTTGCAACATCGTGGTGACACTGGCGGGACTGCGCTGGGCGAGCTCCGACTGGCGTTCCGATACGCTGATCTGATGGTAGTGAAGCGCGTGTAGGGTAGCTGCGGTCGGTGAGGGGACCCAGGCACAGGTCGCACCCGCGCGCGGATGTCCGATCTTGGTATCAACCATAGCCGACATGCGGTCGGGCATGGTCCACATGCCTTTGCCGATCTGCGCCTTTCCGGGAAGCCCCGTGGCGATCCCCACATCGACATTCGAGTCTTCGTACGTCAGGATCCAAGTCGCATCCTTGATCTCCATCTTGGGCATCATGGGACCGCATTCCATCGTCGAGTGGATATCGTCTCCGGTGCGGTCGAGAAAGCCGGTATTGATGAAAACCACGCGATCGCGCGCCTGGCGAATACACTCCTTGAGATTCACGCTGGTGCGGCGCTCTTCATCCATGATGCCCATCTTGATGGTGTTGGTCGCCAGCCCCAGCGCTTGTTCCACGCGATCGAATAATTCGACGGTTGCAGCGACTTCGTCGGGACCGTGTAGTTTCGGCTTGACGATGTAAATACTCCCGGACTTGCTGTTTCGGTAGCGCCCCGTTGCCCGTAGGTCATGGAGGGCGGCTAACGAAGTCACCATGGCATCGAGAAATCCCTCTGGAATGGGATCGTTTTCACCCGTGGTGACGGCGTCGGTGTACATGTGGATGCCTACATTGCGGATCAACAGCAGGCTGCGACCGGACAGCGTGAGCGATCCGCCGGAGGGCGTGGTGAAAACGCGGTCTGGGGCGAGGCGTCTGTGGAGTTCTCGGCCCTCCTTGGCGAACCGCGCCTCCAAGCTTCCTTTCATGATCCCCAGCCAGTTGCGGTACACCTGGACCTTGTCGGCTGCATCGACGGCGGAGACCGAATCTTCACAATCCTGAATTGTCGTAATCGCCGATTCCAAGAGGATGTCTTTGACGCCCGCTGGGTGGCTCTNGCCGATCGGGTGTTGTCGGTCGATCTGGATGTCGACGTGTAGGTTGTGATTGACCAATAGCACGTTTGTGAGCGTCTCTTGGTCGGCGCAGTAACCCGCCCAGGCGCCGAGATCGACGAGTGTAGTCGTTTCACCGGAAGCGAGCGTCGCGCCGAGGCGCTGGCCGTGATCAACCGATGCGAGGTGGTAGTCGCGCACCTCTGAGTGGCTTCCTGCTGCGAGCGGGAAGAACCGGTCGAGAATTTCCGCGGCGCGGGCAATCACCAAGGCTCCCCGTTTGGCGTCGTAGCCAGCAGTGGGATTGGCGTCGTCGTCCCAGGGGATGACATCGGTCCCGTACAACGCGTCGTACAGACTTCCCCAGCGGGCATTCGCCGCGTTTAGCGCGTAGCGGGCATTGTCCACCGGGACAACGAGTTGGGGGCCGGCGATTTCGGAAATCTCGGGGTCGACATTGGCGGTTGTGATCGCAAAATCGGGACCGGCTGGGTGCAGGTAGCCAATGTCGTTCAGGAACGCGCCATAATCGGCTTCGGTGGGTTCGCTTTGGCGATGTTCTCGATGCCAGTCATCGAGCTGCTGCTGCAGCGCGTCGCGATGGCTCAGCAGTTGGCGATTGCGAGGCTCGAGCTCCTCGACTAACTGCTGCAGGGATGTCCAGAAGTCTCCGGGTTCCACACCCGTACCGGGCAGGATCTCGGTTTCCACGAGCTCGTGTAGGTGGCGATCGATTCGCAATCCGTTCGTTTCCACGCGGTCGGTCACGGCCATTGCTCTTTCGTGATTGGCGAGGGAAAACGGCGCTCTGGCCAGGGGCTGCGATAGCCGGTGCACCCTGTCTGAGAGGCGCTGTTGTGGGTGACATTCCAGACGGGCCAGTGTAGCAGCGTGCCCGTCCGGCAACCAGTCGCGGAGCCGCGCTTAGCGCGCTCGCGGAAGTCGCAACTTGACTTTGGTTCGCGACGTTCGCTTGGGGTGCAGCAACGTGAAATAGACCGGGGCGTTCTCGATCCAGACGACGAACTGCGAGCGGGCGCCGGGTACGCCTTCGCACGCGACCTTCAGCGTGCGATTAAGCGTGTTGTATAATTGGTCTAACAGCCGGCGCGTTTGCAGGTCGTGCCAGATCACGCGAGGCTGGTCTGGACGGCGCAGAAACACCAGTTGGCGTGGTAGCGTCAGGTCAATGTCCGGGATTTCCAACCACCGACGGTCGCTCTCGTGGGCGGTAACTTTACGGGTCACCGCATCGAGCATCAGCAACCTCGAGCCCAGAGCCAAACGCTGCGTGTCCAGTCGCAGTTTGATCTTGGGCCCTGGGGAACCCGCCGCGCCGCGCCAACACGAGGAGGGTGCGGTCCGGGCGATGATAGAGGACTGCTTGAACGTCGTTGGGCAATCCACTCACCCATTGGGTAAACGCGGGCTGCCGCGAGTCGATGGCGGATCCACCAGCGGTTCCGAAAAGGACGAGAGGGTCGTGAAACTTGCGAAACAGCTCGAGTTCCTGGACGGTGAACGAGGGAATCCTCAGAGATTTGGTGGAGACGCCGTAGGGGTAGAACTGGAACCAACTGTACCAGCCGTTGCCTAACATCTGGTGGTAAAACTGGGGATCATCGAACGGGACCGTGTCGCTGCCTAACAACCCAACCACCTGGCAGCCAGCGAGATAAGAGTTAAACGACGATTGCAGTGCTGCCGGTTCGAGAAGTCCACTGCGATTCTTGCCGACCCAATACTGTTCGCCCAGCAGTGTCATGTCGGCGAGGCCTACGTTGACCAGTGGGATTTGACCCCAGCAGTGCACGGCCAGACCGCCGGCCTTCCCGAGATGACGTAGCAAAAGTTGGGTGTCTTCGTAAAAACGTTGTAGCCCGAGCGCATTGTTCCACCCAAAGCGATTGAACAGCGTTGCGTGTAGTTGCGTGCTGTCGAAGTAAATCGCGTCGAAGCCGCTCGCCATAATGTCGCGGGTACGCAACAGGTTGTGTGCGCGCCAAGTCCGACTTTCCAGAGACATCCAGTTAGGGATAGCGGTGGGCGCTTCATCGCGCAATTCTTGTGTCAGATAATAGCCCCGTTCGACCAACGTGCCACTCTGACCGACAGCGACATCGTTGTAGGCCAACATGCGGGAACGATTGGCACGAACTTCAGCCGTAAGCTCGTCGAGTTTGCGGCGCTCGGTGATGGGCCATCCGACGCCAAAATAGCCACCTTGGTTGACGGCGGCCATCGTCATACCGGACTGTCTCGTCAAAGCGTTGACGGCGCGTGGCATCTCGGGTAAATCTTGTCGCCAGCTTCGCTCCCAGTTCTTGCTGGTGTCCGATACTCTGTGGGCCTGAAACATGGTTTCCAAGCTGGTTGTGTTGTGGTGTTGTGGTTGCCAGCGTTTGGGGGGCAAGCAGCCCAGGGCGTAGGTATAGGTCTGCAGCGGGTCGAGCGTGATTTCTGTGGGCTGATTGACGAACGTCACGTGTACGACCGGGGCCCCGGCGCGGCTACTGAGGGTCATTTTGTGGAAGTTGCGGTCGCGCAATAGCCGAACTGTCGCGCCGCCTGGGGGCGCGCTACCCGTGGGCAGGAAGTACAGATCGTCCAGGGCATCCCCCGCGCCCCGCGAACGGACCTCGATTTGTACCGGGCCTGTCGGGCAGGTCCCCCACCGTTGCCACCCCCAACCATCCGCCTGCATCAGCTCGATACTGCGTCGATTCAGGGCCACGTCGATGGTACCTCGCAGACGAACCCAGACGTCGTATTGACTTGTCCGGACGCCCTTTTTCAGCGCGTCTTGGTCAGGGAGGATCACGTTGCGCTGCGCGATTGCCTGAGGGCGGGTTGAGGTTAGTACGAGACATTTTTCAATCCCCGTCGTTTCGGCGGTCGACTGCCAGTTGGTGCTGCGCAGTGATTCTCCGGGCAGAGACCAGCCNCCGGTGGAAAGCGCCCAGAGAGGGTCCGGATCGAGGCGACTGTGGTTCCATGTGAGTGGTAGAAGCTGAAAGCCCAACTGGCCGTCGTGAATCGTCACAAAGTGACCGTTGTTGATCGGTTGGTCGCCCCGACGGTAAAGCGACAGCGGCCCGTCCGCTGACAAGTCCAGATTTCCCACGTCCCAGCCGTTTTGCCAGGTTAACGATGCTGGGTTGGGGCCCGGTTCTCCCTCGAGGTAGAAAAAGCGGAGGCCTCGGGCGGTTTGGCCGAGCTCGTGTTCCAAGCTCAGTCGGCGTAGACGCGCCGGCTGCCGAGGGCGGATCTCGACGGTAATCAGACCGTTCATCTTGTAAATCGTGTAGCGAACGAGAAAACTCGTTTGAAAGGCACCGCTGCGTTTGCTGCGCGGCGTGAATTCCCCCTCGAGGAAGACATGGAACTTGTCACTTGTCACCCACAACCGCCCGTCGTGGGAGGCGGCTTGCTCGAACCGGTCTCCACCGTCGTCGACCACCACCAAATTGGGCAAGTTGCATCCGCGTGGAGAGACGCCGTCGATGGTGGCGGAGGTGATCCGGCACGTGTTGCGGTCGAAGTACAATTCGGAAACTTGTCGCTTGACCGTAATTCCTTGGGGTTGCGATTCGACGCCGGTGCGGTAGGCGTCATGCGCGTCGAGATCGAACTCGGCGCGTAGCTGGCGCAGCAGCTGTTCGATGTCGACGTAGCGGGCTTGGAACTTGCGCGCGTTGATAATCGTCTGATCGAGCGCGAGGCTCGCGGTTTCGACGATGGTGATCGACTCGATCACCAGCGAACCGGCTCCGCTGTGGAGCCAAACCGACATCGGCCCGCGTGGATTGACAAGGCGTTCCGCCAGCCAACCTCCGGGTGGCGCGGGGCGCGCGGTCACGTGCGCGAGCACATCTTGGGAGGTGATCGCAAAACGATAGTCGAGCGCACGGCGATANGTAAACTCGGAGTGCTGATCGATGAAATGGACACGCGGCCGACCGCTGGTGTGCGTCGCCGCTGGCCGTTCCNCAGGCGTCGACTGTCCAATCGGACGAGGNGGGNGNGGGCCCGGATGGCCCNCATCTTGACAGTCCAAGAATCCCTGCTGGCCGACGACACGCATCGCCAGGATCTCGGTCGCTGCTTGGTTGCGCAGCCCCCACCTGGAGTCGTCCGCGGCGGTCTCCCAGGCATGCGGNCGGGGGGGGCTGGAGGCTTGCAGACGGGCGCGGATGATACAGCATTCCCCGACTCGTAACGGTCTCACAGAGAGCAACTCCTGGCCGGCCGCAAGAACCAGTGGTCGGCCCGCTTGAGGCCACTCGAGGGGGGGGCCAGAGAGCTGTTTCCAAGCTGTTTTNTCGAGCGCGATACGCGTCGTCTCATCGGCCTGCGCCGATGGCCATGCGATGGCCAGCCAACCGGCGATCAAGAGCCGTCGCAACAGATNTGAGCGCCTCGAGAACGCCCTCNGCCAGCTCCTGGTTAGCNGACNGGTTAGCTGNGACCACTCCTCGACGGGTGGGTGTCGGACTCCGCTGCGATCCGCGCACCGTCGCGGTGCGTCGTTGCTGTCAGGACTTGCGTTCATGGTGGTGGCCGATCAACTCGGTCTGCTCGACGGCGGTGCGCGTCTGGCGTAATGTACGACGGTCGCCTGCGAGATCGCCGCGCGGTAAACGTTCCGCAGCGGTCCCGGCTCACTCGCGGCCCAGATGGCACTGGGCGCATGTCGAGGCGAGCCATTGGTGGTTGATTTTATGTCGATCTTCCCGATAGGGTGCAAGTTCGGCGTGGCACATGCGGCAATCCTGCCCGGTCGCTGCGGCCCGTTTGTGGACCTGCCGAAAATGCCAGAAGCCATCTCCGTCCGCTTCGAGTAACTCCTCCATCTGGTGGCATTCGTCACAGCGGGCAACCTGCGAGTTCTGCGGGGTTCGGTGGACGGCCGGTAGTTTCGCGAGGATCGCCCGGCCCGCCACCCGCCCGGTGAGAATACAGGGGCCCAAAAAGGTTCCTTCCAAGGCGGCCTTTCCGTTGATGCCCGCCAAACCGGTCAACTCGCCAACCGCATACAGTCCGGGGATCGGTCGTTGTTTTCGGTCGAGGACCTGGCAGGCGCGGTCGATCGCCACGCCTCCCATACTTTTGCGTGTCAAGGGAAACGCCGGCATCGCGTAGAACGGCGGGACCAGCAGTGGTGGGGACATCTCGACGATCTTTGGTTGCTCGGGACTGAACCGTCCGAAGTCGGTGTCGGTTCCCTGTTCGACGAGCTCGTTGTAACGGGTGACCGTCGTTTTCAAGGCAGCCGGAGGGAGGCCGGTGGCGGTCGCCAGTTCTTCTAGCGAGGGCGCAGTTTGAACCAGATCGGGATTCTTCAAGATCTCATTTTCGACCTTCGCGAAGTCGGCCCAGTCGGAACCGGAAACAACAAAATTCGGCTTGCTCGCCTCGTCAAAAACGAACCACAGCTTGGCCACAGGTTGCGCCAGCAGCACGGGCATCACTTCCTTAGCCCATTGGTGCAGGTTGGCGAAACGTTGCCCCTTGCCGTTGACGATGATCCCCCACATGTTGGCCGCGCTGAGGCCTCGATTCGTTCCGGGATAACGCGGGTCAGGGATCCCCGTAAAGTAGTTCCATTGGTGATCCATGTTCGTCAATTCTGCACCGATGTCGGTCGCCAGAAGGTGNCCGAGTCCGATGGAGTGTCTTCCTGAGCCGGCCAGAATCTTATCCGGAAAACGGAATTCCTTGGGCCAGAATTGGCGTACCATGTCGAGGTTGCTCTGGAACCCGCCGGTGGCTAGTACGACGGCGGAAGCGGAGATCGGTTTTTCGGTCCCGTCGCGCAGATTCCTGCCGACCAGACCGGAAACGCGACCTTGTTCGACGATCAGCCGAACCGCTTGTGTATTCCAGAGGAACCGGATGTTGTCCAGTTCGAGACATTTGCGNTAGATGGGTGTTACCAACCCGATCCCGCGACCGACCGGCTGATGGAAACGGTCGGCCGAATTTCCTGGGGCCGTCTCGATACCTTCAAAGCGAACTCCCAGTTCGAGGAGCCAGTCGTAGATCTGCCGNCGCGACTGGTCGACGTAGAGTCGCACCCATCCCTGGTCCGCATCTTCTCCCCAGGTGATGAAGTCGTTAAATGCCAGATCGGGAGAGTCGTTGATGCCCAGGCGCCGCTGGAGCGGTGTGTCGACGATGCACAATCCGCCTTGCGACATGACCGCGTGGCCACCGTAGACCGAGGACATGTCGACGATCGTAACCGGGGCGCCTCCGAGACCTAGCTCCAGCGCGGCGGTGAGACCGGAGATGCCGGCGCCAACGACAACCACATCCGGCGCTGGNTGGCCAGGAGCCGCTCNCGCGAGCGAAGTCTGCGGACGAGCGTCAGACACTGCCGATCCACTGGGGGCGACCGTGGGGGGGACGCTCCCGCGCTCACGGGGGCGCAGACGCCACAGAAAGAACACCAAGAGTAACGCGATGACTATCCAAACCCGGTACGAGCGGCGTTGGCGCATTGGGGATCCTCCCAGTTGGTAGTGGACCGAATTGTACTCGCCAAGCGACTNGCCCAGCGAGGGGCGATCGAGGTAGTAGAGCGCACCAGACGGNCGCCACACGGCTGNTGGGCTTGTGNCTAGAGTCCCCTTGGGAGTGGCGAGTTCCCGGGTTTTCTGGCAATTTCTCTCGCGGTGCGGTAAGTTCCCCGAGGTCCCAAGTTGCCACCCGTGGGTGGCGGGGGGGGATGCGGTCCTCTCCACACAGGGGTACCCCTTTCGAGTTGGCTACTCCCAAGGAGCAACGAATGGCCCAGGTGACGGTCGTCGATCATCCTCTTGTGCGTTGTCATTTGACGTCGCTGCGAGACAGCGCCACGCCATCGGCGGAATTTCGTCTCCTGGTTCGTCGACTCGCCGTGCTGTTGACGTACGAGGCGACTGCGACGTTGGCCGTTGAGCCACGGCGGGTGACGACCCCACTGGAAGCGGCAGAGGGCTGCCAACTTTCTCAGAGAATTGCGCTGGTGCCGATCCTACGAGCTGGATTGGGGATGGTGGACCCGATCCTCGAGTTGATTCCGACCGCCGAAGTGTGGCACTTGGGTCTGTACCGCGATGAGACCACCGCCAAACCGG
>PADE01000072.1 GCA_002702965.1 Planctomycetaceae bacterium
GACACTCTGCCAGCGCCACCCGCGTCGCATGGAAGGCGCCGATGACGTGCAACCGGTAGCCGTAGCTGTAGAGGCGGGCCAGAGTGGTGTCTTCGGCGGTGATTTCAGACGGGTTACGATTCTGCTGGTGGCTCTGGTGCGCCTTCTCGATCACCCTGCGGTAATGGTCGTGCATGCGGAGGTTCACGGGCGGTCTCCAGCTGCTGCGCCACGCGGGTTGGCAGGGTTCGAAGGATTGGGGAGGGCCCCGCACAGTGACACCACAGGCGTCGTCCAGGAGGCAGTCGCGGCGAGGTCCCGGCCGCGAACCGTTTGGTACTCAATAGTAACATGCGATCTGGACGCCGGCGGGCCTCGAGGTGCCGATTCTGGCCGGTTTCGCTTGCGGACTCGGCAAGCGCAGGGCTTTTGACGTCCGACATCGCCACCGGGGCCACCCTTTGCGTTACCGGGAAGAGCCGCTAAACTCCGCTGCCTGCCAGAGTTGGCACCGGGAAAGAGCTGACGATTCGACGTGTGCGAGGGCCATCGAACTCGCGCGCGGGGTTGTCCGCTGATTTCCCATGTCAATACCCGCCTATCGAGACAACCAGAACGATGCGCCGCGAAGACTTACGAAATGTTGCCATCATTGCCCACGTCGACCACGGGAAAACAACGCTGGTCGATGCGCTGCTTCGTCAAAGCGGCCAATTCCGTGCCTCTCAACTCGCTGGTGAGTGCATTCTCGATTCCCATGACCTGGAACGCGAACGCGGCATCACGATCCTGGCCAAGAATATCGCGATTACCTACCAGGGCATTAAGATCAACATTATCGATACTCCCGGACATGCCGATTTTGGCGGCGAAGTCGAGCGGGTTCTACAACTGGCGGATGGCGTTCTCGTGTTGGTCGACGCGTTCGAAGGACCGCGGCCACAAACGCGGTTTGTATTGCAAAAAGCGCTCGACCGAAAACTGAAACCTCTGATCGTGGTCAATAAGATCGATCGCGTGGACTGTCGTCCCGAGGTCGTGCTGTCTGAGATGTTTGACCTGTTGGCAGAATTGGGCGCCGATGACGCCACCCTCGATTTTCCGTATGTCTTTGCCAGCGCCCGCGATGGGTACGCGGTCAATGATCTGGCTGAGGTCGCCAACGGCAAGCCGTCGGCAGGGGTACGTCCGCTATTGGATTTGATCGTCGATCAGATTCCGGCACCGGAAGTGGCTCCCGACGAGGTACTGCAGATATTGGTGACCACACTTGAGTGGTCCGAGTACTTGGGCCGAGTTGCGATTGGTCGGATTTGCAGCGGCGGGATCGAGCGCGGGCAGTCGGTGGCCCTGACCCGAGCCGATGGTTCCTTTTCCGTCGCTGCGGTCAGTGGGATTGAGTTGTTTGACAAATTGGGACGGGTGGCCGGAGAGCGGGCGTCTGCGGGTGACATTGTGGCGCTCGTCGGTTTGCCCGATCCGCAGATCGGGGACACGGTCACCGATCCCGAGACGCCCCGACCGCTTCCCCGCATTTCGGTCGATGAACCGACATTGTCGATGGTCTTTACGATCAACTCCTCCCCGTTGGCGGGTCGCGATGGCAAGTTTGTTACCAGTCGTAATCTGCGCGAGCGGTTGTACCGGGAACTGCAATCCAATGTCGCGTTGCGCGTGGCCGAGACGGTTGACAAAGATTGTTTTGAGGTCTCAGGGCGGGGGGTTTTGCACCTGTCCATCTTGATCGAGCAGATGCGCCGTGAAGGGTACGAGTTGTCAGTCGGCAAACCCCGTGTGATTGAGAAACGGGTGGCCGACGCCTGGCACGAGCCGTACGAGAGCCTGGTGATCGACGTCCCGACAGCGGATGTTGGACCGGTGATGGAGCTGGTCTGCAATCGCCGTGGCCAAGTCAAGCACATGTCGACCAGTGACGCCGGGCTGTCACACCTCGAATTTTCGATTCCGGCCCGCGGCCTGATCGGCTTGCGCACGCGCCTGCTCAACGCCACCCGTGGTCAGGCGGTGATTCACCACCGCTATGATTGCTATCGGTTGCGCGAGGGAGACTTGCCACGTCGCAACAACGGTGTCTTGGTGTCGCAGGAGAACGGCAAGGCGGTCGGCTATGCGCTGTGGAAACTCCAGGAACGTGCGGAGATGCTGGTCGCACCCGGCGCGGATGTCTACGAAGGGATGGTGGTCGGGGAAAACTCGCGTGACAACGATATGGTGGTGAACCCCATCCGCACGAAAAAGCTGACCAATATCCGGGCGTCGGGATCGGATGACAATATCCTGCTCAAGCCACCCCGGGAGTTGTCGCTGGAGGCTGCGCTGGAGTACATCGAAAGCGACGAGTATGTGGAGATCACTCCCCGTGTGATTCGGATCCGCAAGATTTTGCTGCGCGAAAGCGCTCGACGGCGTTCGGCGAGTCGGTCGATGTAACGTCAGGCGAGGGCCGCGGATCTTGGATCGTCGCTGTGGCCGCTNGACGCGGATCGCCGCTTGGATCTCGTTAAATGCCGAGTAGTTCCCGCAACATCGGGACCTGCTTCTGGTAAAAGACGAGCCCGGCAAGTCCCAGATAAAAGACCCCGCAAAAGAGGATGCCGATACGATTGATCCACCCCGGGCGGAGGGATTCGGGGAGGTAGACCAGGTTGTTGCGGAGGATAAAGAAGGCGGTGAACCCCAACGCGATGTTGTTCATGTTGGCGACGACCAGGACCATGGTCTTCGGTTGACCGTAGGTCTGAAACAGGAAGGCGCCGATGAACGTCCAAATCACGTACAGCGCCAGAATCGTGTAGTAGATTCGGTGTACCTGGTGGGCACCCATCCGGTCACGGATTCGCTGGTTGCCTGACCACAGGATATCGGTCCAGCGGCGGCACGTGTTTTCGACAATCGACATCTGGCTGGGTAGCAGCACCAACAGCCCGATTAACAGCGTGGCGATCCACATCACCTCCTGCATTTCGGCCGACAACCCAGGCGCTTCGCGCAAGCCCTCGGCCGACATAATCGCCTGGCGGTAAGCGTAATCCGGGCTGTCGGTGTGGCCGTACAGCGGCGAGTGTGGCGAGAACTCGATCGAAATCAGCGCCGGCAGCGCCATTCCCATAACACAGCCCGGGCCCCAGATCAGGAACTGATCGGTGATGATGTATTTCCACCAGGCCTTCCAGCGGCGCATGTTTTCTGGAGTCTCGGAGAAGACCTTGCCAATATGACTGAGTGTAATTGCACGACCGCCGACCGCGCTGGGAATGGCCCCGACCTGACTGCCCATCCCCCATCCTTTATCCCGCACGTAGTTGGAGTAGGTCGAGTTGCTCAAGCCACCTCCTCCGGCGAAACCGGCGAACGCGCCCAGCAGAGCGATTTGCGTCAGCGCCAACGTGGGGAATTCGCCGTCGCGAAAATACGCCACGAACACGTTGTCGATGTTCTCGCCATCCCATTTCCCGTCGCCGTCGACATCGTCATAGCTTGTGATGTTCCCGAACCGATCCCGTTTGAGGACCTTCTCGACTCCGTCCAAACGACCGTCCCGGTCGAAATCCTCTCCGAGGTCGAGTTGACCGTTCCCGTTTCGATCTTCTCCCGCCACGACCGGGACATTGCCGACTTTCAAGAATCCGCCGAACACGCGAACCCAGTTGTCTGGGCTGACCATGGTGACACCCACGATCACGCAAAAGCCCAGTACGACCACCACCTTGGTGGTCATCACAATCTGCATCATGTTGTAGATTTTGCCCCCCATCAGAATCGGCAGAGAAACCAAGCCCAACAGCACGTAACCGACTGAGTTGACCAGAAATTTGTCCTCCGGTCCTGGGGGACGGTCCAGGTAGAGCGCGGCGATTACGGTCGCAGCGGTGGTGGACAGGGCCGGGATAAAGGCTCCCACACTAAGCAGGACGAAAATGGAAATCCAGAAACCGGGTCCGGGGCGGGCTCGCATGAATCCAGTGAAAACGGGTTCGCCGGTGTAGAGCGCGTAGCGCCCGCATTCGATGTTGTAGAACACCTGACCCAGGATGGAGACCGCCGCCAGCCACATCAGGCTGCCACCGTACTTGGCTGTGATTTCCGCTCCCAGCAACCATTCCCCACCCGCCAGTTGAATGCCGCACATGACGATTCCCGGCCCGATAAAACCGGCCAGGTTCTTGATCCCCAGTGGCTTGGGTTCGGGGAGTTCGGCGCGGTCCCAGGTGGGCAGGCAGGTTTGCGGAAGTTCGCTGTGACCGGGTTTGCCGGGTGCAGAATCAGTGGGATTGCTCATCGGTCATCTCTACCCGAGAACGTGTGGCGGACAAGTTGGCTGGCGGCGGTAAAGTCTGGCATCTGTCCGGAGGCGACCAGCGCCTGGATAAGGAGTCCCCACAGTGTATCTTCTGAACCGTCGCAGACACGATAGGGACACCTGAACTCGCGCTCAATGGCCTGTCGCAGGGGCGGCGAGTTTTGTGGCAGGCTGCCGGACAAGACCACTCGTTTCCAGTCTGCGGCGGGGCAGATCCGTTCGGCGCAGCGACGGTAGTTTTCGGCCATGTTGCGGTACGCGGCCTGGAACAGGGTCCCCACCGTGAGGTTTTCGACCTGAATGTTGGAGATCGTGCCGCGTTCTCCAAGCGGGCCGGCAAAGAAAGCCAGGTCGGCTTCCAGATCGGTCTCCGGCGCGCGCTGGATGGCCCGGTTAATCGCTGGCCAGGGGTCGTGACCGGGATCCAATTCCCGCGTCAGCTCGTTGACCAGTTCGACCAACACATTCAGGCTGCGACCGGCTGGTAGATGAGTGATCGAGTTCAGGAACTGGCCGTCAAAATAAGTGCGAGTTTGGTAGCTCCCGAGTGTCAGCTCGCGCGACAGCTGGCTGACCTGCGACCCTGTCGAGATATTAAGAGAGAGTTCACCCGGCTCCAATCGCGTTCCCAGCAGGGCGCATTGGTGATCGCCCAGGGGTGGGAAACAGGGGACCTGGCGGTCCGCCAGCGTCACCGCGCCGAGCGGCTCGCTCGGTTCGATCAGCGGTGGCCAAACCAACCGATCCAGACCGAGCTCGGCGAGCACACCATGGTGCCAGTCACCGCTGGTCAGATCGAGGGCTCCCAGGGCGTTGGTGCGCTCGACTGCGGGTGGAGCGCCGCACAACCGGCTCCAGACGTATTCACCCAGTCCCAGCGGCGTGGCAGCGGTGGGCAACCGGTTCTGGCCGCCGAGCCAGTACAGCAGACTACAGGAGGCGCCCGTCTGCAATTCACCCCCTAGCTCGGCCCGCTGGCGGTCTGTCAGTTTCACCTGCAAACTGTCCAGCCAAGTTCCCGGTGTTGACGGGTCGTCGTCCAGGACGCGTTGATCGCGCCACGAGAGGTAGTCGGTCAAAGGCGTCCCGCGCTTGTCGATTAGCACGGTTCCCGCCATCTGGGTGCAGCTGACAATTCCGGCCGGCGCGTCGCCGCGATCGACCAGCTCCTCGAGGATCCCCTGCACGACACGGGTGACCGCGTCGGGATCGATTTCGAAGTGACGTGGAGGTAGGCCGGGCGTGGCCGCGGGGCAGGCGCGGCGTACCGTTTGACCGATCTTCAGGCGTTCCAAGTCGAGGAGGGCCCCCTTGATCGAAGACGAGCCGATGTCGAGAGCCAGATATTGCATCGTGGGCGCTGCGGGCGTCACCGGGTACTAATGCCGCGCCATCTCCTGTTGCCACAACGGACGGAAGAAGGCGCGGAGGTCCTCGGCATAGGCTGCGGCTTCTTCGAAGATGCCGAAATGGCCCCCCTGCTTCATGGAATGAAAGCGCGTCACGTTGTAGTATTTTTCGGCTCGTGATTGCAGCAACGGCACGATGTCTTTGGGGAACGAGAGGATCGCGGTGGGAACCTCGATTCGATCGCCCGGCTTGACGCTCCACGGGTGGTGGTGTGACTCGTAGTAAATGCGAATCGCGGTGCCGAACGTGTTGTTGATCCAATACAGCATCACATTCGTCAGCAGGTCGTCCTTGCTGAACACTTCTTCGAAATCCTCCTGCCAGTCACTCCACTGGTGGTATTTCTCCACGATCCAGGCGGCCGCACCGACCGGNGAATCGGCGACCAGATGGGCGAAGCTCTGAGGACACGNCATGTTCACGTGGCTGTAACCGGATTGATCGATCCAAAATCGTTCTGCCGCCTTCCAGAACTTGAGGCTATCGGGGTCACGTGGCCGGATCGGGGCGTTCGCGAGCCCGAACCCCCGGATCAGGTCGGGGCTGCGTTCATCCTCGGGACGCTCGTCGCGCATCCGCTGGCCCATGTAGTTGATATGGATGCCAATCAGATCTTCCGGGAACTGGTGCCCCCAGGGAAACGTAATAATNCCCCCCCAATCTCCGCCGTAAATCCCGTAGCGCTGGTAACCCAGTTCGTGCAGGATGGCGCGGTACACAGCCGGGTGGTGCTGGAACCCGAAACCGCGCTGCGGTACTTGGTCGGAGAGGCAGAAGCCACACAGCGAAGGGATTACCAGGGTGAACGCGTCCTCTGCGTCACCGCCGTGCGCCTGCGGATCGACCAGCAGAGGAATAATCCGCAAAAACGTGGCCCACGACCACGGGTAACCGTGCAACATGCAGAGTGGGGTCGGATTTGGGCCGCGGCCCGGGATGTGCATGAAGTGCACACCCACGCCATCCACGTCCGCCTTGAAGTGCGGGTACTGGTTGATTTCCGCTTCCTGCTTGCGCCAGTCGAACTCATNGCGCCAGTAATCGACCAGACTTTTCAGGTACTCGGTGTTNGTGCCGTAATCCCANCCTTGCTCCGGAAAGGATTGCGGCCAGCGGGTGAGTTTCAGACGTTGATCGAGNTCGGCGAGCAAGGCGTCGGAGACAGCCAGCCGGTACGGTTTGATTTCGACAGCCATGGCAACCTGTTGGGGCTAACGACGCGGGGCGTCGCCGTCACCCCCAGAGCGCGCTGCGAANCGTNCCGGCGCGCATCCCAGATGGCGGTGCCGGTGGCCGGGTGGATCAGTTGACCTTGCCGATGCGATACAGATTTTCGGCCGAACGAATGAGCAGTGATTGCTGAGTCACGCCGTAGGAAGCTAACGTCCGCTCTCCCAACGTGTTGGTGGACAGCAGTTCGAACTGACGCGACGCCCGGATGACGTTCCCGACCCCGGTCTCGCTCTGAAAGTAGATTTTTCGGTCGCCGTAGAGGAGTGAAGCTGAATAGCCTCCACCGCCGGAGAGCCGCTGCTGCCAGTGCTGTTTACCGGTTTTCGCATCCAAGCAACTAGCCACCCCGTTGTCGGAGACCATGTAGACATCATCTCCCACCACCAGCGGCGACGAGGTGTGTGGAACAGCGCGGCGCTGTTCCCAGCTGACATGGGTCTTGGTCACGTCTCCGTTGCCGTCGGGGCGGATTGCCAGCAGGTGGGGGGTGCCGTACCCGGTGCAGACGTACACCAAGCCGTGCGCGAACACGGGCCGCGGGATGACCGAATACCCCTCGCCGTAATCGACACGCCAGATTTCCCGCCCATCCTCCGGGTCGTATGCGCAGACGGCGCCGCTACCCGGGCTGATGACCTGCGTTTTGCCACCTACCGGGATCGCCAGCGGCGTGCTGAAAGAAAATTTCGACGAGGCGTCCGTTTTCCTGTCCACGCGCCAGGCGACGTCTCCGGTGTTCTTATCGAGCGCCGCCACGAACGGGTCCGAGCCCCCGTCGCAACTGAAGATCAGGCGATTGCCCACCACCACCGGCGAGCCACCGCTGCCGTGCACCGGTGGATAATCGAGCTTGCGATTGCGCCACCGGATCGTCCCGTCGCTCTGCACACAAGCGGTTCCCTGGTGTCCCCAGTGCAAGTAGATGAGATCGCCTTCGACGAGCGGGGTAGGACTCGAGTGCCCGTTCTTGGTGTGGATGGCCGGAGCCGTCTTGCCGTCCTGTCGAAAAACTTCGACGTTGGCAGCGATGGCACCGCTGGTCGCGTCGAGGGTTAGCATTTGCAACGAGTAGTCCTTCTCTGAGCCCGGAACAGGAACCGCTGCGGTCAGAATAATGCGCCCCTTGTGGATCACTGGGGAAGACCAGCCTTCACCCGGAATGCGCTGTTTCCAGACGACATTCTGATCACCGGACCATTGGACGGGCAGTCCTGTTGCTGCGGAGTGCCCGTTGCCCAATGGGCCGCGAAATTGACTCCATTCTTCGGCCGCGGTGACCGTTTGCGTCGCCAGAGCGAGTACGAGGACAACAGAGCAGCGGTGCATGGCGAGACCCTTGCGGTGGATGCGTGTGGTGATGCGAGGCTGAGAGGCGGCTGCCGACCTGGCAGGCCCTGCGGGCGGCGAACAGTCTGGGCCGGTCCGGCGCCGCGGACATCTCCGACTCGCCGGATAGGAAGCGCGACATCGCGGGCGGGCGGGAGTCATGCCGCGGTGGGCCGTAACAGCGTAAAGGAGGGGTCCACCGGTTGCAAGTGACGCCGGCGCCACGCGCAGGTTGTCACGGTTACCGGGTGCGTTTGTCGGGTGTTTTGAGCTTCAGCGACGGGGGAACTTTTGGTGCGCCACCGAGGTACGGATACCGATCGAACTTCTCGCCCCCGCCCACCACTCGTGGGTCGCCGGTGCGGCGCAACTCTGCCGTCAGCTGTGCGGTCAAACGCGCCTTGGTTTGCGCGTAGCGCTCGTCAGTCGCCACGTTGACCAACTGGTGGGGATCTTTTCGCAGGTCGTACAACTCGATCTCCGGACGTTTGGCGAACGACAAGTCGTACAGCCGTTGGTGCAGGGCATCGGTTTCCCGGTGCGTGAACAGGATCGACTTGGTAGGCCCGTTGTCGCAATCCGCCAGCCAGGCGCCAGGGATCGTCGCCCGTGCGTACAGCGGTGTGCCAGCCGGCCAGCGATCGGGCTCGAAGTTGCGGATCAACAGGAAGTCGTACGTGCGGATCGCCCGACAGGGGTAACCCCCCTGATCGGGTGCCTCTTGGGCCACCACATGGCGTTCCTTGCCAAACAGGATCGATGCGCGGCGCGGCGCTGCAGCGTCCGGTTCTCGGCCCGCCAGGAGGGGCACTAGACTGCGACCGGTAACGTCACCGGGAACCGCGATCCCTGCCAACTCCAAATAGGTGGGCGCCAGATCGGTCAGGCTGACAAAGTCATCGCTTACGCGGCCGCCAGGGATTCCCTTGGGCCAGCGCACGGCCAACGGGACACGCGTTCCCGAGTCGTACAGATTGCTTTTGCAGCGGGGAAACGGCATCCCGTGGTCGCCGGTCATCAGCACCAGCGTATTGTCCAACTCGCCTCGCTCTTCGAGCATCTTGAGGGCCGCTGCGACCAGTCGATCAAATCGTTGGACTTCGAAATAGTAATCCGCAACGTCACCGCGTACTTCGGGGTGGTCGGGGAAGCAGGCCGGTAGTTTGATTTTTTCCAGCTCCATGCCACTGGCTTTTCCGGAGCCAAGGCGATACGGCCGGTGTGGGTCGCCGGTGCCCAGCCAAAAGCAGAAAGGCTGGTCAGCCGAACGCTTCTCGAGAAATGCTTGAAAGTCCTTAAATCGCGGACCAGCAACCGCTCGACCCCGTGTTTCGGTTCGGCCCGGTCCCCAAGCCTTGCCGGTGCAACCGACGGCATAACCGGCTTGGGCAAGCTGTTCGGGGTACGTCATCAGACGGTCGGGAAAGACCGACCACAGGTTGGCCGCGGGCCCCAGTCGCCAGTGCCACTGGCCGGTGAGGATGGCGCCGCGCGACGGTGTACACGAGGGCGAGGAGACATAGGCGTGCCGGAACAACAGCCCTTCACGGGCCAGCCGATCAAAGGCGGGTGTCTTGACAACCGGGTCTCCGTAGGCACCCGCGTGAGGCCATCCCCAGTCGTCAGCGATGGCAAACAGGATGTTGGGGCGCTTGCTCGGGGCGGTGCCTACGGAGACCCGGTTGGCAGTCGCGGCGCTGACGTCGACGGTCAGACACAGCAGGAGCGTCGCGGTGAGGAGTTTCGCAGCGGCAAATAATCTCATCGTACCCTCGTTTATCAGTGCCTCGACCCGATTTGCCAATCGAGTGGAAACCCGCATTGCGGCGGACGCAGCCGACGACCGGTGGTCGAGCGAGACAGCCAACGGTCGTCCCGGGATTCGGGCAGTATCGCTTACCTCCCGCGGAGTTTCTACAGGTCTGCCAAAGGAGCGTCAGCGCGGCCCGCTTTCGCAGCGGCGGTCCGTGCCCACGGGAATGGGCACACAGGTGGAATGTACGACCTTACGTTGCGCGCGCGCCCATCGCACTCTCAACGGTCGTTGCCCAATTTGACGGCGAGATCTGCTGGGTGCACGCCCGCTGAAAGGCCATCCCGCGCCGTGCGCCGGCCTGCCGGACACGAAGTTGTTTGCGTTCGTCACCCCCAGCGGGCCCGTGTTTCGCCTGTCACACGTCCCACACGGGAGAAATGAATATCGCGCAGGCGGCGTGGCAGGAGGGCGCCCTGGTCATCGGCATCGGGCCCGCAACCCTGGACGG
This sequence comes from Planctomycetaceae bacterium, assembly GCA_002702965.1. Taxonomy (GTDB): domain Bacteria; phylum Planctomycetota; class Planctomycetia; order Pirellulales; family Pirellulaceae; genus UBA9264. Next base: position 10,534 of record PADE01000072.1, read on the forward strand.
TGAGACGCCACCCAACGGCCCGTTTGCGCACTGTCAGGTTCATTTCGAGAACTTTTCACCCGAATCACACGGCGTGATCCGGATTCCCGGCCGCCAGCAACCGATCTGTCCGATGATAGGCCTGACCACCAACGTCATCCAGCAGATGCTGTGTGCCCAGTGGGTCGATGAAGCAGTGGGTCGATGAAGCAGTGGGTCGATGAAGCAGTGGGTCGATGAAGCA
>PADE01000073.1 GCA_002702965.1 Planctomycetaceae bacterium
GACCCGGGATCGCCCCTGCAGAGCGGCCAACGGGGAAAAAGAGGGCGGCATCGTGCACATGGCATCGTGCACATGGCCCCAGACCCGAACGTCGCCGAGAAAGCCTGTCGGAGCTGGCTCTGTGTCGAGACGGGTGCGCCCGACAGGTGGTGCCCTTACGAGGCGCTCATCGTCCGGTGAAAGTTACCTGTTACGGACTTAGACCAAATCACCAGGTTGTTAACGGCCAACTTCTCGGAGACTTCGCGATGCGTGTCACCCGATTGCCGATGGGCAGGCGACTTTTTTGCGGCAAACCCATGGCGTTGATTGTGCTGGCGTTTGTGATCGCTTCCGGCGACGTTTTCCCCGTCCGTTCGACCGACGCGCAGACCCAAGAATCCACCGACCCAGGTCTGATACACCCCGGCCATCAGGCCAGTCTGACTCAGAGGCGAAAGCGGGCCGCCCGACGCCAGCGGCGCATCATTTACTACGACGACGGGGCGCAGACATCGCGGTCGTACGACTCGCCCGAGACCTTTCTGGAAACACGGCTCAATCAGATCATCGATACGCAGGTCGACAGTGTGTGGTACTGCACCGGCAGTAGTGGCACGATCATGGGCACGCATCTGAGTAAGACCGGTGACAATTACGCCGATCTACCCGCCGATGTCGGTGAACCCATCGGGCAGTTGCGGAAGCAAGTTCTGGCGCTCAAGGCCCACGGAACCGAAACGCTCCGGCTGGCAATCGACTTTTGTCACCAACGCGAGATGGAGGTCCTGTTTGCGCTGAGGATGAACGACATTCACGATTCGTTCAGTCCGGCAGAACTGCCCCCATGGAAGCGTGAACACCTCGATTTTGTGTTGGGTAAACCAGAAGACCGGAGTAAGTATCCGGAGAGTGACCCTCGCTGGTTCTGGTCCTCCTGGAACTATGAAATACCCGAAGTGCGGGAAAAGATCTTCCGCGTGTTGGAAGACGTGTGCCAACGCTACGATGTGGACGGACTTCACCTCGACTACTGGCGGCACATCAAGTTTTTTCCGCCCACTCAGAAGCTCAAACCGGTTGAGCCCCGGCACGTCGAGATGATGAATGACTTATTACGCCGGATCCGCCAGATGACAGAACGCGAAGGCCGACGGCGTGGCCGGCCGCTGATCATTGCGGCCAGCGTTCCGTTGACAGTGGAACGATCCCAATTTGTCGGGCTGGATATCAAGACCTGGTTGAAAGAAGACCTGGTCGATGTGCTGGCTGGCGACGGTGGCTACACACCACAGGCCATGGCGCCCCAGGTACGCGCACTGACCGCATTGACACACCAGTACGGAGTCCCTTTTTATCCGTGTATCAGTCGCAAAGGCATGGTGAAAGGTCCCTTGGATCGCACGGTGGAAGCCTGGCGGGGTACGGCCATGAACATCTGGCACGCCGGGGGAGATGGCGTCTTTGTCTACGATTACAACCCGCCGGAAGATGGGTACGAGCCTTTGGCCCAGAGCATTCAGAAACTCAATGAGATCGGTTCGCGACAGAAACTCAAAGGCCTGGACAAATTGTACAGCGTCGACCATACGACATCGGTNGGCGCTTACCACCGACCGGGGTGGGTTGTACCGAACCGACTTCCCATCACCTGCGAACCTGGCGCAACAGTGACCGTGTCCCTACCGGTAGGTGAGGACATCGTGGCAAACGCACCCAACGGCAAGGTTGCTCACGCCCGCCTGCGACTGCAATTGTCTCACGCCAGGCAGTTTGACATTCCGATGTGGAAGTCTGTCCACCTGAACGGCAAACAGCTCAACACCATCAAACCAACGTCGAAAGATTGGCTTGCATTCGAACTAGATGCTGCGCTAGTGAAGGCTGGAGACAATCTGATCGAGCTGCGGTTGCGCACCAACGACCAGTTCCATGCAGTGGTGTGGAATTTCGCCTACCTGGAGGTTCACTACGAGGATAAACCTTTCCAGATTCCAATTGGCACCGGCACGAACCATACGATCTCGATCGTCGACGCGGACGGTACACGTGGCAGCCTTACCTTGGACCAAGCCGTGGGTATGGTCGGTTTGACCGGCGGGAACGTTCGAACCACGGTCGATGATGGCACGATCATGCTGCAGGGCGAGCGGCTGCGGTTCTTCTCGCTTGTTGTTAACGACAGCCGGCCCGATGGTTCATTTGCCTTCGAAGCCACCGGGGGCGATGGCAGACTGGGTATCAGCGACATCGTCGTGAAAGAATCTATTGGCCGCATTGACGCCGCTTGCGTGGACCTGGAGGGTCGGCTCACTACCGGTGCGGTCAAACGCATCGAACTCGGCAATGTAAGCCAATCCCATATCACAATCGGGGCGTCGGGCGATCTTAACGATCGCGTCTCCATTCTCTTTCAGCGTGTTCGTGATGTGACGCTTCAATCTGAACTGCCGATTGCGTCAATCACGGCTACCGATTGGCTGGATACGGATCAATCGGCCGATGTGATTCAGGCACCGCGGCTGGCGGCATTGAAGATCACGGGTGACGTTCGTGCAGAAGTGCCGGGAAATTTCCAGGCCAATCTGACATTAAGCGACAACACCAACCAACCAACGCTGGGAGATGTGACGATCACCGGCCAGATCGGACCGGGAATCTGGAACGTCGTTGGCGACGTACGGCGGATTGCAGGGGGGGCAATCGTGAGAAACTGGCAGGCCAGTGTCCGGGGAACACTGGGGCATCTACACGCTCGCCACGCCGCCGCCGGCCATGTCGCGTCCCACACGATTGGCGAGGTTCGCATCGACGGCAATGCCTCTTCCCTGTACCTCTTTGCAGGCGCCGATTTTGGCCAGGATGGTCTTTACGGCGGTGACGATGATCGGTTCGCCGCCGGTACCATTGGCAAGGTGGCGATTGCCGGCAACGCGTTGGACGTGCTCGTTGTCGCCGGTTTGGACCCTAAGAANGGTGTCTTATTTGATGGCGACGATGCGTTGTTTCCCGACGGCAAACTCGGCGCTCTGAATGTCAAAGGTCACATGACACACAGCCATTTTCTCGCCGCCCACTTGCCAGAAACATTCCGGGGCGGTTCGCTACCTTTGCTCGGCAAGGAGCCCTGGACCTTTCCCGATTACCAAGTATTGAAAATAGTTTACGAAGAAGACTTTGACTCCGTCGTGTCGCCGACTTCGATTAAACACGAACCATTCGAATGGCAGGTGGACCAGCCGGACGAGGATGTCATGATACGACGGCTGGCCACGTCCAGAAATGCGACCCGACCTCCCGGCACGTTTGGCATTGCAGGGGGAACAACCAAACCGGGCGCGGGTAGTGAGATTGGTTGGTTTGAACGCCCGATCCAATTGCCGCAATACGGAAGAGTATTGCTGACCGCCGACGTATGGGTCGCTGGNGCCGGCAACAGCAACATTGGATTGAATGTCGGGGACGTGGTCACCAATCAGGGTGTACTGTGGGGCCCCATCGATTCGAGTACATGGAGTTTTGATCCGAGCGTCATTTCAGCCCGGGACAACCAACGNCGGTACGTCAAGGTCGCCCCTGGCGAAATGGTGGGGCGTCGGGTCACGGTGAAGATCTGGGTTGACCTGGACCACCAACAGACTTGGGGATCAATCAGCAATGGAAGCAATACCTACACGACAGAAAAAGTGGCGATCGCCAGATCGGACCTTCGATCCGTGCTCGTGATGCAGTATGGCCAAAAGATGGACGTGGATAACATTTCCTTGCGTCGTACGCTTGGTCCGGGGCGTCGCTGAGACCCACGGAAAAGCCCGGTTGGTTATCTGGCCACACGCCGGTTCGATTTGGGCGCTCAATTCTTCTAACGCAGCGATGTTTTCCGGCTCCAACGTGGTGGAGCTTTCCGACTCAGACCCAGTGCGGTTTCCCGACTCCTCCGCACCACACCCGACCATCCCCACCACCGGCAGACGTTTCATGTGTGGCCGTTTCAGTACGCGCTTCCAGACGACACCAATNTAGAGACTGGTGGTGCGGCGTGTGGGCAGTGGCCGGGCGCGAACGGCTCCCGGGCCCTGGTCAGCGTCTCGGAGTGGGTCTTTCGCTTCTGCCTGACTGTCAGCGAGGCACGACCTGGCCGGCAGCTGGGGCAGGTCTCCCCGGAAAAATCTAGTTTTGCCGAGAGGACNTCCGTTGTGGTTTGGGGTCGAAGCGTTCTGGTGCTGCGGGTGTTGCGCCGGATGTAGAGGATATTCCGCAACCAAGAACTTCTCTCGTAACCGGGATGGAATCGTGACGACGTAGATGACAACCGACGTTTTCGTTGTTTAGGCCGATGGAAGAGGATTATCCGTGAGACGCACATGGATCGCGGCGATTGCGGGCGTGTTGCTGAACGGCGTCGTAGCACGGTGTCATGAACCCCAACCGGTGCTTGTTGAAGAACGTATTGTTCCGGCCGGGCATTCTATAACCGATTGTATTGATCACACGGATTGTGCGGGTTCAAAATCCTGTGATTGTTGTCTCGGCGGGCATTGGTTGGCGGAGAAGCCGCTGAAAGACATTGCGTTGGGTACCTCCGGCTGGCTGGACGTTGGCGGCAGCTATCGGGCGCGGCACCATCGCGAAACCAATATGCGTCCGGGTGCGACCGGTGGATTGTCGGGAGTCGACGACTCATTTTGGCTCCACCAAACACGTCTGTGGTTTGATGGCGAGTTGAATTCTCGTTTGCGGTTTCGGGTCGGCTTGATTGACGCCGCCAGCTCCGGAGAGAGGTTTCCCTCAAGAGCCCGAGAGGTCAATCGACACGATTTGTATCAAGCACACGTGAACGCGGTTGTGTACGAGGGTGAAGGTACGCTTACGGCTCGCGTCGGGCGTCAAGAAGTTCGTTACGGGTCGGCCCGGCTGATGATGGCTCCGGGGTGGGCCAATCGACGGCGAACGCATGATGGTGTCCGCTTTATCTGGGAAAGTGACGACTGGGAGATCAACCCTTTCTGGATTCGGCCGGTCTTTCGCGACCGAGCGCATTTCCGCACTTTTGACAATCCCAACCCGAACCAGCAGCTCTATGGCGTTTTCTCGACTTACAAGCGACTTGAAAATGACAAGCTGGATCTGTACTGGCTGGCATACGACCTGTTAACGTCGGAGGGCGGCGCTCGTTATGACACACTGGGCGGTCGTTACTACGGCGGAGTCGATGCCTGGGTTTATGAATTTGAGGGTGGCGTTCAACTCGGGGAAAACCCAGATGATACGAACCATGACGCGGGCTTCTTTACGGGAGGGGGTGGACGCAAGTTCGCTTCTGTCATGTGGCAACCCGAGCTGTGGGTGTTTTACGATTGGGCATCTGGTGACAACACGGTCGGCAACGGCTTTCATACGTATGTGCAACGAGTCCACTATTACCTGGGATTCATGGATCTCTTTGGTCGTCGCAACCTCGAGGATCTCAATGTTCGCTTGACCACACGGCCCACACAACAATTGACGTTGGTGGCCTGGTGTCACTTCTTCTCCTTGGCAAATGGGAACGACGTACCGTACAACACGAACATGCGCCCCTTTGCCGGGTTGACCACGGGTTCGGCCGGTAGCCAGACGTTAGGAACCGAGCTCGATTTGTTAGCAACATACGATGTGAACGAACAAACACAGTTGCGAATGGGCTATTCTCACTTTTGGTCGGGAACGTTCTACGACACGACGTCCGGAGTGCCCACCAATCTCGACGCAAATTTTCTTTATGGGCATTTTGTCCATCGGTTTTAGGCGAATGGGTAAGTCGGCCGCCGCGCCGGTGCGAGTTACTGAAGTCGCTCAGCGTGTGCATTTCGCACCACATGCGTGGCATCCCTGGTGACCTGGCCTCCGCACCCGGCGCGGGGACCGATGGGCTATGCATCGGACGTCCTCACTATCGCCACGATACGGGCCTTGACCGCGGGCGGCAGGTCCGCCCNCGTTTCGATCACGGTCAGNAAATCGAGGTCGCGGCGAACGGTAGTGGTTTCATCTGCTGCACCGGGCGCTGCGCAGTTTTCCGGGTGTGCATTCTTGCCGCGATTTTTGCGGGTTGCCAGCGGAATCCTAATCCGCGTGTCGCGGTTTCAAGTCCCTCCACCGCGACTCCCTGGACCCATGACCTCGGAGAGGTTGTGGCTTTCCTGTTCTTGACGCGACTGCGGCTCGCCCCATCTCGCGAAGCTACCTGACAAACTGGATGGAGTAGAGATCCGCGTCGCGCAGAACGAATCTCAACCGGATCGGTTGTCCGGCGAGCCTGGCCAGCTCTGGTTCACGTTTCCATTGAACACGGCCTTGTAAACGGTCTCCGATCATTTCGCTGCAGTCGGNAAGTGCCAGGCCCGCAATCGCTTCGCCGTTGGGCGACTGAACCTCGACGCGGACAGAGCCTCCAGCCGAGGTCGCGTAGTTGATTGCGAGGTGTTGACCATCGAACGTCAGCGGCTGCGTGATCAACTCGCCGCCCATATAAGGTCCGTAGACCGAGATGAACCCATCGGGACGGATCGTGTAACGCCGGATGTGTGCGGTGGGATACCCCGAGTTGTGCTTAACGAAGAACATCATGTCGTCACCGGCGACCTGCACGATCCCACGTGCGGCATAGTTGGCACGTGATGTCCAGTTCCGCAGATCGCGTCCCGGTCGGATGAAAGCCTCGAGGAACGTCCGGCTAAAGTTGCTGCCGCCACGCGCGGAGGTGATCAGGATGTCCGTGCAGTCGCTGGCATAGTTCCACGTTCCGGTCGGCGTTCCGATCCGCTTGGCCTCTGCGGGTGTTACGGCGCGACGCCCCGGAAAGAAACGTGTTGGCATACCGAGAGAGATCTGCGGCGCGCGGGGATACGGCGTGAGCTGGTTGGTATAGAGATGCTGCCGCGGTTTACCGTCAAGTTCCAGATCGACGGGATCGCGCCAGTGGACAAAATCGTCCGACGTCGAGCGTGCAATCCAGCGGATGCCGTCGCGGAATACCCTGAAGTAACAAATGTAACACTTCTCACTTTCCGACCAGAATGCGTTGTTTTGTGAGTCGAAAGCACCTTGGGTCATCACCGGTCCGTCACCGACCTGTTTCCACCGCAATCCGTCGGGCGACTGGAAGGCATATAAACCATGTNGAAACGGAGTCTGAATGGTTGGATCGAGCGGCCGGCCGCGACCGAGTGCCTTGTATCGCGAATCGGCCGGGCAATCAGGGCGGGTGTCGATGAACGGTGCGAAGTTGTGACACGCTCCGTGATTCGCGAGCACGACGTTGTTGGCTTTCGTGCCGTTGATCTGGAACAGGCCGAGGTTGGGCCTCGTCCAGTGGACGCCGTCTCGGCTTTCCGCAACGCAGGTGACTTCAGCTCCCAGCGCGGCGCTCGCGATGGGCAGTCCGCGATAGTACATCCGCAACNGCTTTCCATCGCGGAGGACGGTTTCGTATCCCGAGTGTAGGCCCTCCCAAGGCTTGTCGAACCGGAAGACGATTTCCTGTCTGTGGGGCGCATGCAACCTCAGCCGGGTGTTGCGTAGTGCGTCAATCAACAGATCGTCAACGAACAGCTCGCGATGATCCCCGATGGGAACCGGATCGGCCGCCTGAACGAGCGACGCTGTGGTGATCAACAACAGTATGGTGCAGCCTGACAAACGGCTGTGGAACATGGATTCCTCCTGCAGTTTGAAGCCACGTCGACCACGTCGTGGGCAATCGCGGCTGTTGATNTCACAACCGCNGTAGCGCGANTCGTGAGAACCAGCGGCTTCGGCTGANCTTGCGAATTCAGCCATGGTACACTCTCTCGGCTGTTGCCCCATCGTAGTTGGCGGCCGCGCGCGTTCATCAAGATCGCACAATCATGCTGAATCGACAATTGCTTGACGTCTTAAAGTCCCCGAACAACGGCCGCCAGGTCGCGAGGCTATCGGACGGGCGCTGGTTGCTGCTGACGCACTCCGAGATGATGGGCCCGGCTGAGTTGCGTTTGCTGATGAGTCGTAGCGATGCTGCTCCGACTTCGCTGGAAGATTTCGTGGACGTCGGGCTGCTGGTTGGTGCAAACGGCACCGTTCCTGGGAGTGGACCGTGGGGACTTGGCGGGTGCGTCGTGTTGGAGAGCGAGACGCTGCACCTGGCGTGGACGGGCCCACACGGCATCCAGTACTCGCAAGCGCGGGTCGAACAGAAGCCCGAGTGGGTTCGCGCGCGCANGATTCGCGAAGGCGACTACTGTTTGGGCGATCTGTTCGCCACGGATCAAGGGATTGCGCTGACCTGGCAACAAACGCATGATCGCCAGACGGAATCGGTTGGCATCAGCCGCAGGGGTGCGGGTTGGCGCTCGCGGGAATTCCACCGCGGTAGACCGATGTTCGCGCCGGTCGCTGANACGGATGACCGCGGCAGGATGCATTTCGCCTGGAGCGATTCCGCCGAGCAGGTCCATTACACGCGCATCGACAAGCCGCGGTCGGGCGCGGACGTGCAACTGCTGGGACCCGGGCGACAGCCGACGATCCTGTGCGTCGGCGACCAGGTGTTGCTTGTTGCCGAAAGCGAATTTGGACACCTGCGCTACTATTTCCGCTCGGCGGAAGGCCTGTGGCAGAAACACTTGCCACTGACAATGACCGATCGCTGGTTGACCTCCGACGAAAACCACTCGCCCGGCCTGACTCGCGACCAAGATGGTGTCGCGTGGCTGTTCTTTGCGAACAACACCCGCCAAAGCACATTCTGGGCGCGCTGGATGGGCGACCGCTGGAGTGACGTCGTCAACGGCCCCCGCATCTACTTCCGTCGGCCGCGGTTCGATGCCAACCTGCTGCCGATCGGTCGTCTGAGTGTTGAAAAGCGAAGCGGCGGGTCACTCCAACGGAGAGCGCAGCACCGGTCGCGCGACGTCGGCCTGCTGCTCACTTGCGAACCTCCGATTCGGCGGACCGACTTCCGCTGCGAAAGAGGCGTCGAACTGGAACCGGCACTCGGGCAAAGGACTCTGTTCCTGGACATGCTCGAAGTGGCACGTTGCACACACGTGACTTTGCAGGTCGAAACCGCAGTGAAGCACGTAAACAATCCATTGATGGAGCGAGGACCGGTCGGCGCCTTCGATCAGGACCGCGTCTTCAACCANGGTCGCGTGATGCTGGACAATGGTCGTTACCGCATGTGGTACGCGGGGATTCGTGAACGACGTCGCGGCGAACCGTACAGTCCCTGGTATGACTGGATTCAGTGCGGCTACGCGGAAAGTCAGGACGGGCTGGCCTGGAAACGCGTGCGCATCGGAATGGTCGAACGAAACGGGTCGCGGGACAACAACCTGTTGCCGTATNTCCGGCACTCGCCCGTGATCTTCCGTGACGACGGAGAAGCCGACCCGAAACGGCGCTACAAGGCACTCTACTTCTGGAACAGCGGCGAGCATCTCGACATCGCTCGTACCGGGAAGTACGGCAAGTCGTGGGATCCGCGCGATGAGCGATTTCTGGTCGATGTGCTGACTTCGCCGGATGGCATTCATTTCGAACGAGAGGAAGGCGAAGTCGTCTTTCCNGGTGATCAGGCCAAACCCCTGTCGGTGATTCCACAATGCGCCTTCCGCGACGCGAACGAGCCGGACCCACGCAAGCGATTCAAGGCGTACGGGTTCACATCGCTCAATCTCCGCCGCCGTGGAGCGTCGTTAATCACGAGTCCCGACTGTGTGCACTGGACGGCGCATCCGGAGCTGCCGGTGATCGATCCTGCGATTCGTGGCACGCCTCCAGCTGTCGGTGGGCCCACCGGACAGGTTCATGACACCGTCTGCTTTCCCTACGAAGGCTACTATGTGGCGCTGTACCAGGATCAACACGATCCGCGGAACATGCCTATTGAGCTGGCGGTCAGTCGTGACTCCGAGTGGTTCCGCCATGTCAAGCCCGGGCAGAAAGTGATCCCGGTCGGCGAGNCGGATGAGTGGGANGCGCTCGTGATCCTGCCCACGATGCCGGTGTTTCGCGAGCACGAAATCCGTCTCTACTACGGGGGCGGCAGCGAGCGTCNTGAAGCGGACGGCGGCACGCGCTGGCAGACATTGCCCGGACTGGCAACGCTTCGTCGCGATGGCTTCACGTCCATGCGATTAACCGACAGCCAAGCGCCGGGCAGACTCACCACCATCCCCTGCCACGTGCCGGACGAGGCGAGACGGTTGCACGTCAACGCCCTTTGCCCCGACGGGGCGGAGATCCGAGTGGAACTGATTGATCCCCGCACGAACAAACCGATTGACGGCTACTCGGCCGAAGCATGCCAACCCATTACCGGCGACCATCTTGACACGACCGCCGTCTGGCGGGGCCGGCCGGGCCTGCCACCCAGCCAACGTACCGTCGCGCTGTCCTTTCACCTGCGCGCAAAGCATGACACGCCGCGACTGTATTCGTTCTGGTTCACCCGGGAGTGAGTCCGAGCATGACCGCTGGCTCGGGTGTCCTGGGCGCGATGACGCCCGAGAACGGTCATCTCATTGGAGGTCACGGTGGTCATTCGTTTGGAAGCATGCCAGCGCACGTTGGTTTGAGATATTGAGAGCGCGTTCCAATGGCGCGTGCCGCTCCATCAGGTCCATGTTCTGGCTTCCAATGTGTGCCAATGATCCCCGGTGAGTCCCCCGCTTTTGCGAGAACATACTTTTTCCCGTGGAAAACCACCTCTCGTTCGGGTCCCTCCTCGGCTACTTGTGCTATTCAGCGATGGACGGCCGCTGGCCGCAGATCGAGCGCATGCGTCGGGGAGNGCGTCCGCAACGAAAACATGCCACGTCATCCGCACAGGAAATGCGGATTCGATCGTCAAATCAGGACATCTAAGGCGATGCTGCCGCAATGTCCGCTGCCCGGACCTGCAACAGGCTGTAGGGACTCAGCGCCATGATGTTGACGTTACCATCTTTCGATTCGCAGACGCCCAAAATGACGTAACGCGTTATCGTCCTGCCGTTTGTCAATTTAGTGAACCCGGCGTGGAAGGGTAACGTCTTGCCTGCTTCATCGGTAAATGGCGTAAAGTCCGGATTGCGAACAGACACCACACCAAGATCAACCGGAGCATTGTCGCCTGCGCGATATCGGACCAAATGCAGCAGGCGGATGCCCTCGACGCTTTCGGTGATGGCAGCCCAAGCCGTTCCGGACGGACCAACGCACATGGCGCGGCAGTCGGTACTCTTTGCGCCGGGAATCAATATGCCCAGCGAACGTCCCGGTAATGCACTCCCTTTGGCGGTCAGGTCGTAGGCGTAGAAACCGTTGCCACTCATCGGCAGCGCGTACAATGTTTTGCCGTCGGGCGAGATGTCCCAGTTGATCGGATCGGGACGGGGCTTGGTCAACGCCAGCCGCGTTGCCTCGCTCGGCGGCTGTCCGTCGATCGTTTGCGTCAGTCGTTCGAGCCGTTCGGTCGCGGGATCGTAACGGGCGATGTCGCCTCCCAGNATTGGATGATACGCACGCCCCAGGTAATCGACGACGATGAATCCGTAATAGTGCTCGGTGTCGATCAATTCGCGGTACTTGCCGGTTTTCAGGTCGAGGACCAGCAAGACCGCGTTCTCCCCCGGTCCGGGCCGATGATCGGAACAGGTCGAGATGTACGCCACGCCGCGTTTTTCATCGGGTGTGATGCTGTTGATACCTTGATGCGGCACGGGAATGGGGTAGACCTTGGTTTCGCCCGTGCTGGGGTCGTACACCATGGGATAGCCACCGGGATAGTCTTCCCGCTTTTCGCCTGCGGCCGGGTAACCCTGTTTTGTGCCGAAGTAGATTTTGCCGGTCAGCTTCCCGGTGTTGTTGCGAGTGTGAATTTTGGATTGCGCGCCGAATCCCCCTAGATCCTTGCCGATCGCCTTATGGGCATCGACCGCGATTTTCATTTTCTCAGCTGCCGGATCAAACTCGACCAGCCATGAGTTGACTGCGTTTGCATGCGTACCGATGTAGAGGCGACGGTTGTGCCCCTCGATAATTGAGAAGTAGCCTTCCCCTTCGGTCGCGGTATGCTTGGGAACTACGTAAGCAGTGGCATCGATCCATTTTTTGGGCANCGGTTCGGCGGCAAAAGTATTGGCCGTACAGAGCGCAGCCAGCAGGAGCGTCAACANATATTTCATTTTCGAAATCCTTCTGCANTGAGAGGATGCTGCACGATAGCGCGTTGCCAAGTCACGCAGTGTGCATCGCTCTCTTCGTCCCACTTTGTTTCAGACACCTTGCTTCCATCCTTGAAAGTTGTTTNCGACTTTTTCTGCCCGTTCTCATGCCACCGCGTCTGTTTCCTATCTCGNTTTTCATCCTGGTAAGTCCCTTCACTCTTCAGTTGCCCATTTTCATAGTTTTGGACTAGAGTTCCCGTGAACGGTGTCTCGCTGTTTAGCCTATATCTCAAACCGCTCCGCACTTCAGTCTCCTCTATGTCAACCGTTTTCACGTCCTCGACGTTGGCGGCTTCAGGACTCTGCACCGCAACCGCCTCGGGTTCGGCGACCTCAACTGTCTTGGCAGAACACCCCCCCACCACCAGCAAACCCAGCAGACGTTTCATGTGCGGCCCCTTCGGGATGCGGTTCCAGACGCCACCAGAATAGAGGCTGGTACAGTGGGCTGGGGTCGAGAGGGCCATTGAGGCCTGGCCGGTGGCCGCGTCCCACACGTTGACGCTCTTGCTTGTCCGACACTTTCTTGCCCCACTCGCGGCGGCCAGCCGATTTCCGCGGGGACTGAAACAAACGCTGCGGAGTGATCGTCTCGTTATCTTAGTCGCTCTTCCGGCGGCAGTTTGACTCGCGGCGAGTGTGCCGTGTCCCCGCGTTCATCGGCCTGCTCGTGAATCGATTCACTCACCACCGTGTCACGTGGCTGCTGCGTTGTTTGCCGCTAACAGCAAGGGCGGCGATTTGTGTGATTATGTGGCTGACGGTGGCAATGGCCCGGAAGCATGACCCGCAACAACTTGCCACTTGCCGTTTTTCCGCACCCAAACATTCGTGAATCGCCATTTATTGTTGAACGGCTTGCCGTCTTTGTCCTTGCCTACGACATGGTTATCCCCCGTTGTGACGGCGAAGTTTTTGCCGTACACGCGTACCTTGAAGGCGGTATTGGCGGCGCCGGTGTAGGTGTTGGTATCATCCTCGAAAAAAGCGAGGTTGGCTTTTTTGTCATTCACGGTGCCGTCAGCCATGATGAAGGAAAAATCGTCGGTCCAGATCCGGTTCAGGTGGTCCGTATCTTTGGTGAGGGCGGCCTTGCCCCATCCACTGGAGAGTTGCGTGAGCAGTTTCGTAATCTTTTCGTC
>PADE01000074.1 GCA_002702965.1 Planctomycetaceae bacterium
TTGCCCGCTCCTGTGGGGTCCCCAGTCATCGGGGTAGACCGAGATGTTCAGTCCATCCAGCGGCAGCCGCTCGATGTCCGCCACATGCTCCTTCAGATAGGCCGGATCGACCGTGTTGACCGCGAAGCCGAGGATCTTTTTGTGGGGGGCGATCTTGGGACCCGATTGCGCCGCGGTCGAGCGACCCAAGGCCAGGAGTACCAATAGGGATAGGACGCGTAATGAAGCTCTCATGGCCGACTTTGCGCTCCTTGAGAGGTGCCGTCGTCGGTGACCGGTGGGCGGGTTGCGCGCCGGCGGCAAGCGTGCCAAGCTGAAGGCGAACACGATCGCGTCGGAAACCGGCAAGGCGATACACCCATCTGCCACACGCAGACTTCACAGACTGCTGCGGTGGTCCGAGTCGCTGCGGCCAGCGAATCCCGGACGTCTTACTGCCAGGATTCTATTTGACCGACCCGCTAGACCTCAAGCAGCAAACAGGGGGGACGAGTGCCTCGATTCGATCGACAGTTGCTACCAGTTGGAGCACCCCCGCGCGGGGAAAGCGGGTACGATGAGGGGGTCAAGGATTGGTCGTTCTGGCCCTGCGCCCTTCAAGCTCGACGTATGAAGAACTGCCCTATCTCGCCGGTGGTGCTCTTAATGCTGGGACAATTCGCCTCGGCGGACGACGTGTCGCGGCACTTCGAGTCTCGAATCAGGCCGGTGTTGGTGAAGACATGCCAGAAATGCCACGGCAATCAGCAAAAGGGCGGTCTGCGGCTGGATTCACGGGAAGACCTGCTCGCCGGAGGAGATCATGGCGCCGCGGTGGTCCCGGGAGAACCGCAGAAGAGTCTGCTGTACCAGGCGATCGCGCGCACCGCGAGCCGGCTGAAAATGCCCCCCGGTGCTGCGCTGGAGCCACGTGTGGTGGAAGATTTCGAGAAGTGGATCGCCGCCGGAGCCGTGTGGCCCGAATCGAGACGGGAGTTTTACCAGCGACGGGTGGAACCCGTGTTGCGAAAGAACTGCTACCGCTGTCACGCGGATACATCACGCAAGGGGGCGCTGCGACTCGATCGGCACCATCTGGCGATCAAGGGTGGCAAGTCGGGACCGGCAATCGTGCCGGGCAATCCAGCGGAGAGCCTGTTGATTGCGCTCATCGAGCACCGCGGTAAACGGAAAATGCCTCCGCTGAAGAAGCTCACCGACCAGCAGATTGCCGATATTTCCAAGTGGGTCGCTGACGGCGCGGTCTACGCCCCACCGGTCGAACGAATGGAAAAATACGTGATCACCGATCAACAGAGGGGTTTCTGGTCGTTCCAGCCGATCGCCGTGGCCGACCTCTCGACGTCTCAGGAAACCCACCCCGTCGACCACTTTATCAGCGCCCAGTTGGGCCGGCGGCGGCTCGAGCCGGGCCACATTGCCGATCCCACCAAGTTGATTCGCCGCGCCACGTATGACTTGATTGGCTTGCCCCCTTCGCCGGACGACGTCGTGGCGTTCGTCGAGTCGTACGGCGCCGATCCCGCTGGCGCCTGGATGACTCTGATCGATCAGTTGCTCGATTCTCCGCAGTACGGGGAGCGCTGGGGGCGACACTGGCTGGATCTTGTGCGCTATGCGGACACGGCCGGCGATGCTTCTGATTTTCCGATCCCCGAAGCGGTCAAATATCGCGATTACGTGATCGCGGCGTTCAATCGCGACCTACCGTATGATCAGTTCATCAAGGAGCAGATCGCCGGAGACCTGCTGGCGTCGCAGAACGATGATCAGCGATGGCAGCAGATCATCGGTACCGGTTACATCGCGATCTCCCGCCGGATCGGAGTCAGTCCACACAATCTTCGGCACATCACGATCGAAGATACGATCGACAATGTGGGGAGGACGTTCCTCGGCCTGACGGTTGGATGCGCCCGTTGTCACGACCACAAGTTTGACCCCATTCCGACGGCGGATTACTACGCGCTGTACGGGATGTTTGCCAGTTCGATCTATCCCCACCCGGGCGCCGAACACAAGCCGTGGCGACAGGATTTCGTGTACCGGATCGGGCGCGAAAAGGCGGACGCGGTGTTGGCCGGGCATCGAAAAACCTTGGCGGTTTGGGACCAGAAAGAACGCGCGGCGCTCGACTTGTATCGGGTTTTTCAGAGAAAGAAGATCGACGACCCCACCAAGACGCGAGAGAAGGCCTGGCAGCATGTGCTGTTGGTGCGTGAACAACGCCGACCTCATGCGGAGGCGTTCCCCAATTTGGAACGCGCCTACGCGGTCGTCGACGGTCCGCGTCCCCAGGACGCGAACATTCAGAGAGGTGGGAGCCCACAGCAGCAGGCCCGTGGACCCGTTGTCCGGCGCGGGTTTCTCCAGATTCTCGGTGGTGGACAGCTGGCTCCGGGGGCCAGCGGGAGTGGACGCAAAGAACTGGCTGAATGGATTGCCACGGCCGAAAATCCCCTCACCGCGCGGGTGATGGTGAATCGCATCTGGCACTACCACTTCGGTACCGGGATCGTCGCCTCGACCAGTGATTTTGGAATACGGGGCGCCCGACCCACCCATCCTGGATTGCTCGACTGGCTGGCCGGCTATTTCATCCAACGGGGGTGGTCGATCAAGGCGATGCATCGTCTCGTCATGACGTCGAATGCCTATCGGCGATCGACCGCTGAGATCCCCGGCAACAGACAAGTCGATCCCAACAATGTCTACCTGTGGCGGTTTAATCGCCGCAGACTCGATGCGGAACAGATTCGCGACTCGGTGCTGTTGTTCAGTGATCGCTTGGATCGCGCGCCCGGAGGGCGGCACCCGTTTGATCATCATTTGACCTATTTCTACCGTCAACATGAGCCGTTTGTCGGTGACTTCGAGACCGACAAGCGAAGCGTGTACATGATGCAGCAACGGATCAACAAGAACCCGTACCTGGACCTGTTTGACGGGCCAGACGGCAACATTCAATTAGCCGAACGAAAGGCGACGACCACGACCTTGCAGGCGCTGTTCCTGATGAACTCGGAGTTTGTCCATGAACAGTCGGATGCGATCGCCGTCCGAGCACTNGCGGTCGACNCCGACCTGAGCGGGCGAGTGGAGTGGGCGTACCGCCATATTTTCGGGCGACTACCCCACACCGGTGAAACGGCTCGAGCCGAANAGTATTTTGCGGTTGCGGAAAGACAGTACCGTCAGGTGGGGCTGGCCGCAGACGACGCGTTGCGCGCGGCGTGGAGTGGCTACTTGCGAGGAATGATCAGTAGTAACGAATTCCTATTTGTAGATTAACGCAGCTGGTGGGTGGTTCAACGATGGCATCGAAACCGATCGGGCGACGACGAGTAATACGGTCTCTGGCTGCGGGTGGAATGTTGTTGCCCGGCCTGTTGTCGGAACTGTCGGCTGCACCTGCGNGTCCGCGTGATCCGGGTAATCCCCTGGCGCCCAAGCGACCGCACTTCTCGCCGACGGCAAAACGCGTCATCTTCCTGTTCATGACGGGCGGCGTGTCGCACATCGATACGTTCGACGACAAACCTTATCTGCGCCAGCATCATGACCGACAACGGGGGAGTGGATCGCAGTACTACAAAGCCTCGGCGTGGCGGCATCGNCCGTACGGTCGAAGCGGGATCAAAGTCAGCGATCTATTTCCCCAGATCGGGAGTATGGTCGACGAATTGTGTGTGATTCGCTCGATGAAGAACATCAACGGTGACCACTTTGGCGCCACGATCGGGATTCATACCGGATCGGCGACGTTTAATCGCCCCAGTATGGGCTCGTGGGTGAGCTATGGACTGGGGACGGAGAACCAGAACCTGCCATCGTTCATGGTCGTTTCCGCGGGCATCCCGTACGGCGGTGGTCAAAACTGGGGCGCCGATTTTCTACCCGTTTTGCACCAGGGCACGCAGATTATTCCGGGAGACGAACCGATCGCGAATATCCAGCGGCGGAGTCGGTCGTTGGCGCAACAGCAGACCGAGTTGAACCTGCTGGAGTATTTTAACCGGCAGTATCTCAAGGACCGGGAGGGCGATTCTAATCTGACGGCCCGAATCAAGTCGTTTGAGACTGCCGCGGGAATGCAAATGGCTGCCCCTGAGGCGTTCGAGTTGGCCGGTGAAACCCGCGCGACCAAGGACCTGTACGGATTGCGAGAGGGTGATACCTCGTCGTTTGCTTGGCAGTGTCTGGTCGCCCGCCGTCTGGCTGAACGGGGCGTTCGGTTCATCGAGTTGATTGACGGGGATACGAGTCTCGACAAGAACTGGGATGCCCACGCCAATCTGAGCAAGTACCCGAGGCTGGCAAAGAATGTCGATCAACCGATCGCCGGGCTGCTCAAAGACCTCAAAGCAAGGGGCATGCTGGAGGACACACTGGTTGTCTTTACGAGCGAATTTGGACGCGGTCCCTTTGTGCAGTCGCCCGGGACCGATGGCCGCGGGCATCACGCGCGCTGTTACAGTTCGTGGATTGCCGGCGGCGGCGTCAAGGGCGGTATGACCTACGGATCGAGTGACGAACTGGGTGATGACGTCGCGGAAAACGTCGTCACGGTCCACGATTTTCAGGCCACGCTGCTGCACCAGTTGGGAATCGATCACCAGCGGCTGACGTACCGACACGCAGGACGCGATTTCCGTCTGACCGACGTTCACGGTCACGTGGTGCAGGATATTCTGGCATCGTGACGTCGCGGGAATTGTCACCGACCCCGAATGAGCGTCAGACGGGTGCTCCGCGTGTCCCTTTTGCGGGGGAGCGTTGCCCGTCGTGTTCCGGGTGAGTACGGTGTTTTCCGGAGTTCTGTACCGATGGCAGTCAACCCACAACAGCGAACGCAGTTCGCGCAACAGGGATACTTGATTGTTCGACGGCTGATTTCGAGGACCGAGCTGTTGGAGCTCGACCGGATGGTCAATGTCTTGCTCGACGGTGAACTGAAACCGGTGATCCCGTACGCGGGCTGGTTGCCCGACGACTTCTATACATTCTGGGAGCCGCAGGCACAGGGTCGTGTCGAGTTGGCTCGCCGCCAACGGGTGCGACTGATGTCGAATATGTTCCATCACCCTCCCTATTTCCGGGCTTTTGGCGGTCACCCGGCGATCTGCGATGTGATCGGATCGTTGTTCCAAGACGGCGTCCAGATGTTCAGCGACACCGTGTTCATGAAGCCGGCCCATCATGGGATCGAAGCCGCGTTGCATCAGGACACGGCCTTTTGGCCCAAGCTCGAGCCAAACGCAATCAATTTTTGGCTCGCCGTGGATGCAGCGACGGTGGAGAACGGATGCCTGCACCTGATTCCTGAAACCCACGCGCACGATTTGCGGCACCACGATCACCCGACCCAGGGGCATCTGCTGCACGACCACGAAGTCGATCTCAGCCGGCAGATCGCCTGCGAGTGTGCATCCGGAGATGCGATCTTTTTCGATAGCGGACTGGTTCACCGCAGCTACCCCAATCGAAGTGGCCACAGTCGTCGCGCCTATGCGGCAGTTTATGGGGCCCAACATCTGCGCCATGTTGAACCATGGAAAACATCGGCCATCGCCGAGAAAACGCCTAACTATCGATTTGAGCTGATTCGATCATCTGCGGATCGCTCGTAATCAAGATGGGTGGGTTAGCACTCGTTCTACGAGTCGCGTTCGGCGGGCGCCGCGATCGCAGTCGTGGCCACGTCGCCGAGGTCCGCACGTCTGCGGCGGGGGACGCGGCTGCTTCCGACGAAGGGTCAAGGGATGTCCACCAGGTACAAGTCGTGTTGTCCCTCTCGTTCGGAGAGGATCACCAACCGTTTGCCATCCGTGTGCCAATCGGGGTAGTCGTCCCGCTCGGGATGATGCGTGACGCGCTGCAAGTCGGTTCCGTCGGGGCGGATCAGATAGATTTCGCTGTTGCCGTTGCGGTGGCTGACAAAGGCGATCTGTTTTCCGTCGGGCGAGAAACGGGGGCGTATGTCCTGGTAGGGGCTGCGCGTAAGCCGCCGGGCGCCCGTGCCGTCGCGGTCCATTAGGTAGATGTCGAAATTTCCGTCGCGCGATGAGCCAAAAACGATCTGCTCCCCGTTTGGAGAGAAACAGGGCCAGTTGTTGACTCCCGGACTGTCGGTTAGTTGTTTGGTCCCTTTGGCCTGTACGGTGGTCGAGAAAATCTGCTGTCGTCCCCCGTCGGCGAACGAGTACAAGACGGTTGAATTATCAGGCGCAAAAGCGGGACTGCGCATGCCTGCGAATCCGGCCGGCGGCAGCACCTCGGCGAGGGTGTTCGATTGGGTGTCGAGGATGGCCAGCGACAGGCTGAGGACTCCGCGTTGATGGACAAACGCATAGTAACGGCCGTCGCGCGACCCGGCCGGTTCGAACTCGGCCGTTGCTGCCTCCTTGCGAAGCGGTTGTTCGGACCCGCTAGCCAGGTCCATCCGCATGATGCGGTATCGCTGGGGGGTCTCCAACACTGCGAACACGAGTTCGGTGCTTTGGTTGACGAACATCGGACTCGCCTTGAGTCGCCCATCTGTGGTCAGCCGGATCGGCTCGGCGGGCCGCGCGCCGCGGGGCTGCGGCAGTAACAAGAGCGTCCCCAGGAGGGCGGCTAGAAAACGTCGACGATCTGCCGTGGGCATCATATCTCAGCCTGCCGGGGTGGGGTCGTCGAGCTAGAGCAGTTCTTCGATCACGGTGCCCCCTTCGAGGACCTGCAGCGCGGCGCGCTGTTGGCTGCTCATNCCAGTGAGCTCAGCGATGGTGGTACCGACTCTCAGCGAGGTCACAAGGGGGCCGGAGCGCGGGGCTTGCCCCAATCGGTCACTGTCGCCGATCACACGCCCGGGGGCCACGCCGGCACCCGCCCAGAGGGAAAAATAGCAACCCGTCCAATGGTCGCGGGCCGCGCGATTGTTGATCTTGGGAGTGCGGCCAAATTCCCCCTTGCAAACGACAAGCGTCTGGTCCATCAGCCCGCGATCGTAGAGATCGTCCAGCAGCGCAGAAAACGCGCGGTCGAAAATCGGACAGAGTTGATCTTGCAGCAGCTCGAAGTTGTAGATGTGGGTGTCCCACCCAATCTCATAACCGGGGTTGAACGCATCGACGTCCCGGCTGTAGTTGAGCTGAATGTACGGCACCTCCGCCTCAACCAAGCGGCGCGCCAACAGCGCGCTCTGGCCGAAGGGGGATTGACCGTATCTGGTACGGGTGGCCTGCGTTTCCCGTGTGAGATCGAGCGCGCCGCGCGCCCGGGGGTCCATCAACAAATTGTAGGCCGAGCCGTACGTGCGGCGCCATCCTTTGAACGCGGCGGTNTCCAGNAGCGCCCGGTCGACNTCGAGCNGTTGCAGGAGGGTCCGGCGGTCACTGATCCGGTGGGGGGGCATGCCTTTTAGCAATTTCAGGGCCGGGATATCGACTTGTCCTCGCTGCGAGCAGCCGACCATGAACGGGTCGTTTGCCCCGGAAAGTTTACCGGCGCCATCTCCTTTAATGAATTCGCCGCCCGCGGTCAATTTTCCATTGGCCAGCGAAAAGAAGGGTGGCAGCGCACCGCTGTGACCCCGGTGTTTGGCAATGATCGAACCGAAGGTCGGTTGCACCGGCTGAGGTTCGTCTTCGAACCCGGTGAGCGCGACCGTCCCTCCCTTGGGGTGTCCCGCGGAAGTCGGGATGGCGACGTTGGTNCGCACNAGGGTGAAGCGATCACTGCGGCTGGCCGTTTGCGGNAGCAGTTCCGNGAANTGGGTGCCCGGCGTCCGCGTGGGAATGACGCCAAAGGGNCCCCGGTATTCGGCGGGGGCNTTCGGTTTCGGATCGAAAGTATCGAGATGGCTGGGCGCTCCCCAAAGGAACACGAAGATGACGGATTTGGCCTTCGGCTGTTCCTGGACGCTGGATGGTTGCGCCGCGCAGGGCAGTCCGCAGGTCATCGGTAGTCCCGCGCCGATCTTGAGAAACGNTCTGCGCGTCGGACCGCTACAGGTCCTGGTGCGAAAATCACCGATGTCCAACATCTGTCCGCTCCGCGCGAAATATGAGCAGCGGCTGCGCCCGGCGCAGCCATCTCGATTCGCGGCAGCGAGGATCGCTGACGAGAACCGGTCAACCCGTTGCAGGGGTCGTCGATCCACTGTACCCGAATCCTGTCGCAGAAACTAGATTTTCTGGGGCGTTTGGCGTGCAGCCCCAGTTTCTTCGGGTACCGAGCGCCCCTGGGAGGACATTGGGCCCCTGGGAGGACATTGGGCCCCTGGGAGGACATTGGGCCCCTGGGAGGACATTGGGCAGTGGTCCGTTTCGCGATAGAGACCAGCGAGGCGGGCCGAGCGGGAGGCGACCGGGGAGGGGTCCGCGTGCCTGCTGCCAACCAGGCGACGGCAAATCGAATTGCCAGAACCTACGTCGTGCGCCAAACTGGCGGAGGGATCGTGGTGCACACGGAGTTTCTCCGACATCCGATCCGCGACAACAGAGTTTACAATAGCGATGCCACCTCGATCCGTATCACGCGCAGCAGAGGGTTGTTTGCGGTTACGTTCCGCAGGGGACTCGAGAGCCAACGGCCGTACGGGGACGTTGCGAGCTCGCGGGACGGGGAGACGGGGTACCGTTGAAACACGCTGGGTTGCAGCACCGGCGGTATGCGCTGTCGGCGTGGTGGTGATGCGGAGGAGCGCAGGGTAAGGTGAGTTGCTTCAGGCGTTGTGAAGGCAGCGGGCCGTCGATGGCCGGCCCATCGACACAAGGTGTCAGAACGATAGGTGCCACCGCGATGAGGAACTGCATTTATTGGACGGCATGCGCTGTGCTGTTGGTCAACGCGCCGCTGGTCAACGCTCCNTGCGCCACCCAGAAAAAGTCTCGCAAGGGGGGCCGCGCGAATCCGACCGTCTCGGTGGAAGCCGCGGTGACCGCGCGGGAACTCGACGCGTTGAGTGGGCGCCCTGCCGAATTCGAGCTGGCGACCGGCAAACGAATCGCGGACGTGACCCTCGTGAATCTGATCCGCGGCAAGCATAAACAGTCCGTGCGCACGGTGGTTTATCGCAAGGGCCAGAGCAAGACGACCCGGAAGTACCGCCCCAACGCACTGAAACGGGTGATCGTNGCGGAGCAGGCGTACGATCTGGTGTTCGATGCGGCGCTCCGATCGCACGTGCTGGTCGATGTGGCCCGCAAGACAGAGATCGTCACGGCGCGGCTGACGGCCCGGCGGCAACGTCTCTGGCCACCCCAGTCGAGCGAACAAAGGGCCGCCGTGGTGTCCGAACAGAAGAGGTTTCTGATGACGGTCGGCGAGGCGTTTTCAAGTCTCCCCATGAGACTTTACGAGACCCGATTCTTTTTGTTCTACACCGACATGCCGGCCAACCAGATCGCCGGCTACGTCGCCCAACTCGATAGCATGAATATCGAGCTGGGAAAACAGTTCGACGTGTTACCGGGCGTCAATATCTGGCGGGGAAAAGCGGTGTTTGTAGTTTTCGTGAACCAGGCGTCGTTCGTGCAGTTCGAGGTGAAGTTCATGAAGAAAGACCCGTCGGCGATCCGCAATACGCAGGGCATTTGCCATCAACATTCGACCGGGAACGTGGTCGTTGCCTGTTATCGCGGCAACGACCCCAATTACTTTGCGCAGGTGCTTGTGCACGAGACCACGCACGGGTATCTGCACCGGTTCAAGTCCTCCGCCCGCGTCCCGTCCTGGCTCAACGAGGGCATCGCCGAATGGGTCTCCGCGTTTGTCGTGCGCGGCAGTCGGGTCCCGCAGAAGAGACAACGGGACGCCGAGGTACGGCTCAAACAGACCGGCCTGATTGAGCGGTCGTTCTTCGGCAAGAAGATCGAAAGTTGGCATTACGGCGTGGCCTCGCGAATCACCGATTCTCTGATCCAATTGAATCCCAGGGCGTTCCGTTCGTTGGTCGTGTCGATCAAGGAGGGGGTCGAGTGGCCGCAGGGTTTGGCGCAGACGTTCGGCGTCACGCCCTTACAACTGCTGCAGGCGCACGGGCGGAGTATTGGTGTTCCGCTGATTCGGTTGCAGTAGTCCCCATCGGAGTTCAGGGTTTCGCGAACGATTGGAGCGGTGGACTGACCCGCTGAGTCGTCCCAGCTGGCGGTGGCGAGCCGAATGAGGGTGCTCCCGCATGTTCAGCAGCTCGGTTGATCGGGGGCGCGCACCGTTCTAGTCGTCGACCTCCGGAGCGGGCCGCGGTGGCCGGCGGCGCTCACCGCCGGGACGTCGGCCGCCATTGGGGCCGCCGAATCCGCCACGCGTTCGACGCTCAAAACCACGGTTGCCACGTCCCTCCCCTCGACCTCCCCTGCGGCGGGCCATGCCCTGGGCCATCTTCAGGAGTTCCCCTCGGTCGAGTTTGCCATCCCCGTCTTGGTCGAACTGCAAGGCGCGGGCGACGAACTCGTCGGGATCGCCGAGGCCGCCACGCGCTCGCCGAGTGGGTCTTCCCGGCGGCCTGCTGTCAGCTGGTCCTTCGCGACGCGGGCCGTTGCGTTCGGTTTCTGTTCGGTCCGGGGGCGCGGGGCCGGCCGGGCCTCGGCCCTGGGGTTGGCGGCGGCGCCATGCCTGTAACTCTTCTGTGGTGACGGAATCGTCTTGGTTGGCATCGGCCGGGAAAATGAATTGCTGTACGAAGTCAGGAACCTCGTTGCGTTTAAGTTTGCCATCTCCGTTGGCGTCGAAGCGGGCGAACACCTGGGCGACAGCGGGTGGTCCGGAACCTGCCGGGCGGCGACGGGTAGGCGGAGCGGGCGCTGTCCGTGCGGCCCCCGGCGTGTTGGCGAGGTCGGTCCGCAACGTTTCAATGCGCTGCTGGGCCGGCCTCCGTCCGGCGCGGGCCCACGTTCCCCAGATGCGCAGGTATTCGGGTGTGATCAGGTTGCCATCGCGGTTTGCATCGAGGGCCGCGTAGACCGCCTCGGCCAATGAACGATCAGCGAGCCGCACGGTTGCGTGCTCGATGAATTCGGACCGCTCGATCTGGCGGTTCCGGTCGTCGTCCATGGCCTCGACAATTTCCTTCGCTTCGTCGGTGATAATGCGGTTCAGGACATATTCCGAGCGTGTGACCACTCCGTCCGCGTTGCCGTCGGCGGCCCGAAAAATGCCGGCCCGCGCCTGGGCCGTCAAATAGCGGCCCCGTTCGACGTATTCTTCGCGGGTGTGTTTGCCGTCGCGATCAGGGTCCGTGCGGTCGAACTGAACCGTGTATCGACGGAGTGTGGCGGCGGTGACGCCCCGCTCGAGTCGGGCTCCCAGGCGCTGCAGAATCTCGGCCACCGGCCGGCCGTCGACGTGTTTGGCAGCGCGACGCACAGCCGAAGGGGGTTGCGCGCGGATCGAATGGGTGGAAACTCCCACCACGGCCAGCGCACTCGCGAGCCACACAAGCGGACGCTCGGAGCGGTTCATGTTTTGGTCCTACCAATGGGAACACACAGCGTAGGCGGTACGCGAGATAGCTTAAACGCCCCCCGGTTGAGCGACGAGCCCCAAAAAGAGGAACGGGGCGATTTCCCCGTGGCGAGGTGCCGTCCATCCCGGCTAGGGCAGCGTCACGTCCCAGATCTTGGCCCTCCGCGACTTTCCCGCGGGGCCTTCGATATAGAGCGTGACGATGAATTCGCCGGGTCCTTCAAACCGATGCGTGGGGTGGCGTTCGGTGGAAGAATGGCCGTCGCCGAAATCCCAACGGCGGGAGGTGATGTCGCCGTAGGACTTGTCGTGGAACGCGACCACCCGCGCCTGGGAGTCGACGACCTGGAACGTCCAGTCGGCTTCGATGGGCTTGCGGAGGTGTTTTTCGATCGGCATCAATCGAAAGGCGACCAGATCGGATGCGTTGCCGTACATCGTCGTCTTGTGCGACAGGTTCCAGAAACCGGCGTAGGTCTCGGCCTGTTCGTCATCGTAGTCCAGAATCGCCCAGGACATCCCGATCACCTTGTTCTCCACGAGCTGGGAGGGAATGGCTTTCGATTTGTCGGCCGGCGCGTGGTCGAAGGGCGTNACATAGAATTCCAGCACGAGTTTGCCGCTTTCGCCCGGTTGAAANTCGTATTTGCAGGCCGCGTTTGCATAGGGGAGATCTTTGATCCAGGGCTGGCAGCCCCACACCATGGTCCAGTCTTTCCCTTGCGCCGGTGTAAAAATATGGTAGTTCTGCGCATGGACCCCGTGGAACGAAAAGTGTGTATCGAGTTTGCCACGNAGTTTTTCAATCGGATGCATCTGGCGAATTAGAGGTCCCCCCGACAGGTCACCGTCAATCACCACCTCGAAGATGTCGTTGTGTAGATCGCCCCGCGCAAAATCCCAGTAGTCGTCTTGCGCCTCGTAGAGGAAATAAAGCCGGTTCAGACCCTGCACCCAGCCGACTTTGACTTTCACATCGAGATTGGCCGGGTCGTGTTGGTCGCCGATTCCCATGACGGTTTCACGGAGTTCGCTGCTTCCGATTGCATACGCCTCGGGTACCACCGACCAGTCCGCGGCGTCGCCGTCGATGCGAGGGATCTGATTGGCGGGGAACTGGAATACCTGGAACTCCACGTCGGGCCGCTCGAGTCCGACAGTTATCGCGGCAATCAAGAGATACGCGGGGGTCATAGTCNTTCTCCGTTGCAGTCGACATGAAACAGCCCATGCGGTTCGGCGGGGACCGTNGAACCGGCGACGGGCGGCGATGCGAATCCGATCAATGTACGCGATTTCCGCGTCGTCGCCGACCAGGACCGACAGCGAGAGCGAACGGCTACTGATGGCGGCGTCCGCCGCCGGGAGCCGCTGTTCGCCGACCACCTCGGCAGATCATCCGGCCGGAGGTCTCAACACGTTGAGGATCCCGCGGCAGAAGTCGGGCAGGTCATCGGGCTTGCGGCTGGAAACGAAGTGTCGGTCGACCACCACCGATTGGTCCTCGAAGAGGGCACCGGCGTTAATCAGATCATCTCGAATTCCCGGCGACCCGGTCACGCGGACGCCGGCGTAGACTCCCGCCGAGATGGGTATCCAGCCGCCGTGGCAGATGGCGGCGATCAGTTTTTCGGACGCGTCGAAGGCCCGTACGATATCCAACACGTCTGACTCACGGCGCAGTTTGTCGGGCATAAATCCGCCGGGCACCACCAGTCCGGCCCAGCGGTCGGTCGCGATCTCGGCGACGTCGATGTCGCGAATCGCCGCATCGGAACGGCAGGGGTACCCGTTTTTGCCGGCGTATTCCACTCCGGAGTCCGGGCCGGCGACGACGACTTCAGCGCCCGCTTCGAGCAGACGGAGTCGCGGATACCATAATTCGAGATCCTCGTAGAGATCGGCAACGAACAGCAAGATCCGTTTTCCCGTGAGCGGCTGGTCGATCATTCGTCNGTCGATCCTCGTGGCANCAGAGCGCGTTCGTACGGGACGGGNGTACGGGCTCGATCCTTCCCACCCGNTGGCGAGAGCATTGTAACGCGTCAGTCGCCGCCAGACAGGTTACCGCCGGTCCCGCCCAGGCGGACGGGTGGTGGGTCGTGGCAATGGTCGGCCAGGTCTCTCGATTAGACTAAGAGGTGGGCCCGGATTGTGGTACCTTAATTGTGGTACCTTAAAGGGTCCTCTCGATGCGCAGTCCCTACCCCAATTGGTAGTCGCCCGTGAAGCCGATGTTCCGAACACACACGCTGGCCGCTGTATGGCTTGCCGGCGTCTGCTCCACCGTGACCGCGGGGGAGGTCCGGGTCGCTCCCGACCGGGTGACGCTCGACCGTCCCGAATCGTCGCAGCAGTTAGTGGTTGTGCAGACGCTGCCCGAAAGCCGGGTGCAGGACGTTACCCGGATGGCCCGGATCCTGGTCATGCCGCCCGAGATCGCCAGTGTNGANCGCTCCGGGTTGGTGCGACCCCGGATGAATGGCGCAGGTCACGTCGTGGTGGAGTACCAGGGGCAACGTCATCAAATTCCGCTGTTGGTTGAACGCCTGGACGATCCAGAGCCGGTTTCATTTCGCCACGAGTTGATTCCGGTNCTGACCAAAGCGGGTTGCAATTCGGGCGGTTGCCACGGCAAAGCCGAGGGGCAGAATGGATTCGCATTGAGCATCTTTGGTTTCGATCCGGAGACAGACTTCCAGGCGTTGTTGATGGAGAGTCGCGGCCGTCGGATCTCGGTCGCGCAACCCGCGCAGAGTCTGTTGTTCCGCAAGGCGTCGGCGCGCACGCCGCACGGCGGTGGCCAACGGATCCGACCGGGCAGCTCGCGTGACGGACTTCTGCTGCGGTGGATCGCTGAAGGCGCGCAGTTTGCCACGGACCAGGAGACTGCGGGCCGGATTGTCGGAATTGAAATCGACCCCAGCGAACAGGTGTTGCTCGCCGGGGAATCGCGTCAGATTCGCGTGACAGCGATCGACGCGGCTGGCAGGCGGCGCTGCGTGACCGCTGAAGCGGAATACGAATCGAACGTGGAGGCGATCGCGGAGGTGGACGAGCGCGGGCTGNCGCACGCCAGTGATATTCCGGGCGAGGCGGCGATTCTAGTNCGCTACCTCGGCCACGTNGCGGCCTGCCAGATTACGTTGCCGCGTCCCGAGGTCCGGTTTCAGCGACCGCCGGAAGCGAATTTCGTCGACACTCTCGTGTGGGACAAACTGCAACGTTTGGGNATCAAGCCGAGTGAGCCGGCGAGTGATTCGGAGTTNTTGCGGCGCGCNTATCTGGACACGATCGGAACGCTACCCACAGCGGAGGAAACCCGTCGGTTTCTGAGTGATGGCGGGTCAGACAAGCGCGCCCGGTTGATCGACGAGTTGCTGGACCGTGATGAATACGCCGACTACTGGGCAATGCAATGGCTCGATATTCTGCGTGCCGACCAACTGAAGGTTTCGCCGCAGGGCGCGGTCGCCATGCAGCGTTGGCTGCGTCGTAGCTTTGCTGAAAACCGTTCTTTTGACGCCTTGGCGCGCGACCTGCTGACGGTTCAGGGAAATACTTCAGACGAGGGGCCTGGGTCATTCTACAAGATCCTAACGAAGCCGGATGAGGCCGCGCGATCGATTAGTCAATTGCTGCTAGGGGTGCGGATCGAATGCGCCCAGTGTCATCACCATCCCTCGGAGCGTTGGGGCCAGGGGGATTATGCGGGGTTGGCCGGCTTTTTTACCGGTTTGACACTCAAAGGGCTGCCCAACGGCGAGCAAGCGCTGATTTCGCTTGGGGGCAAGGATCGGCCACATCCACGCAGTGGTGAAGCGGTCGCTGCGAGGGCACTCGGTGCGGAGGCGGCGGATTTCTCGCAAGTCAGCGATCGCCGCCGCGTTTTGGCGCAGTGGATCACTGCCCCAGACAACCCGTTCTTCGCCAAAGCGATCGCCAACCGGTTGTGGTCGCACTATTTCGGACGCGGAGTGATCGAGCCGATCGATGACATTCGAGACACGAATCCACCCACCAATCGGCCGTTGATGGACGCCCTGTCCGCCCATATGCACGAAGTGGGATTCGATCTGAAGGTTTTTACGCGGACCTTGCTCAACTCGCGGGTCTACCAATTAACGTCAGCGACGAACCCATCGAACGAGGAGGATGCGCAGAACTTCTCGCACGCCGCGTACCGTTCGTTGCCCGCGGAGGTCCTGCTCGATGCGATCAGCCAGACGACCGGGGTAGCGGAGACGTTCAATGGCTGGCCGGACGGGTATCGGGCGATCCAAGTTTGGGATAATCGAATGCCGTCGTACTTCTTTCGGATCTTCGGCCGGCCAGTGCGGGCCACGGTCTGCGAATGCGAACGCAGCAACGAGCCGAGCATCGCGCAGGCGCTGCATCTCTTGAACGCGCCCGAAATCAGCGAAAAGATTGGCCACCGGCGGGGCCGAGCCCGTAAACTGGCGTCGACCGAACTGGCACCGGATCAGATAATCGACGAGCTCTATCTGTGGACACTCGCGCGGTTTCCAACCGATAATGAAAAAGCGCTCATGAAGACCGCGTTTGGAGACGGAGCGGATCGCCAAGCTGGGGCGGAAGACGCGCTTTGGGCGCTGCTGAACTCGAAAGAATTCGTTTTCAACCACTGAGAATAGAATCATGATTCGACATGCACTCGGCAATCCGCAGATGTCGTGCGACGGCGTCTCTCGCAGGCACGCGCTGCGGCTAGGCTCGACGGGTCTGATCGCGGGTTTGACGCTGCCTCGGCTTCTCGAGCTACAGGCCAAAGCCGCCGGCGCCCATCCGGCGCGAGCCAAGTCGTGTATTTTCCTGTTCCTGGAGGGAGGGCCTCCNCANCAGGACATGTGGGACCCNAAGCCTGATGCCCCGATCGAAATCCGGGGGCCGTTTGCGCCTATCCGCACGAATGTTCCCGGCACGTGGGTGACGGATCAGCTGCCCCTGTGCGCGAAGATGGCGGATAAATACACCATCCTCCGTAGCCATAGTCATCCCGACGGCGGCCACACGACGGGTTATCACTACGTGATGACCGGCCGCAGGGCCAATTTTGCCGACGGCGACAATCCGGTGCCCAANAACGACTTTTACCCGTCGATCGGATCGGTTGTCTCACGCGTTCTCGGCCAACGGGGCGCGCTGCCGCCGTACATCAACCTGCCGCATGCGATGGCTGGCGGNGGCCCCGGATTCTACGGTGCCGAGCACGCGCCGTTCGTGATCCACGCGGATCCTACGCAACCCGATTTCGAAGTCAAAGACCTGCGCCCCACGCGGCGGATTTCAGCGAAACGCATCGGCCGGCGGCAAAAGTTGTTGGCGGGCATCGACCGATTGGAACGCGCACGCAATCGCGGCGAGGCGAAGGTGATGTCGACCTACTACGAAAAGGCGTACAGTCTGATCACCTCGNCGGAAGCAAAACGGGCGTTTGACATCCACGCGGAGCCAGACAGCGTTCGCGACCAGTACGGTCGCACGCAGATTGGCCAGAGCGCGCTGTTGGCGCGGCGGTTGATCGAAGGGGGGTGTCGCTTCGTAGGTGTCGACGCGCCGGGCTGGGATGTTCACTTTAACTGTTTTCCCAGTTTGCGGACCGATTTGATTCCCTACGCGGACCGCGCCTTCAGCGCCTTGGTGACCGATCTGGAGCAGCGTGGGTTACTCGACGAAACGTTAGTGGTGATGATGGGCGAAATGGGACGCACGCCGCGCGTCAATGCGCAGGCGGGTCGGGACCATTGGTCGCTTGCGCAGACAGTGATTTTCGCGGGTGGCGGAGTCAAGCCGGGACAAGTGATCGGAGCGACCGACAAACAGGCCGCGGCGCCCACGACGGACCCCGTCGGCGTCAACGGATTGCTGCGCACGATTTCGGTCCTGATGGGAATCAACCCGGACAGACAGTACCACGGACCTCTGGGCCGCCCGGTGCCGATCGTGGACGGTGGGCGGTTCATCAAAGAGTTGGTGTAGCGCCGCCGGCTGATGGCGGATTCGCAAGCGCACAGCGGCGCGGCAGTGCCCTCCCTGGCCCATCGCGTCCAAGAAGATCGTAGGCAGCCACACATGCGACCCTTCCATACTCTGGTGACGGTGTTGTTGGTGGTGTCGCCCGCCGTGGGGCAGCACGCGCCTTCGATTGGATACATGTTCCCCTCGGCAGGTCGGGCGGGTGAGACCATCGAGGTCACGTTGGGGGGATACGACTGGACGCCGGACATGCAACTCTTCGTTCATGACCCGCGCATCACCTTAGAAATGATCGCGCCGCCCGGTCCCGTTCTTGTGCCCGAACCGCCGTATTGGTTTGGCAAGAAGGCGCGCCGCGGGCCGTTTTCGCTGCCACGTGAAACACGGGCCCGGTTGACTATTCCGGCGGGTGTCGCACCGGGTCCCATCGGTTGGCAAGCGGCAAACGCCAACGGCGCGACCGCTCCGGGGCGTTTCGTCGTGGGCGAGTTGCCCGTGCTCGTCGAACAGGAGGGGCGAGTGGATCCGCAGCTGATCGCGGAGTTGCCGATTCGTATTGCCGGGCAAATCAAACATATTCGGGAGGTCGACGAATACGAATTCACGGCGTCCCGTAATGGCCCCGTTACTTGTGCGATCACCGCCCGAACGGTTGGTTCGAGTCTCAACCCGATCGTCGAGGTCCGCGATCAATCAGGACGGATGATCGCCGATGCGGCCGACACGGGGGGCCATGACACGGCGCTCACATTCGCCGCTGAGGCGGACAAATCGTACCGGATCCGCGTGTACGATCTCGACTTTCGGGGGAATCGGGCTTTTACGTATCAGCTCGATCTCACGCCGGGGCCGCGGGTTGTGGCTGCAATCCCGGCCGGCGGGCGGCGCGGTGAAACGCGGGCCGTCGAATTCGTCGGCTACGGGATCGCCAGCGGACAGCCACAGCTGGAGTCCGTGGTGCGCGAGGTCTCCTTCCCAGCGGAGGCGGCGTTCGGCTACCGGTTGGAAACCCCACACGGGACGAGCCCGCCCTTTCGCCTGTACACGAGCGTGTTGCCGCAAACGGTCGAGCCAATGGGTCTGTTGACCTTGCCGGTCGCGGTGACCGGCATCATCTCGCAACGGTACGGACACGATCGGTACCGAGTTGCCGGGAAACAGGGGGACGTGTGGTCGATCTCGGCGGCCGCCGAGGCGATCGGCTCCCCGTTGGATTTGGCAGTGGCACTTTGTGACGCCGCCGGTAAAGAGTTGCAGCGCGGCGACCTGACGTCCCGGTCGTTGACCGAAGCGTTGCTC
>PADE01000075.1 GCA_002702965.1 Planctomycetaceae bacterium
CTGCAGCTTGGCCAGCCCCTTGAGGTGCACCAGCGCGGCTTTTCCCAAGTACCTGCAGTAGTCCAGCAGAACTCTGTCCACTCCGCTCGTTTTGACCAATCGCGCAATCGTTCGGACCTTATAGGCTCGCACTTCGGGATAACCCCAGCTCAAACCGACCTGGGTACCACGATTGATGAGCCGACCGTCTTTCCGCTTTTCCTAATACTCCGGATGGAGTTTCGCGAATTCGTGATGCTTCTCCTGATATCCGTCGTAGGCGACCGCCAGAGATAGATACACCTTGATTCCATGGACACGTACTTTGTGCACGATGTTCTTGTTGAAACGATTGGGGCATACCAAGCGATCGACGGGAACAGTACGTCAACGGCGCCCTCGATCGATTTGCCTACCGTATTGTCACCCGTCCCACCGTAGACACCGACATGAGTCTGTTCCCTCGGTCGTTCCTGCGCGCCCGAACCTGGCGTTCCAGAGAAACCGAATAACAGGACTAGGGCGACACCGATCAGCGACTGGTTCGCAAAGCGACACTGTGTTAGAGCGATGGGCGATTCCCGCATTTTCACTGGTCCAGTTTCTGGGGCTGTGTCACAGTAAGCACCGTCACTTCGCGGCGTCTTTGATTTCGCGGCGGAAGAAGCGGATCTGCACTCGACCCTGGTATTCACGCCTGGGTTTGTATCCGGGTGGCAGCAGCTTGCCAGAGGGGATCATTCCGCTATCGCAAATGACCGCGACCGTTTTGTTGTCAATGCCCCGAATGATTGGTTCACCGCCCGGCGGCCACTGCGTCGACTGCTCGGCCGCTCCTTTTTTCCAGGGGAGTTCGGCCGGGTCGTGCTGAACCTGCCACGACGCGCCTTGGTCGTAGGAAATCCAGACGCTGGCCAGATTGTCGTCGCGGTAGGTAGCCATCACTGCGCCACCAGGGAGAGCAGCGATGTCCGGCTCTAC
Organism: Planctomycetaceae bacterium; assembly: GCA_002702965.1. Classification (GTDB taxonomy): domain Bacteria; phylum Planctomycetota; class Planctomycetia; order Pirellulales; family Pirellulaceae; genus UBA9264. Next base: position 961 of record PADE01000075.1, read on the forward strand.
ACCGAGAAAGCCAAAAGATGATTTCCAACTACGCCCATTATCCGCGCTGCGCGCAAGACAGAGAAAGGGCATGCTCAAAGGCCCGCGATCCGCATTTTCCGGTGCTTGCGTCCCGCGCGATTCTCGGAAGATCCCCAGCCACTCGGTGTCATTCAACACGGCCAGCGACGTTTCGCGCAGGTCAGCGAACGGTCCGTGCGGTAGCCCTTGATACCGCCTGCCGGGATGAGTGGCCCAAAAAACAGGCGCGCTCCAAGTCTGTCCACGATCCGCGCTGAGAATGTAGAACAGCGGATGCTTTTTGCTCGCTCCGTGAAAGGGTCTTTGCAAAGGAAAAATCAAGCTGCCGTCAGCGCGTTCGACAATCTTGTCCGCCTCATGGACCGCTGGCATTCCCGTGATCCGGACCATTGAACCAATGGTCTGCCAGGTTTTACTTTCGTCGTCCGAGTAGGTAAGAATAATGTCCTTGCGATTTCTGGTGCTCAGCGGCAGGAACAGCCTCCCCGACGAGTGTTGCACCATCGCGCCGGGTACACCTGCACCTGTTCCTGTATCGAACAACCCGCCGACTTCCCGTGGCATCGAGAGGTCCGCAATCTTCTTCCACGGACCCGTGATCTCTGGCGACCTGAGCGCGCACACGCCGGTTGGCGCAAAGCCGTACGCGGTGCCGGCCTTTTGCGACCCGATGTAACCCAGGCAAGTCCAGTCGCCGCTGCGCAACTTCAGCAAGGTCTTGATGCGGATACCGGCCGGGGCCGCAGGGATGTGCGGCAACTGGTACGCCTCAGCCATGCGCCACTTCGCCACAGGTTTCTGTTTGCCGCTCGGTTTCTTCCGTGCCGAAACAGGACCGACAGCCCGACGGATCAGCTGGACACGAACTTCTGTGCGGGCCGCGTTTTGCGCGCCCATCCAGTGATAAACGGCCATCACCGAATCGCCCAGCTTTAGCAGCCGTGTGCCACCGCGATTCCCGCGAGCGTACCAGATACACCACCAAACCTGATCTTGATACAACCAATCGGCGCCCGCGTTCGTGCCGACAGTGAACATGATTCCGCGGTCCTTCCAGCCGCCGACCATGATCTCCTCGCCGCCTCGACCGTCGAGCGTGATCGTGGACGTGCCATGATTGAGAAACTTCTGCTCGGGCGCGCTCCACGTGCGGCCGCGGTCAGTGCTGATCGTGCGGCAGACGCGGGGACGAGTGTAGTCTCCTCGACCGCGATCATTGCCTTGCAACATCCCGAGCCAACGACCGTCGGGGAGCACGGTGATTTCTCCCGGGCCGTACCCGATCCCTTGCGATTGCTCCGCCTTCACCAGCCAGTGTGAGAACCGCCACGACTTGCCGTCATCATCGCTCCTCATCAGCCCGATGCTGCTGAGTGCGGCATCCATTTGCAGTTCGTTGGAAGGGCCGTAGACAGGCAACCAGGCCGCGTCGTTTGCCTCGAATACTCGACCCATGGCAGCCGTTTCCAATGGTCCGCCCCTGGTATCCGTTACAGCGGGCGTCCAGGAATGACCCTCACCATCGCTGATCAGAATCTTCAATTTGCTCGCGCGGCGGAAGCCACGCCATCGATAGTGATGAACTCCGGCAGGCTTCNCATCAAGATGAATCACCGTTCCCGNAGTCTCCTGCCATTCATGGCACGCCAGCACCAATCGTCCCGATGGCAACGTCCCGGCTGCTCCGGCACTGATGCGCCAGCCGGCCTTCGACCGAACTAATTCTCGCGCGCCGCCCCATTTCGCTCCGCCATTCGCGCTGCGCGACAGCAGAATCGCGCTCTCCTTCGCCCAGCGACTCTCGGCTGCCACCAACACTGCTCCGGAATGCGTCCGTAGCGGAATGGCATCGACCGCGTTGTGTTCGTCGGGAAAGACCACAGACGGGAGTCCGGTCACCCATCGTGACGCCGTGACTGCGGGGGACTGCTGGGCCTGAGTCGAAGGCGCGCAGAAAATCGCCAGGATGCAGAATGCCATCCTCGACAATCGGATCGGTGCGTACGGCGTTGAGTTTTTCATTGGCGGGTTGTGAATCCGAAACGCAACGTCACGGACCCAGTCTCTCCGAGAAAGTAATTGAGAAGAGTCACCGCGAGGATCGTTCGCCAGGTTGTTGGCGCTCACCTCGGACCTTCGAACAAGGAACCGCGCGACGGCAATCGGCATCTTACACTGTTGCAGCGCGAGAAAATTGCTGCGCTGGTTGGCAGCGGACAAAGTCTCTGGGAGCTTGCCGGTACCCTGGCCAGGGCTACGAACACGAGATCCCGCGAACTCCGTCGAAATCGGCCAGGGATTGGCTACGATTCACCGCAGCTCTCGCAACGGCAGTACCGTCCGCGTGAGTCAGCCCTCCCCGCACAAAACTCTCTTCGAAACGACTCGCGCGAGATCGATTTCCACAAATCACCGCCAACAAAGCACTTGCTAGTTTCGAGTCGCTTTCGGTTGCTCTGGTGCGATGGCAACCCCCACCGAAACTGGGCCGGTCCCGCGTCGGTGAACTGGGTGAAGTCGAGTTCCAGCGTTTGTAGGTTGGTTAGCCCGTTTAGATGCACCAGCCCCACGTCAGTGATCTGGTTAAAATCGATCTGGAGCGTCCGCAGGTTGGTCAGGACTTTGAGATGCACCAGTCCACCGTCGGTTACCGATGAATTCAGTCTTAGGTGACGGATTTCGCCCGCATTATTCTTCGTGATACTGCCCAGGAAAGTCCTGATGAAATGGTCGTTCCACAGACCTGTCACTCCTATCCATCCCAAGAACACCAGCACGGCAACCGGGGCAGCGAAGTGGACTCGCTGCAGTCTGGAGAGCCCGTTTTCAGCAGGTTCTTCAGTGATCGCTTGCGAAGACTGGTCGCTGGTGTGAGGTTCCGGTTGTTTGCGTGGAGCCAGGAGATAACCGGCAATGCCCATGACCAGCAGTGTGGCGAGCGGCTGTGTGACCAGACCTGCTGCTCTGAGCCCAGAATGCCGAGACTGGACTCAGAGCAGGCAGCCAGATCATCTCTCTATTCTGGCAAACTGCAATTTGATGGTCTCTGCATTCAAGTCCCAATGCTCAATACAGAAATTTGGTGTACCATCGCTGACGTCATCGAGCGAATAGACAGTGCCTGTTAATCCGTCGCCGAGATACACACCCCTTCGCTGACCTTCGTTTGCAACACCGTCCTCAGTCACCGCTCGACCGACACCAACAAATGATCCCATATGCTCCTGCTTCGGATTGGCAGTGAAGTCGTACGTCAACCAAACCTTGCCATAGCGACCGACTGTTCCAGTGGCGTTCACCTGCGTCCCATCTTTGCTCTGAGTGATTGACGTAATCTTCAGCTCAAAGGACAACGTTTGATCTTCCAGTTTCAACTGTTCTCGCAGCGACATTCCACTTCTCCTCGTTCAAGTGACGACAAAAAAAGTAACAAAAACGAACAAAGTACCAGGGGAGGGACCGCATTTCGAGTCTGGGATATGACCGGTTCTGGATCGTCGGCCGGGTGAGTCATCAATCGGATCTTATGACATGTGTCGTGTAAGGTGAGGGCAGGGTTGTTCGGGCAACGAGTCAAGCGAAATCCGAAACCTGTCACGGAATAGAGTCCTTGACGTGGATTAGCCAGACAGCCAACGGATGAAGCCATCCGAAAGTACGACTGGAGGGAAGTCGACGGCTTGATCGCGGCTATGGCAAAAAGTCGAAACGAAAAGTGAAACGACGATGAAAACGACGATGAAAACAATGAGCAGGTCGATGCCGGTCTATCAAAACGGGTTGAAGTGGACGCTGCTGCTCAGTCTCTTGTTAGTTGCTGTCTCGAGCATTTCCGCCGGCGTGCCTGCTGTCTTGCCAAAACCCGACAAGACCTTGCCGTCCGCTGGCAAGGTCAAGGTTTACATTCTGGCTGGCCAATCCAACATGGTGGGCTTCGGTTATCTTCAGGGAGCTCGGCCCGTCTATCCGAGCATCTACCTCTCGGCTGACCCGAACATCAAGGTCGGTCGTATGCCGGTAGGGCCTTCGGCGCTCATCAGGCATGGGGTCTTTCAGACTGCCGACTTCGATGCGCCCAAGGGGGCCAAGGTGTCCATCTATCGGGGAGCATACAAGTCGGACACGGACTACAGTCACATGAAGCCGGTCAAGGAGACCACCGTCGCGCTGGGCGACGTGGGGGCTCAGTTGCCGACCATCGAGGAGCCACACACCATCGTGGCGAAGGCCTTTATCGATGTTCCCATGAGTGGGACACACGAAATTCACGCCGGTTTCGAAGCAAGTGCCGACGCCGTGGTCACCCTGATGGGTGACGAAGTTTATCGCCAGGAACCCGGCACAGATGCAATCGTAAACTCGGTTCCACTTGAGCAGGGAAAACGCTATCCCATCACCATTACCTACATGAAAGGCGGATCCGCAGCGTTCTGGCTCAAGCATATCGATCTCAAAGGCAAGGGCGACCTCACTTCGCTCGTTCACGAAGGCAAATACCCCTGGTTTGCTGACGAAGACGGCAATTGGACCGTACGCAACGATGTGACTTATTGGGAGACACGAATATCCAAGCAGGGTGGCAGTGGTGGCCCGCTCGGGACGACATCTAACGGCAAGTTCATTGGCCCCGAAGTTCCTTTCGGCTACGTTCTGGGCACCTATCACCACGAACCGGTATTGTTGATCGAGTCATCGATGGGCAACCGGTCGCTGAGTTTCGATTTCCGGCCGCCCTCCAGCGGCAAAACCGATGAGGAGAAAACCAATAAGTTCTGTGGGTTGGAATACGACCTGATGGTCGCGGGCGTGCACAAAACGCTCAAGAACATTGACAAGATCGTTCCCAATTACCAGGGACAGGGCTACGAGATTGCCGGTTTCGTCTGGTTCCAAGGACACAAAGACAAAAACGTTCCCAAAGCCAAATACGAAGAGCATCTTGTCAACTTGATTCAGGATCTGCGCAAGGAGTTCAAGACTCCGGACCTGCGAACAGTCGTCGCTACGGTCGGCTTTGGCGGGATGAACATGCATGCGGGGCACTTCATGACTTGGGAGGCCCAGATGGCTGTCGGCGATCCGAATCAGCATCCCGAATTCACCGGCACAGTGGCCAGCGTGGATACACGCAGTTTCTGGCGCTCCCGGGGAGAATCTCCCACCAACACGGGTTATCACTACAACCACAATGCGGAGACTTATGTCCTCACGGGCGATGCGCTCGGACGCGCCATGGTGAGACTGCGCGACGGCAAGGCGGAGGAGCTGACCGTCCTGGCCAAGCCGAAGCAGAGCCCGGACGTTGCGACCATCTATTCGGATGCGGTAACGGGCAACTTCAACAAGCGAGGTCCGCATTACACGCCTGAGTACTATCGGGAGATGGGGCAGGCCCTGCGACCGATCATCATGGATGAGATGGTCCCAGGTTTTCTTGATTCTGCCTTCGCGCCCAACAGCCGCGGCTCACTCACGGGAATCGTGACCGGCACGAAGCCAGCGAAAATGCCACTCGATATCCGCAGTGATCTCGACACCCTCATGGACTACTACGATATGGCCGGGGTTGCGGGATACGGCTGGCAGCCGTTTGCCCCCGAGATGCGCAACGCGACCTGGTCGTACTTCAGTTTTGATCCGCCAGAGAAGCAGGAACATGAGAAGAGTAACCGTTACCGCGAGATTACTTTCCCGCAGGGGATGGAAAACTGGTTCGCTCCCGAGTTTGATCCGCTCGAGGCCGGTTGGAAGTCGGGCAGAGCTCCTTTCGGGCAGATGGGAGGCAAGCTCGACAGGCGGCGTCCCCGTTGCAACGGACCGCTCTGCGGTTGCTGTGAGATACCGGCGACGTTATGGGAACAGGAAGTGCTCCTGATGCGGCAGACTTTTGAGATTCCGCCACTCAAAGAGGGGCATGTCTATCGCCTGATACTCGGTGGCGCAGGTTGTGACCGCTCGGGCGAGGGATTTGCAGTTTACGTCAACGGGAGACTGCTTACCGAGATTGATGGCGGTTTTTTCCGCTACTCCGGCATCCGCGGCGCGCATCTATTCGATGACATCCTGTCTGAGTTCAAGACCGGGAAGGTGACCATCTCAGTCATCAACTTCCTGCGCTATACGCACTTCAGAAACAAAACCACCTACTTCGGGCCCCATCCCGACTATTACGGCAAGCCCGTGCCTCCCAATGGACACGTCAGCCTGTGGATGGAAGAGGCCAGACTTTCCCCGGCGACTCTCAAGGCAGCGGTGGATGAGAATTAGCGGGACCATTACGTTCCAAGATACAGTGAGGCCTCTGGGGCGTTGCTGAAAAGAGCAGGCGTCGCCGCTGCTCTGGATCCCAAAGACAAAAAAACCCGCTCAGAAACGCGATTGAGCTCACGTCCTGCGCGCGTTATGCGAATTTGCGCTGCGTGGCATCCCACTATGCGCGAGAGCGAGTCCGGCCACAAATCGTTGCTTGGTTTGAGACCCGTTGCGGTGGTAGAAACGAACCGGGAGTCGCACGATGACCGAGTCCCACATCGGATCGATGCGTTGCAGCGCGTCGCTGTTGTAGCGCCTCGAGCCGCTGAATCGTTTCCTAGTCAGGCCCGATGGCCGACCGATCCTGTATCTCCCGATATGTTTGCGCGATGACGTCTGGGTGCCACTTTCGACTTACTGGCATCCATGGTCGAGTGGTAAACGAACTACTGTCTTGAGTTGTGGTGAAGTGGTTTGGGGCTGCTGTTCTGGTGGAGAAGTCTCCGTCTGAGAGGCCGTGAGGAGCGTCCCAACAAACGGGGCATAAGGGGATGGCAACTGGTAGAATAGGACACACGCTTGTCGAAGACGGAGTGAGTCGTGTAATCACTTGATCGTCAGAACGCGCCAAACGCCCTCTATCAACGGAAAGAAGAACCGCCAATGAACCCCATGCTGCCGAAGCAATTTATCCGACTGGCAGTGGTGGCCTTCGCCGGCCTGACTGCCAATGCAACCTTTGCTGAAGAACCGCTGAAGATTTTCATCCTCGCGGGTCAGTCGAATATGGTCGGTCATGCGAGAGCTCACACCATTGCAACGTTGTACGCGTCGGACAACCCTCGAGACCAAGAACTACTCGGCCTGGTTCTTAAGAAAGCCAGCGGTCTTTCCCTGGAAAGGCTGGAGGAACAGTTAGATCGCGGAAGNAAGCTCGATNCGTTAACCGGAGGAATCTCGAACGAGAAGATCAAGGCACTAAGCGAAGGGCCAGAAAAGAAGGCTCTTGAAGCGAAGGTCAAGATATTGAAGGGCGTACACGAGGCCTATAAGGAACAGGTGGCTTCGGCTTGTGTTGTTTCCAATCGGGTCTACATCAGCTCGATCGCGGATGGAAACAGGAAGTCNGGCAAGCTCGGTGTCGGTTATGGCGGGTCGAAGGACAAAATCGGCCCTGAGTTCGGCTTCGGCCTCTCGGTTGCAAAGAAGATCGATGGTCCTATCTTGCTGATCAAGACTTCGTGGGGCGGCAAGTCTCTGAACTACAATTTTCGCCCTCCCTCCGCCGGGACTTACACACTCAGCGAAAAAGAAAAGGCAAGCGGTAAAGCGGACGAGATAAAAAAGAATGCTGGTTTGAACTACAGGATGATGAACGAAGCGATCCGTAAGGTACTGGAGGATCTGGGAAGTCATCATCCTGGTTACGAATCAGACGCTGGCTATGAGATCGCTGGGTTCGTTTGGTTTCAGGGGTTCAATGACCAGTTCTCCCCCGAGTTTCGGGACAATTACAAAGACAACATGATTGCCTTCATTAAGGATGTTCGCGAAGAGTACGAGGTACCGCAAATGCCCTTTGTGATTGGTGTACTAGGCACAGGCGTGACCGCCGAAAAGGTGGCTGAAAACCAGGTCTCCGTCGCGCAAAGAGAGGCCGCCAGGTTGCTGGGCTCGAAAAACGGCGTGGCGGCCGTCGAGAGCTATACGGTGTACTCGCTGTATTCCAATAAAGTGTTCCAAAAAGGCTGGCCGCAGCATTTCCATGAGTGGGACACAGTGGGTAGCGATCGCCCCTATCATTATCTTGGCAGCGGGGCGTTCTTTGTCAGACTCGGGGCCGCGTTTGCGGACTCGATGGTCAACTTAATGACAAATCAGAAGAAGTAGTTATCGAGTGGTTCGGCCAGATACTCGCCGAGGTCGAACTTCGGCCTTCGGTTCCGTACAGAGACGAAGCAGTGCGGATAGGGTGCTGATTGGCTTTTCTTCAGGGAAACAGCCACATCGCTCAGCCGCAGATGGTGCACAAATAGCAGTCTGAGAGTCAAAAGTGGGTACTGGTTTACAATATGTACCCGCTTTTTGATTCTCCGCAGGTCACCCGGGCCAGCCTCTATCCGGGTGGCATCCGTCGTACAGCCCCGCGCCCAACGCGCCCGGTGCTCGCCAGCACACCTATGGTCGAGCCTTCCAAAAGAGTGGGGACCAGTCCAGGGCCTGTTGGCGGACCGGGTCGCTGATCGTCTGGTCGCTGCGAATCACCTCCTGTAGTGCGTCCAGCGACGCCACCTGGCTGCGCCTTAACGTCAACAGGCCACGCGCCTGTGACTGGGCGCGTAGTTCGGGCGTCCAAGGACGGGAGTCCCACACCTTCACGTTCCCGACGCTGGAGGTAGCCAACCGCTTGCCGTCCGGGCTGAAACTCGCGCTGATGACGGGAACGGCGTGACCTTGGAGCGTAAGCGTCTCCTGGCCCGTAGCCACATCCCAGACCTTCACTGTGTTGTCATAACTCGTGGATGCCAGCCGCCTCCCGTCCGGGCTGAAACTCACGCTGCTGGTGGCAGCGGCGTGCCCTTGGAGTGTAAACGTCTCCTCGCCTGTGGCCGCATCCCAGATCTTCACGGTCGTATCGGCACTGCCCGAAGCCAGCCATCTCCCGTCCGGGCTGAACATCGCGCTTTTGGCATGTCCCGTGTGTCCTTTGAGCGCGAACGGCTGCTGGCCCGTGACTGCGTCCCAGACTTTTACCATTCCGTCCTCACCCGTGGTGGCCAGCCGTCTCCC
>PADE01000076.1 GCA_002702965.1 Planctomycetaceae bacterium
TCCAAACTGTAACCTCACTCTTACGAAAATTAAATCGTTCAACATCGAACCCCCAAACCTGTTGTCCAGTTTCAGAAAAACGAAAATTGGAGAAAGGAATCTTGAACTCCGCAACCCAGCCCAATTCGTCGATGACAGCCTCAACCCACCAAATCCCCCGCCAATTGCTGCAACACGAACTGGTCGTAGGGCAAGTCCTCATTGATCGCCTGGACCACCCAGTCACGGTAACGCCAAGCGTGCGGCAATGCGCGGTAGAAAAACTCGACGCGGAGTTGATCGTCTGCATACCGCGCCACATCGAGCCAATGCCGCCCCCACCGTTCACCGAAATGCGGAGAAGCCAACAGCCGATCGACCGCCCGCGGCCAGGCATCGGGAGATTCATCGCCGACGAACGCTTGCACTTCCTGTGGTGTCGGTGGCAGGCCCAGCACATCCAGGGTGATTCGCCGGATCAACGCCTGCGGCGTTGCTCGACGCACGGGTCGCAAGTTCTGTCGTTCGAGCTGCGCCAGCACAAATCGATCGACGGGCGTCTCTGCCCATTCAGCGTTGTTCACGCTGGGCGGCCGCGGATTCCGAATCGGTTGAAACGACCAGAAGCGACGGCCCTCCTGGAAATTGACCTCTCGAACGACCGTGGACGGTTCTTCGGTGCGGGGGTCGGGGGCGCCCATCTCGATCCAATTACGGAGCACTTCGATCTCACCCTTGGCGAGTGCACCCTCGGGTGGCATCGCCAAGTTCGGATCCTGGTAAAGAACGGCCTTGAGCAGTCGACTTTCAGCCGGCTTGCCGGGCACGATCACGGCACCCGAATCACCTCCGAGTTACCAACCCGAGCGCGAATCGAGTCGCAGACCCCCTTCCACCGGGTCCGACTTGGATGAGTGGCACTGGTAACAGCGACGGATCAACAGCGGTCGCACGTGCGACTCGAAGTAGCGGTTTCCGATCGCTGCCTGTTGCGCGTGCAGCGGCGACGGACTGCCACTCCAGGCGAGCGCGGTCAGGGTGAGCGGGACCAGGGTGAGCGGGACAAGCAATCTCATGACTACGAATTCTATTGCGACCCCCAGATGGTGTAAATCAGAATCCCCGAAAGCACCGCAGCTGAAAGCACACCGGGATCGGAAACCGCTGGCGTTGGCCAGCCCAGTCCGACACCGATTGAAACCGGCAGCAAAGAGTGGATCTGACGGTCTTCCAGCCGAACCGCAGTCCGCCCCAGCACTTCATATCGGGTTTACGAACCCAGCCGGCGACCGACCGCACACCATCGATCAGACTGCGATCGGCGACATCGGCAACGTTGTCGGGAAATTGTGGTGTCGCGCAGATGACTCTATGCTACGGGTGTACCCGTTTTCGTCAACTCGCTCGTCGAGGCTCGCAATGACCGCGTTGAGACACCTGCTGTCGATGATTGTGCTGGGCACCGGGGTGGCACCATCGGTGGCGCTGGCGCAGTGGCAGACCCACGAAGTTCGACAACTCAACGGCAAGTCGGAAGCACTCCGTCTGCCGGCGCGCTTTCAGATCGTCACCGAGAGCTGGGACCGGGTGGTCGCGGTTCCATTTCTGGTCAATATGCCCGAGAAAGACCGGCTGTTGCTGCTGGTCGGATGCGACTATCCCCATCGCGCCTTCGTGCTGACCAGCGACGACCGGGGTGCCACCTGGACCGATCCGCGCCCGGCGCGGATCGGCGGCAATGGCAAACCATCGATCGGCATGGGAACCGGACTGGCCTATCTCGGCGGCGGAAAATTGGTCTTTTACGCAGACGGGATTCTGACGCCCGACCATCCCTCGCGGTGGTTCAGCGATGACTACGGCAGAACCTGGGGCAGGTCCTCCGAGATCGGGCCTTCGTCAGACAACACGCCGTGGTACATCTGGGATCCCCCGCTGGTCGATCGGGACCCCCAGACGAGGAAGCTCACACGGCTTGCTGAGACCGGCTACCATCAATCTGGGGCCAACTCTCAAGCCTACATCCGCTTCAGCACCGACGCGGGTCAAAACTGGGGCCAATCGATCAAGGTGCCGCAATGGCATGGCGTGAATGAAGTCAGCCTATTTCGCACCGCGAACGGTAACTTGCTGGCAGCCTGCCGCACCGATGTTCCACAACGGCTGACGGGGAAGACACTCGACCATTTTGAAGGGCTGGGGACCTCCCACTCCCGAGACGACGGCCGCACCTGGTCCACGGTCCAGAAGCTCTACGACTACGGGCGGCACCACCCCTCGTTGGTCTTGATGCCCAACCGCAATATTGTCATGACCTACGTTGTCAGACTGGGATATGTCGACGACTCCAGTGGGTTCCCGCAATTCGGTATCGAGGCGGTGGTCAGTCGCGACCACGGCATGACGTGGGACCTCGATCACCGATACCTGCTCCATGTGTGGTCCGGGAAACGCACCGGCAAGACCTATTGGTGGCCCAGCAGCCAGGCCACGTCTTCCACGCGGTCACCCGACGGGACGATCCTCACGGCGTTCGGAACCGGCTACCGCATCCAGGCTGGTAAACAGAGCCCACAGGCCCCCAGGGATGTCGGATTAATCGAGTGGCGCCTCAACACAAAGCCCGTCAATGCCGACCGGACCGTCCGCGACGCGACCTTCGACTCTGACCTGCGCAACGTTTTTGATCCAGGGGAGTAGTGGCCACCGCCACGCCGTGTCGACCTCGATTGGTTTCTCAGCAACCAGCCCAAACAATGAAATACACAACGACGATTGAGATCGACGTGCCCCCGGCGCGGGCCATCGAACTCTTCGGCAACCCACATCACTACAGCGACTGGATGGAGAGTCTGGTGGACATGGATGTCCTCCAAGGCGAGCCTGGACAGATGGGCACGAAAACAGCCCTTTGGCACAAGATGGGCAAACGCGAGATTACGATGATCGAGACCGTCACCCACCGCGACATCCCCAACCTATTCACGGCCACCTACGAAGCGAATGGAGTCTGGAACCAGGCCACTCGCCACTTCCAACGTCTCGAGGACGAGCGCACCGCGTGGAAAATGGAGACCGAGTTTCGCTGCTCCGGAATCATGTGGCTGTTGACCACACTGCGCCCCGGCATGTTCAAGAGGCAGACACAGGCCACCATGGGGGCGTGCAAAGCCTTCGCCGAGAATGCCTCCGGTGGTCCTCGGTGACCACCCGCAAACGCCCGCCCCATCCTGGGCTGACGTGACCGATCCACGCGAGCCGGTTCGGACAGAAGATCATCTCGGTCTCTGATTTGGCACACACTCGGGCTGACCTCGGCGAGCATCGAAAGGCCTGGCATCTCACAAGCTGGCATACGCACCCTATGGAGACGAGCGGTGATTCGACATCTTCGAGTTGTATTGACAGGTTGCCTGCTGTTTACCCCCTGGCTCGATCGAGCGGCGGCGGACGATCCAAGAGTGCTGCTCTATGTCCCATTCGATGGGACGACAAAGGCGAAAGTCGCGGGTGGGAAATCGGAACCGATCGTGCCCGCTGCCCCAACCTTTGGGCCCGGGAAACAGCGGCAGGCGGTCCGTGCCGATCGTGGGGCAGTGCGTTATGCCGTCGACGGCAATCTGAACCGCCACCGGGGTGCGATCATGATGTGGGTCAAGACTCCCTGGGACGGTCCCGACGCCGGTTACGACCATCTGTTCGACGCGCTCTACCCCGACAGCGACGCGCAGTGCATGTCGTTCGCCTTTCATCCGGTCGTCCGGGCGTGGCGGCTTGGGATCAGCGCACCCGTCAATCTGGAGTGCTACAGCCGTAACATGAGTGCCTGGAAGGCCGACCGCTGGTACCACATCGCGGTCACGTGGGATGTCGAAAAGGGCGCCGCAATCTACATCGATGGCAAACCGAGTGGCCAGTCGGGCCCCAGTCAGGTAACGCGACACGACATGCCGCAAATCGAGGAGCTGTATATCGGCGGACCCGCGTTAAAGAACCAGGTCGGGCGGGTATTCGTCGACGAATTNTACGTTTTTGACCGACCGATCGACGCAAACTTGATTGCCGCGGCTGCATCGGGAAAAAACCTGGCGGACGAAACCCGGCTATTCGCCAACAAAGAGCATCGGGACGGACAGGCGGCCGAAACCACCGCGTGGGACCGACGATTGGCCGGCACACTTGCCCATCGAGCGGTCTACCTCAGTGACATGAGCCGATGCCAACCTCGCGATGCGCTCTCCGCGCAACCGCAGGAGGGACGCTGGACAACGCTTCCCTACCAGGCGGTCGTCGCACCCGGGAGCGGCACGATGATTACCGCGGTGTCCCACGCCGAGGTACCGGACGTCAGGCTGCCGTTGGATCGCTCCGGCTGGCACGCGATTTACGTCGGTTATTGGAACCCGCATCACGATTATGACGGCCCGACGACGCTCAAGCTGAAACTCACCGGTGACCCCTGTTTTACCCGTATCGCAGATCGACCGGCTCCGTTTGAGGCCAACACCACCTACCTCAAGGAAACCCTGTTCAAAGTCGCCGATCTCGGAGGGCGCGATTTGATCGTTAGCAAAACCCGCGGCGCCTACGGGAAAAAGGCGTATATCGCCTACGTGAAACTGGTGCCGTTGACCGCTGCAGAAGTCGCCGCGATCCAGGCAGACCGGCGCCGCCACGACACGCGCACGATGCAAGTCAGTATCGACGGTGCGAGCTTTTTCGGCCACAACGAGTACACCAAGGCGGAACACGTTCTGGAACTGGTCGAGCGCTACCGACACAGCGACGTGGCCAAAGTCATCTGGGCCGTCTGCTACGGGGATATGACCAATTATCCGTCGCAGGTGGGTGTGTTCGAGGACGGTCACACGGCGGTTCCCATCCGACGGATGCCCGCCGGGAACAGCTATCTGGCTTATCGTAAGGTGCGACAGGACTCGATGCGGACACTGGCAGCGGCAGGCGTACTTCCGCAGGCCGTCGCTGCGACACACGCCCACACGCTGGGTTTGGAGTTTGACCTGATGTACCGTCTCGCGATCCAGGGCCCCTTGCCGCCGCGTAAAGGGCTGCAAACGGACAAGTACTTTGTCGAACGCCACCCGGAGTTCCGTATGGTGATGCGCGACGGCACGCCGGTTGAGAAGGCCAGCTACGCCTACCCCGAGGTCCGCGATCTGATGCTGTCGATCATGCGCGAGACGATGACGGCCATCGATGCCGATGGGGCCAACCTGTGTTTTGTTCGCGGCACCGAGTTCGTGTTGTACGAACAGCCAGTGCTCGACGATTTTCGTAGAGCCCACGGCGCAGACGCGCGCAAGTTCGACACCAGTGACCCACGATTGATGAAGCTGCGCGGCAGCTATCTGACGCAATTTGTCCGCGATGCGCGCCGCGTGCTGGACGAAATCGCCGAGAAAAAAGGGAAACGTCTGACACTCTCGGCATGGGTGTTCCCTGAATTGGNTCGCAATCGCCNCAACGGAACCGACGTNGAATTCTGGATCAAGGAGGGTCTGCTCGACAGCGTGCTGACGCTCGGCGACCCNCTCGACCCGCGATTGATCGAAGTGGCCCAAGCGCACCACTGTCCGGTCAGCCACCATCCCTCCGGGTCGCTGACCGCCACCAAGATATTGGCCGCCTACAACACGGGGGCCAACGGCATCGCGGTGTGGGACTGCGACGGCGAACAGGATTCACCCGTATCGTGGCCCTTCACACGCCGGGTCGGCCATCGAACCGAGTTGGCGAACCCGGCTCTGGGTCCGCCGCCCCTCAGAAAACTCCGCCTCAAATCGATCGGTGGCTGCGATGTGTTACGAGGTCTGTGGCATTCAGCCTACTCCGGTGGCTGACGTACTGCGGACGGGCTGCAGACCCCACACTTGCGCCCACGCTGGCAGCGACTCGCGCAAACAACGCCTACCGACTCGACGGTTGTCGACGCTCGCTTGGGCCGCCGATCAGCGGCGTTCAACCACGCGTGCCCAGTGAATGCTCATCCGATCCGGTGCACCGGCGTACCAGGCGAGCAGCCAGCCGTCTCTCAAGGGGCGCAGCGTCGGGTGGCCAAAGCTCCATTTGCCCATGTCCTCCCAGTACGCTGCGTAATCGATCTCTTCGGGCCCTTGGGTGATCGCAGCCTGTTCGTCGTGACGGTGAACGACCCGCCGCACCTCTGGAGGCCAACTCCGCCCACCGTCGGACGACTGCCAGAGCGTCAGCGTACCGGGGCGACCACGATCGACAACCAGCGCCAGAATCCTCCCGTCGTCGCTCACCGAGCAGGCCGCGATCTGACCGGAGATGCTCGTCTCGACCGGTTGTGCTACCGCCATCGGTCCGTCCTCGATCGACGCCCGTAGGATGTGCACGTTGAGGTCCCGCTGGTGCCCGCGATGGTGCGTCCAGAACATGGCAACGAACTCGCCGGGCGTGGCAGTCGGACAGAGCCTCTGATCCCAGTAATACTGGAGCTGTTGGGGATCTCGTGCGACAAGCCACGGACTCCCGAATGACCGGCCACCGTCGCGTGAAATGGCCAGCCAGGCGGCCGGTTCAACCGGTTCGGGGTCATCAAATTCCTTAAAGCTCTCAAACGCGCAGGCGATCGTCCCGTCGGCCCAGCGAACGATCGGGCCTGTCACCGCGCAGCCGCTGAGGCCCGGCGTCGGCAACTCCGACCATTCNCCCCAGNTGTCGCCTTCGTCGGGCGATATGCAAAACAGGATCCGGGTCGGCAGGATGCCCTCGGTTTCCGGATTGAATAACGACCGTTGCGGATCGCTCCGATCGACCCAAGTGGTGAACAGGATCAAGCGTCCCGGCTCCGCCTCGACCATTTCCGCCGCGAGAAACGAACCGGGATCTCCCCGCCAAGATGCTGCGAATCGCGCGGGTAACAGGTTCCAGTGGTCGACACCGTCGCGCGCGCGNGCCAGACGAATCGTATTGATCGCCGCGTGTTTTCCCGGCCCGCACTGCCAACCCGCCAGGTAGCTGCCAGACTCTAATCGGACGAGGCTGGTAACGTAATTGATCGCCTCGCTGTCGGCCAAGTCACGCGCGTCGAAAATCAATCCCTGCGNCTCGACACGTAGCGACGGAAAAGATGGTTCGGTGGAGTGGCCCATGGTGTTCGTGCCTCCGCAGACCGAGGTTAGCGGTCCGAGTCAACGGCGTCNTNGGTGAACGGCTCGATCACGGCTCTAGACGAGGTCTGTGGTTCGGGTTCTGCCGAATCAACTCAACCGTCGGCTGGAGTTGGNATAACAGCTATTGTTCGCGGTCCGTGTCGNGTGTCAAATCCGTCGATTNGGACAATCGGATCACTGACCATCGTCGCGTTGGCCAACGGCGCGGGCCATCGTCGCGCTGGCCAACGGCGCGCTGGCCATCGTCGCTCTTGTCGAGGCCCCAACGAACCTCGGATCATCGCATTGCAGGATCTGTCTATGGCCGACCCACCGACTTCTCGACGTCAGTTCCTCGGGAGCACTGCCTGGGCGGTTCCGACGCTGGCGGTCACCTCGCATGCTGTTCAACAGGGCTCCGGCGCAGAGCGTAACCCAGGAGGATGGACCCGCCTGTTCGACGGCAAAACGCTGACGGGATGGCACAAGAATCCTCGCAAGATCCAACACGGCACGGGCGGACGATGGCTGGCGGAGGGCGGAACGCTCTCAGGGGAACAGGACCCACCCGGATCGGGCAACGGTGGGATCCTACTGACCAACCGGAAGTTTGGCGACTTTGAACTGTCGCTCGACGTCAATCCGGATTGGGGTGTCGATACCGGGTTNTTGCTGCGCTGCAACGACCGGGGCCAGTGTTTCCAGGTGATGATCGACTATCACGACCGCGGCAACGTGGGTCAGCTAACCAGCATCACCGGTAAAGGTCCACTCGATTTCAACACACGGACTTTCGATATTAACGGGCGTTACGGTACCGGGCGCAAGCTGCTAGGACTAACGACCGACCGACCAAAGTCGGCACAGAGCGTCGGATTGGAGTACTCGTGCACGCCGCAGGAGTGGATCAAGACCTGGAAGCGCAACGACTGGAATACGCTCCGCGTCTGCGTCGAGGGCCAGTATCCACGTATCGCAACCTGGCTCAACGATGTGCAGGTTTGCGTTTTCGACGGTCGCACATCGAGCAACAAACTGTACCTCAAAGAGGAGCTCTTTGAGACGCTCGGCCGCGCGGGCAGCATCGCCTTGCAAACTTATCACGGACCGTATTGCCCACGGGGATCCAAGTCGCGGTGGAAGAACATCAAGATTCGAGAGATGGGACGATGAGAATCGAGCAGCAGACCAACCGGTCCACGGAAGAAATCGGCGCCGGCGGCGCAGACAACGGCCCCGTATTTCCGGGTGATCCATCAAAACGGAGCCGTTCCCTTGCGGTGCGGGATCCATCTCGTCGCGATCTGTGCGGCGGAGCGGTTGCCGCGGCGGCCACCTTGACGATCGTGTCTCAGCCCCTGCGATCGGGAAAGGGTCAGACACCCCCCAGCGAAAAAGTCACGGTCGGTGTGATCGGTACCGGCTGTCAGGGTATCCGCCACATCCAAACGCTACTGGCCAACCAACGAGACGTACAGCTGGTGGCCGTTTGCGATGTGAACCGAGAGAGCAGTGACTACTTCGACTTAACGGGAGGTGTCGCGGGACGCGATCCGGCCCAGCGGATGGTCGACAGTCACTACGCTGAGCGCAAACGGTCCGGCAAGTTCAAGGGCTGTGCCGCACACAGCGACTTCCGTNAGATGCTCGCGCAGGAACGGGACCTCGATGCGATCGTCGTGGCCACACCCGACCACACGCACGCCGTGATCGCCATGCAGGCGATCCAGCGCGGCAAGCATGTCTATTGCGAGAAACCGCTGACGCATTCGATCGAAGAAGCCCGCCGCTTGGCCACCGCGGCGCGCGCGGCCAACGTGGCCACGCAAATGGGCAACCAGCTGCACGCGCTAGAGACGGTCCGGCGACAGGTCGAATTGATCCGATCGGGAGTGATCGGGCCGGTCCGCCAAGTCCACGCCTGGTGCGTTGACACCGGCTGGCACGGACCGTGGTCCGCGGTGCGCCAACGGCGTTGGGCTGCCGATGGGGCGACGTGGGCCAGCCGCGGCGAACGCCCGCAGCANACGCCCCGGGTACCCGACGCGCTGGACTGGGATTTNTGGCTCGGCCCGGCGCCGCAGCGGCCGTACCATCCGGCCTACCTGCCATTCAAATGGCGTGGCTGGTGGGATTTCGGATCCGGCACGCTGGGAGACATGGGTTGTCACATTATCGATCCCGTCTTTTGGGCGCTCGACCTGGAAGCTCCGGTCACTGTCGAAGCCAGTGCCGCGCGGAGTAGTACCGAGACCGCGCCGGTGGCGGCGATGGCTCTTTACAAGTTCCCCGCCCGCGGCAGCAGGCCGCCGTTGGAATTGACCTGGTACGAAGGCGGCTTGAAGCCGGCGCGGCCCCCCGGGCGCGACTTACCCGCCAGCGGGGTGCTTTACATCGGTGACAGCGGCCAGTTGCTGGTCCCCTACTTTGGCGCACCGAGCTTGTTGCCCGACTCGCGAAACAAAGCACTCGAACGTCCCCAACCGTTCCTGCCCCGCATCGATCTGCAGACCAAAGGGCCCAACCCGTTGTCACTGGCGCACCATCAGCGGGAGTGGATCGCCGCTTGCAAAGGCGGTCCGGCCCCGCTGAGCCACTTCGGCTATTCCGGCCCGCTCACCGAGACGGTCCTGCTGGGCACCATCGCGATCCGTACCGGCAAGCGTTTGGACTGGGATGGACCGAACATGAAAATCACCAACGCCGCGGCGGCAAACGCCCTGGTACGACCACCATACCGTCCAGGGTGGACGTTGTAATTGCCACGCGCGCGGACTGCCGAAGCAACGGTGGACCTCGGCGACAGCGCATTGATGACAACGGTGTGCTATTATGACGCCACCGAATGCGCAATGTCATCAGTGACGGATCGCACGCCATGGTCATGATGAGAACCGCCCGATTGATGGGTCTGATTGCCAGCGTTTTCCTTTCTGAGGGTGTCGCCGGTTGGCCCCAACGCAAGGCGCTTCGCCAATCCGGCTACCTGCCCATCGGTGCGAAAAGAAACCGGTTCTGCCAATCCTGGCGAATGGAGCCAGAGGCCGAGGNCGACACCAAGAACAAGGTCGAGTGGATCGAATCCGCATTTCCCGCCATTGNGGGCATCGATCGANNACTCTAGAAGAAGGTCGCCACCANCCGCTCCCGATCTCTATCGAACCCACCCCGCAGCCCGTTTGTCGATCCTTCAAAATCGTGCAACCCGAGAAGTGCCTGCCTGGATGCAAGACGATGAACGACAAGGACCAGCGACGCCCGACTGACGCGACCCCGTCCGACGATGTCGAACTGGAGTATTCGGTCGATCCGTCGTCCCCATCACAGCCCTCAGACAAAGCGAACCCCGAACCGTCCGCTACCGACTCCCAACTGGAAGCCACACCTCTCCAGTCCGACACCGTGGCGTACCGACCAGGCCAGCGTCCGGCGCCGGTCAGGTTGCCCGAACGATTCGGACGTTACCAGATCAAGCGCCAACTGGGGCAGGGGGGCATGGGGGCTGTCTATTTAGCACACGATCAGCAACTCGATCGCAACGTTGCCTTGAAGGTCCCCTTTTTTGACGAGAACGACGGTCCCGAAGTAATTCATCGGTTCTACCGCGAAGCCCGCGCGATGGCAGCGCTGCGACACCCCAACCTGTGTCCGGTGTTTGACGTCGGTGAGATCGATGGTGTGCACTTCATGGCGATGGCGTATATCGACGGCCACCCGCTGAACAAGTTCTTGAAGAAGGGCAAGGCCGTATCCGCTCGCCAGGGCGCGACGGTGGTTCGCAAGTTGGCGCTCGCGCTCGAGGAAGCGCATCGGGCGGACATCATTCACCGCGACTTGAAGCCCGCCAACGTGATGATCGACGCACGGAAAGAGCCGATCGTAATGGATTTCGGATTGGCCCGGAGAGACGTCGACGGTGAAACCGCGCTGACACAGGCGGGCACGATGATCGGTACACCGTCCTACATGGCGCCTGAACTCGTCAAGGGACTCACCGAGGAGGTCGGCCCCGCCGCAGATATTTTTGCGCTCGGTGTGATGCTCTACGAAATGATCTGTGGACGCAAACCGTTTGAAGGATCACTGGCTGCCGTCCTCTCCCAGATCCTGCTCGAGGAACCGACGCCACCTCACGAGGTCGACGCCGCAATTCCGGCGGAGCTGACCGTGATCTGTTTAAAGGCGATGTCGAAGGCGATCGACGACCGCTACCCTACGGCGAACGATCTGGCGGTCGATCTGGACCGATTTCTCAAAGGAATCCCGGTGGGCGCCGGCGCGGCACCGGCGACGGCTTCCGCAGAGCCCAAACCGGACCCTCCAGCGGCCGATCCCACACCAACACCGACAGCAACGCCCGCAGCCCAAGACGTCATCCGCCGGCCGGCCGATCCGACGGCGTCCTCGATGGGCACTCGGCTGCGGAAGTGGGGGGCAATCGCGGGGGTGATCGGATTGATTCTTCTAGCCGTCGTCGTGACCTGGACCTGGACCTGGAACGGTGATGCGGGGCAATCGGGGCAGCAGGCCACTACCAGTCCGCAGGTCAATCCCGGTCGCGCGGCCGACTCCGACTCCGACTGGAGTCCCAGCACGGCCACAACGGGTTCTCAAGATCCTACGAATCCGTTTGACAACACTTCGGGGGGCATGTCGAACACGGGCGCTAAGAACCAGGNCACGCAACGGCCGAAGTATNCGTCGGGAAGCGCGGTCGGCTCCGCTCCCCCCAGTGGGCGCGACGGAGCCNCGGGGTACACCGTGGCTAGCAACAGCGACTTCAATGCAGGCGGCGGACCGACAGGCGATTCCAACGGCGCGTCTCAATCGGGACAGGGGGAATTTTCATCCGCTGCACCAGAGGAAGAGCAAGCCAAGCTCGAGGAAGCGGGAGGCTGGTCGCTACTAACCATTTCATTCGTGCTGTTTGCCGGCGCGGTGGTGGGTACGGTCGCTGTGCGGCGGACGCGCAAATGGTTCCAACAGTTCGCACCGAGCAACCCGCCCGATTGATGGCGGCTCTCACGGAACGCGGAATGGCGCGACCAGACTGGCTGACCGGAGTCTGTACCGCAAACCGCCGGAACCGCTTCGCTGCAGACTAGCGCACGTGGTCACCGACGCTCCAAGCTGTCAGCCCATATTCGTTTGAGATCCGGGTGGCATAGTGAAAGTTATCATCTTGATGGCTTATAGTTTGTGCAAGTGCGACCAAGGGACGCTTACAGGGGCTTGGCGATGTTTGACTTAGCTGTCNNTTTTTTTGGTTTCTTTGGCGGCGGTTTCGCAATTGTTTTTGCGTCCGGAGCAAGCTTCTGCCAAGAAACATCTCAAACAGCGACTGTCACAAGCGATAGACGATGAAGCAACCACTATCCGGAATGCTTCCGACGATGAACTGACGGCCAAATTGCTGCTCGAATTGCATGGTCACAAGCACAAACAATAGATGCCTGTACCTTAGGCTACCACGTTGGTCAGCCGTCCCCGTGGTCACGGGAGATTGACGCGATCACCCATTATGCTTTTGTTCTTCGAGCTGCTTAGAAGGGACTGCGGTCTACACTTGGCAACTGGCCGCCTCGAACGCGGGCTGAGGCGTTCCGCACCGTCCGCGGAAACAATGTCCAAAAACCGCCTCGCGGCGGTACCGCTCGGAGTGGGCTTGCGTGCCTCCTAATAGGAGCAGCCATAGAGCCTGAGCCTGATCTGTAACCTCACGGAGCCGGCCACTGCTTCCAGCTCAAACTCAGACAATTCGTCATTTGGCCTCGCTGCTACATAAGCTTTAATTTCTTCGGCGGTGATTTCATGTCCCGCCGCCTTGGCAATTTCCACCCAATCTTCACCCGCGGTGACCTTCGCTTGCAGCTCCGGGGACGCATTGACCGCGTCGCGGAAGGCCTGTATTCGTTCGTCGGCTGTTTGACTCACTCTGTGTCCTCGCTCGGCAAAACACTCGTATCAAAAAGGGCCGTACTACCAGCGATAGAACGGCCGTCAAACCAATTATCGTGCCCTATCCTTACAAAACGCAAGCAGCGCCTGCGATGCTCTGGCGCTTCAGTGGTAGCCGAGTGCGACCAGTAGACTCTTCAGTGCCAGCGGCACTGCGAACACGATCGCAATCAGGCCCAGCAGGCATCCCCATTGCCTGCGCGTCATACGGGCAAGATCGGTCTGACCGTCCGGAACCCAGCGAGCAATTCCCTCCTTCAGCCACAGCCCGACGGTCCCAAACAGGATCAGACAGACGGCGACGCTCGCCATTCCGATGTGCAACGTCAATTCCCGCGTTTGCGTCGTGGCGCGATAGATCGGCATCGCGACGAATACGAGGACGCCAATCAGACCGCCGACCAGCACTAGTACAGAGGCCGTGCGCATCCGGTTGTTGTCGAATCTCATCATGCGTCTACTCTGAACCGACGGGTGACCGAACCCTGGCCACCCGTCAACAGACCGGGATGTCTATTGTAACGCCCCACATGCCGGGGCCACCCGCCTGCGCTGCATGGTCGAGACGCGTTGAGGGGACGTCGACACATCTTCTGAGCGTGCGAACGCGGCGAGATCAACTCGCGACCTGCGGGCGCTCTGCCGGGTGCGCGCAGAGACGCTGAAAGACCCGTGTCGCGATCAAACCCGCCAGCGCGAAGATCGCCAGCGCGGCGAAGAAAATCTGGTGCCCGACCTCTCCCGGGTACCGATCGGTCAGATACCCCATGAGTGGCCCCATGAAGATGTCGGGGGTATACCCGATCACCGAAACCAGGCCGGCCGCGGTCCCGGTCAACGCCGCCGACACCTGAGCGTCGGGAAAGAGTGCAAAGTAGATCCCCCGCAGACCGTACAGCATCGCGCCCGTGCCAATCACGGTGGTGTACAGCATCCAGGGCATTGACGCCGTGGCGACACCCGAAGCGACTGCCAGGTCGCCCACGACGAGCGCTGCGAAACAGAACAGAACGCCTCGCGCGGCACCGATACGATCCGCCAACACACCCGCAACCAGCGCTGTGATCGGCCGGATCCACAACGAAAGGGTGCTCACAGCCGCAGCCTGCACGTCATCGTATCCAAATACGTCGCGTGCATAGAGCCCAAAATCATCGGCGCCTTTGTAGCCGGTGTAGGCGCAGATCACGATGATTCCCTGTAACCACACGGCCCGATTCTGGACCACCGTCGCGATGCCCCGCAGGGAGACGCTGTCGCCGGCGGCCGAGGGCTTCTCTGGTTGGCTGTCGGGCACCCAGAACCACACCAGCGCCGCGGCGATCACCGCCATCAATGTGTAGATCCAGACAATCTGTTGGAGGGCCGCGGCTTTTTGCTCGCGGGTGGCGCCGGCCGCCTCTTCGGGAAGCAAAGTCGCCAGAGCAAACGTGCCGACCAGGGCTAGCACCGCTGCGAACAAGCCGCGCCCGCCTTCGAGGATACCGTAAGCCAGTCCCTGGCTGTGATTTCCGCCCCACTCCCGGGTCGCTCGAATCAACGCTGCCCAGAAGAGTAGGATCGTGGTGAGTCCCCAAAAAGCATACAACAGTTTGAGAGCACCGAGCGATGGAATGGTGGCAAAGTACGCGCCGCCCAGCGACGTCACGAGCAGTGCACACGTCATCAATTTCCGCACCGAAAAACGATCGGCCAGGGGGCCGCCCGGAAAATACGAAAGCATGGCCACCACCCCGTACAGTGAAAAGGCGGTGCCCAATTCCAGATTGGTGATCTGGAAGACATCGAGCAATGTCGGTCGAAAGACCCTCGGCACCACAAACGGAAGCAGGAAAATCGCTTCTCCCGAGACCACGATCACCGATAAGCTGATGATCCGTCGTCGTGGCGAATGCGGAGAATGCATGAACCGTCTTTCCGCTGAGGCAACTGCGATCACGCCGGCGCATCCGACGATGACGTTGGCACAACGAACCGCGCACTCTGTCAACACGCTGCGCGGTGCTTG
>PADE01000077.1 GCA_002702965.1 Planctomycetaceae bacterium
CGCTCCAGGATACCGAAAGCTCCCAGAGGAAACCGCAGCGGCTCCGCCACCGCCTTACGCTGCTTTTGCGGACTGATCGGTTGAGGCGGTGTTTCGCCCGTCACGCCGCGCGCCGGCGGGGCACCTGGGGTCCGAGTGGCCGTCACCTCCTCGCGATCGCCGCTGGGCCAGATCAACTGGCCGCGTGCTATCCAGGTGTCCTGTTTCAACAACACAAGCGTGAGTTGGGCAAATCCTTGGTGTCCAAACGAACCCGCATCAAACACCGCGCTGAGTCGATTACCCCGCACCGAGATACGCGCCAGCGGAACCGCCTCCGCCGCTGGCTGGGCCGGTTCCGGCTTCCCGCCGCGCTGGACGGTCCCCGACAACGTCCGCCCGGTCACGGAAACCGAAATGGAAAGGCTCGGCTCTCCGTCGCTCGCGACCAGTTGCCACCGCCCCCCCACGTCGGCTACCGCGCGAACGTTCTCATACGGTTTGCCGTCGACCCAGGTTTCCAGAATCTTCGTCTGCTCGGCAAACAGATCTCCGTCGGTCACCAAAAAATGGGCCCGTTTTCCCACTCGCAGCGTACCCACGCGATCCGCCACACCGAACAACTCCGCCGGGGTCGTTGTCATTGCGGCCAACGCCGCGTCCGGCGCCAAGCCGTGACGCACCGCTTTGCGTACCGCGTCGAGTAGTGGAATCGACTCGGGTAGTCCATCACGCGACAACAGAATCGGAACGCCAGCACGCACAAGACGGGCGGGATTCTCCGGCGCCAACTCCCAGTGCAGCATGTTCTCAAGCGAGACGTTCAACGCCGCCTCCACGGTTCCCACGTTGGGAGGCTTGGGGAAGTTGAGAGGAACAATCACCGGTCGACCCAGATCGCGGATGGCCTGCAGTCGCCGGTACTCGCGCCCCGACCCGCGAATCACCAGATTCAGTGAAAACTCCTGGGCAAAGCGTTCCGCGCGAAGGCTGTACAACTCATTCGGCGCGTCAATAACCACTAACTTGCCGCTGCCCATGAACGCTCTCAGAACCTCGAGCGAGACATTCCGATCGGGACGGGGAAGCGAGCGCTTGGCGCGAAACGCCGACCAGGCACGGGCGTACCAGTCGGCATCCAACATTGTCTGCCGGGCCAGTGCGACGGCGCCCATGGGAGAGTTCGGATAGGCGTTGCGACCCCGGCCAAAAGGTACCGTAAGCCGCGCATGAAGGGCGACGTCTGGTTGCACGATCGCCGCCGCTACGGGTGCGTCACCGGTCGTGACCAGAGCGCTACGACCTTTAAGAATCCCGTCCGCCGGTGCAACCAACCGGACGGTAATCCCCTGCGCCCGCAACGACTTGTTGAGGGATGAATTCGGTTGGTAATGGTCTGCCACGCGAACTTCGGGGCGAATCAGGCTGTTCCAATGATAGGCGCCTTGACTGGGGGTGCGCGGAGGTAGTTTGATCTCGCTGAACCCGTCCATCAGCCCTGGGAAAATCGTCCGACCGGATTTCGACACGACACGGGCACCTGCGGGGATCTTCACCTTCGCTCCGACAGCGATGATCACCCCGTCGCGAATGACCAAGCTGCCACGCTCCAGTACCTCACCGGGAGCAACGACGATCCGTACATCGGTCACCGCGTAGAAAGCCGGAGTGTTGGTTCGCAAGCCCGCGACCGGTCGGGTATCGTCCGCACACGCAGCAGACCCTCCCGATTCGTCTACGCCCTGAAAACCAAGATACCCACACGCGGCTATCGCGAGCAAAAATCGCCAAAGGGACACGGAGCAACTCCTCGTGAAGAGGTCAGCGAAGCACCACCGGGGCGGGGCGACCGGTTGAGACGCCAAGAGGGGACAGTGCGCCCTCGGCTGACGGCGCGCCCTCGGCTGACGGCGTTCATCGAGCAGACCGCCTGCTGCCACTCTAACATGCCCGCGGGCCGTTTTCAGGAAACCTTTCCGGTTTCTCCGGAACGCGGGACGCCGGTTGGTTGAGCCACCAGGGCCGCGATCGACTCCATCGTGACTGGCGAAATCAAACCGCGTTCGGTGATCAAACCTCGAATCAGTCGCGCGGGAGTCACATCAAAGGCCGGGTTGTAGACACCGACGTCGCGCGGAGCGGTCCTCCGCCCAAAACCGTGGGTCACCTCGCGCGCGTCCCGTTCTTCGATTGGAATATCCTCGCCACTCTCGAGCGTCATGTCGAACGTGTTGGTCGGGGCGGCGACGTAAAACGGAATCTGGTGCGCTTCGGCGAGGACTGCCAATCCGTAAGTCCCGATCTTGTTCGCCGTGTCACCGTTGGCCGCAATTCGATCCGCGCCTGTGACCACCGTCTGAACCCGCCCCTCGCGCATCACCTGAGCCGCCATCGAATCGCAGATCAAGGTGGTATCGATGCCACGCTGCCCGAGTTCCCAGGCGGTCAATCGCGCCCCTTGCAACAGCGGCCGGGTCTCATCCACAAACACCCGGAGCCGCTTCCCCTGTTCTTCCGCGGTGAACAACACGGCGAGCGCCGTCCCGTACTCTGAGGTCGCCAATCCACCCGCATTACAGTGTGTCAACACCCCCATCCCATCTTCCAACAACGGGGCGCCGTGGGCACCGATCGCACGACACATTTCGCGATCTTCGGCGTGGATCGCCTGCGCTTCCGTGAGCAGTGCACGACGAATGGAAGTGGCCGATGTCGACGCCCGCAACGCCTCGGCGCGGGACCGCATTCGCTGCAGTGCCCAAAACAGATTCACCGCCGTGGGGCGACTCGCCGCCAGCCGTTCCACCACCACTTCCAGCCGCTCAAAGAGTCCCGCGACGTCGCGATCCGCCATCCCACACAGACCAACGCAAACACCGTACGCAGCCGCGATTCCGATCGCCGGAGCGCCGCGTACGCGCAGTGCGCGAATCGCTTCGCACACCGATTCCAGATCGCTGCAGTGACGCTCGAGACAGTCCACCGGAAGCTCGGTCTGGTCGAGCAGGACCAGCTCACCGTCACAATCGCCAACCCACCTCAACGTCTCAACGGTGGGCATCGCATCCGACATGAAACAGCGTCCACCTGATGCGCCATCCGAGTGCCGCGGCGGGCCCGACGCGGACGACCACCGGATCTACCCCACCGGCCCCGCTAGAAGTGTGCGATCGAAGCGATTAGGAGCCTTCCGCCGCCGGTTTCAACCCTGGTGCGGCCAGCAGCGTGACGACCGCCTTACCGTCCTCGGTATTCCAGACACGGACTTCACCGTCAAAGCTTCCCGTCGCCAGTCGCTTGGTGCCATCGTGATATGCGGTCGACAGCACCCAGTCCTTGTGCCCTTCGTATTTTCGGACCTCTTTATGGCTCTTGCGGTCATACTGGCGGGCCGACTTGTCAGCCGAACCGGTAAACAGAAAACCGCCGCCGGCGGTCAGTTTGTAGACCTCTTCTCCGAAGCTCCCGACGTCGGCTGTCTTTTTCCCATCTTCGATCTTCCAACGTTGGACTTTCTTGTCCGTTCCGGAACTAAAGACCTCCTTGCCATCGGGATGGAATGCAACTCCTTTGACCGGCTGCCCGTGCCCCGAGAATGTGACCTGTAATTCACCCGTTTTGGAGTCAAACACCTTCGCCGTTTTGTCACGGCTCCCCGACGCAATCCGGCTGCCGTCAACACTCCAGGCAAGCGCCATGACCCAGTCCGAGTGGCTCGTGATCGTCTGCACCGGCTTCCCGGAAGCCACCTCAAACACGCGAATCACACCGTCCGCCGATCCAGCCGCGATCCGATCACCCTGGGGCGCAAACGCCAGATCGAGAACCACGTCCGATGTCGATCCGAGCACGCGTACCAACTCGCCGCTCTCGGCACTAAAGACGCGCGTCTCGCCCAGGCGACCGGGCGTGCCGCCACCGACGGCGAGCAATTTACCGTCCGGGCTATACGAGATTGCGTGGGTGCGTTGTCCGATGTTGTGGATCCGTTTGACCAGCTTTCCGTCCGCCGGATTCCAGACCGTCAACTCGTGGTACCCGCTGACTGCCAATTGGCTGCCGTCGGGACTGAATACCAACGCCGTGATCGGCAGCGAATTGGGATAGGCCTCCGGCGGGGGCGGGTGGACGGGTGGAGGGACAATCGTAGCCAAGGCCGCCTTCGGATCCTGCCCATCAAAACCCGCACCCTCTTCGATCCACTGCTTGATCAGCGCGATTTGCTCGGCCGCCAGCGGCTCGCCCTCCAGAGGCATCCGCTCACTCTCATCGTCAGTTTGGATGCGGCGAAACAACTCGCTCGCTTCCAGGTTTTTTCCGGTCACCGCCGCCTCGTCCGAATCACCCGCCTTCATCAGGCGCTCGTAGGCGTCGATCCGGTATCCCCCCTCAGCCTTTTTCGGCCCGTGGCAGGCCAGACAGTTGTCCAACAGAATCTGCGCGACTTGTTTGCGAAAGCTAACCGGCTCGGCCCGCGCGGCGGAACCAAACCCAGCGGAAATTGCCAACCAGACCAGAACTGAGTAACGCATCGCCTGTTACCCCTGGAAAAGGGACTCCTCAACAACCTATCCCTGCGGAAACACCGCCGCAGGCCCAACCACTGCGCTCGATCACCAACCCAACGGAACCACCCCAACAGACTGCCCTACCCAGAGCGGGTCGTCGGCAAGCCCTCCGCGCCTAGTGCTGAAACAGGAACTCGTTGGTGTTCAAAATGGCCCAGCAGATATCTTCCAGGGCCATGATCCGATCGGATCCCGGCGGCAGTTTCTGCTTGGGCAACTCGGCGAGTTCTTTCTTTAGCGCCTCGAGCTTTTTCTTGGTCGCGTCGTCGAGCGCCTTGACGACATCTTCATCGCTGACCACCAGATTCTTGCCAAATTTTGCGATCAGGTACTTTTGCACTTCGCTCCGCTTNCCCTCCTCCGTCTGCACGGCGACTTTCGNATCCGCGCGCAACGGTTCGGGAACCGACTCTAACTTCGCGTCGAGCAGTTTCTCGTAAGCCGGATTGCGAACATCTTGCACCTGCTTGGCAACTCCCGCGATCTTCGCCTCCAACTCCATGTTNTTCTTNGCCGATTCGCCATCCTTNGAGGCGATNTGCTGCAGGCTGGCCTGNAGCTCTTTTTCGGTCGGCGCTCGATTNACAGCTGCCAGGTGCAGCATGGTGATAATCTCGTTGTCCGACTTCTCCGACTTCATCAGTTTCCTAAACCGGTTTCCGTCATCGCGCAGCTTGTTGTAGATCAGCGGACCGTTGAAGAACTGAATCGCCATGCCGAGGTTCGACTCGCTTGAACGTTCGCAGGCGCAAACGGTCTGCCGCTCGGGTTGTCCAAAGATCTTCAAGAAATCATGCTTGACCAGGTCGGGGGCCGGCAGCTGGGTCGCGCGGGTTCCCGGCGGCAAACCCGCAAAATTCTCGGGACGGTCCGTCACGTGACAGATCGCGTCCAGCAGCTGTTCGGCGCTGAGCAGCCGCGGCTGGTAGTGCGAAAAGTACTTGGTATCCTCCTCATTCATCGCATTCGGCTTGAAACTGGCCTGGTACGTGCGGCTGTTCAGAATCGTTCGAATAACGTGTTTTCGGTCGTACTTGTGTGTGACAAAATCGCGTGCCAACGCCTCGAGCAGCGCCGCATTGGATGGCGGGTTCGATTCGCGGAAATCATCTGCCGGCTCGACGATCCCCCGGCCGAGCAGATGGCTCCAGATTCGATTCACCTCAATCTTGGCGAAGAAGGGGTTATCCGCCTTGGTCAACCAATCGACAAACGTTTGGCGGCGGTCGTCGGGATGCGGCTTATCCACGTCACCACTCAGTGGTAACCAGGGTTTCATCTGCTTCCCGGTACGAGGTTGGGTCACTTCGCCGCTGCGAGACACAAAAATAAACTTCTCGCCCGGTCGGCGACCGTTCTTGCGCTGCACACGGTTAAAAAACGCAGCCATGCCGTAGTAGTTATCCTGCGTCCATCGCTCGAAAGGGTGGTTGTGGCACTTGGCGCACTGCAGCCGGGCTCCCAGAAAGACCTGAGAAACCGTCTCCACACAGTCATTCGTATCACCTGCGGTGCGATAGAAATTAGCGGGTGGGTTCGTCAGAGTACTGCCCACCGACGCCAGTAATTCTCGTGAGAAACGGTCGTACGGCATGTTCTCGCGAATCGCGCGTTCGACCCAGCGGTAGTACTTGTGGACGCCATCACCACCGACCTGCCCGCTCGTCAGCCGCAAAATGTCACCCCACTTCAAAGCCCAGAATTTTGCGTATTCAGGACGTTCCAGCAGGTCATCGATCAACCGCGCGCGCTTGTCTTCGGCTTGGTTCGCGAGAAACGTGTTCGTCTCCTCGATCGAGGGCAGGATGCCGATCACGTCCAGATAGGTACGACGAAGAAATTCCTCATCACTGCACAGGTCGGAGGGGAGGTATTTCAACTGCAGGAGCTTGGAATGGACATGCTCGTCGACGAAGTTGTTGGTGGGGGGATTCGTCCAAGCAAAACCTTCGATGTCTCGCACAAACGTAATAAAGACCGACTCGATGAATTCCATGTACCGAACCACAACCGCCGTTTCACCACGATCCTGTCCGATCACCAACCCGTCCACAGTAGCTTGCGCCACTTCCGAATCGGAACTGGTGTAAACGGCGAGTCGAGAAATGTCTCGGACCGAGCCGTCGGAGAAAGTCGCCAATACGCTGAGTTGCTGCGTGTGGGCCGGACGTTTGAGGACGCGGCCCGAAGGTGGATAGATCTGAATCCCGACACAACGGGGCGCTTCGGGCGGATCCAACCGGCATCCCTCCGCAATCCAATCGTGAAGAATCTGATAGGACGGGTCAGTGGTGTGCAGCTTCAAACCGCCACCATGGGGCACCTTCATCAGCGGTTTGAGCAGTAATAAGCTGGCCACGGGGTCGAGGGGATTGGTGCGTCGACCGAAATCTTCTCGAATCAACGTCAAACGATCTAGCGTCGGGTCAAAAGCCCGCAGCGAGAGACGAAATCCTCCCTTTCCGCTAGGCGATCCATGGCAGGCACCGGCGTTACAGCCCTGCTTGGACAAAGCTGCCAACGTACCGTACTCGAAGCTGACCGGCTCGGGTTGAG
Organism: Planctomycetaceae bacterium; assembly: GCA_002702965.1. Lineage (GTDB taxonomy): Bacteria > Planctomycetota > Planctomycetia > Pirellulales > Pirellulaceae > UBA9264. The sequence goes on from PADE01000077.1 coordinate 7,104, forward strand.
TCTGGCCGCTGACTTCGACTGCGACCTTTGCTTCCTGGCCACCCACTTTCACCGAGATCTCGGCCGATCCATCTCCCGTCGGAATCAGGTAGGACCCATCGGTATTGGCGATTGCCTCACTGGACGACGCGTACTCTGCCACCCGTGTCAAATCCTGCAACGCCCCACCGGCATAATGGCCCGTGACCACCAGCTGTACCCGCTGCCGCGGGCCGGTCAACTTGACCTGCGGTGGATACACTTCGATGCGCTCTGGCGTACCGACCTGGATGGGCTCTAAATCGTCCTGACAAAACGCCGTCGAAGCCACGGCTGCCCAGCAGAGGGTGCCCGCCGCTGCTAAAGTCATCCCTCGCACCAGCGATGTAGCGATCCGTTGCATGCTATCCCTTTCAGCTAGGAAACTCGGAAGGTTCCGAATGTGTTGTGTGTGTGTGGCCCAAAAACATCTTCTCGGTTGAGGTTTTCAACGCGGACCCCATCCCGGAAGGCGCATCAAGCCTAGTTGAATCTGATCGTAAACACCACAGCGCCGCCAGCTGGCGGCCTGGACTAACCTTTGGTCACTTCAATTGAAGCGGCGGCACTCACCGCCTTGATATCTTGGCCGCCGTACTTCGAAACCGCCTCGACGGTCAACTGATCAAACTTGCCAGCCGCCGCGTCACCGGCTGCTGTGAGCTCAATCTCGATCTCAGTCTGGTCTGCCGGAATCGTAAATTGCTCGGCGGTCGTTACGCCGGGGGGCAGTTTGGTAAACTTAACGGTGATCGGCTGCGGGTCGGTTCCTTTGCGGACCGCGGTTATCTTGACCTTCTGCGTCTTGCCCGCCGCCACCGCCCCGGCTGGTGCCAGCGACACCGCCACTGGGTCGATGATTTCTACGGGGAGGTTGTGAACCACGGTCTGCCCGCGTCCCATCTCGCCATAACAAATCAGCTTCAACGACTGTCGACCCTGGGGCAGATCCTTGGGGCCGGTCAGCGTCAGGTTGTATTGGTCTTTTTCCTGTTTGACCGCCAACGCAAACCCGGCGGGCAAAGGAGCATGCGCAACGGTGATGCCCGCCTTGAAGTCTTTGTGCTTGCGCTGCAGTGTGAACGACCACTGCGTGGTACCCAACGCGCGGGCAAAGTGAATCACTTGCTGGTCGCTGGCGACATCGAAAAACGGCCCCGCCTTGTTACCGGTCACGACGGTCAACAGGCCGTCGGTCCACGCCGGGGGGTAAATCATCTGCTGGCGTTTGCTCCGCACGTAGGCCGCTGTACTGACCGATTGGGCGACTTCCCGACCATCGATCGTGGCCCGTCCCACTAGCCGCAATACGCGCAGGTCACCGGGCTTGAAATGAGGAGGCACCGCCACGATGATCTTGACCGCGCCACCTTTCGCCGGAATCGTCGAATTGTAGAGTTCAAACCCGTCCGCTTCGCCCTCCAGCGCGAGCTGCACCGGACCGTCGTAACCCTGCCGGGCACACTGCACGTCCAGCGCAAAAGCGCCGTCATGGATCGGCGTCAGAAATTTGTCCTTGGTGTTCTTGTCGTTCTTGACCGACAGCGAAAACGTGTTGCCGTTTTCGATCTCGATCCGGTAGGCGAAACCGGGTCCGCCCCGTTTGAGCAGATCTTCGACGATCAGTTGAAATGTACCCGTCTCCGGGATCACCAGACTAACCGTCTGCTCTTCCTCACCGGCTACGTTCGTCTGTCCGACTACGGCGCCATCTGGTTTCTGCAGTTGCACGTAGGCAATCATCGGCGAACCGAGACTGCGGGACTGAGTGCGGAACGTCAACCGTTGCCCCTTCGTCGCCAGAAAACGAAAATAGTCTCGGTCTTTTTCCGATTCCAAGACACCGCTGACGGCGCACGAGGTCGCTACTTGAGTCGCACTTTCTGTATCGTTGTTCGGTTCATTCTCGACGACTTCGGGTAACGAGCTGGTCGCCAATTGAGCCAGCGCCGAGGATTTGCCACTGGGAAAACGGGCGGCCACGCCTAACTGGCGTCCTCGACCACCGCGCCCGACCGTCAACAAGACTGGCTCCACGCCTTCCACCGCCGGCCCCGCAAACCCGAAGGTTGTCGTCGAGCCAACACGTCCACCCAGCGGGTAGACCGTACTGACCAGTGGAAAATCACCCACGCGAAGGCGGTAGCGAGCGCCGCCGGCAAACTTACTGTCGCCGACTTCGACGATGATAACGCAATCCGCTTGGGCGACATGGCTGAGACGACAATCCGCACCGAGCGCCGGGTCATCGTCGGCCGCCGCGATTTCACCGCCGGCGGGCGTCAACAACCGCATGATGGGATCAAAAGTCGAACTGATTCTGCCAGCCAACGTTTCTACGCTGATCCGTTGGCCCGCCTTGAGCGAGACCTTGTAGTAATCGAACACCACACCGTCGCTCACACCATCCACCGCGACAGGTGAGGTCAGCTCCTGGGCTTGCTCGATTCCATGGTTCTTGCCGTTGTCCGCGACGCTGGCTAGATCGTCGATGACCAGGAACAGCGGGTCGCTGCCACCCGCCGCGTTCCCGACCACGACACGACCCACCCCCAGCGGGACGGAAGCATCGAGCGTGATCTTGCATTTCAGGTTCTTTGCATCCCCCCCTGCCAGCTCGACACTCGCGGGGAAACTGGTCCACACCTCAAGCGGGCCGGTCAACTTGTCACCGTGTAACGTCAACTCGACCGTCTTGCCGGGTGTCACCGCCCGCGGCGTGGAATGCGTCACACTCGGCTGTGCCAATAGTGTCGAAGCTGTGCAGATCACTCCGCACAGGAAACCGAGTATGCGGGTCATAAGAGAAAACCTCTG
>PADE01000078.1 GCA_002702965.1 Planctomycetaceae bacterium
GGCATGCTGGGCGCGCGCAAACCGTAGCGTGCACTCGACTCCAAGAACTGCTCCGAGCCGATGTTCGTGTAGAAAGCGTTGTTTTCACCCTTGAAATTGGTCACGAAGATCTCAAAACGTCCATCGTTATTGACGTCGGCCGCGGCCACGCCCATCCCGGCCTGAGGTGCTCCCGTGTCATCATAACCGGCACCACATAATTCAGAGATGTCCTTAAACGTACCGTCCCGCTGGTTCACGAACAGAGCGTTCGGNTGGCCGTCGTTGCCAACATAGAGATCGATCCAACCATCCTGATTGAGATCCGCCGCCACGGCACCCTGAGCCCTTTGGGGTCGCGTCGCCAGCCCCACGTCGTCCGTCACTTCAGCAAACGATCCATCGCCTAGATTGCGATATAAGACGTCGTGGACCGGTTCGATGCTCGACGGATTGCAATACCGGCGAATCTTGTTGACAAAATCGCCGCACCATTTGTCGCGAAACTCGGCAAGGCTCCACTTCCCGTAATTGCAGACATACACGTCGAGGAGGCCATCCGCGTCATAATCGAGCATCAGCGCGCTCGCTGCAAAGCCCTCGTGCCCGACACCGGATTCCCGCCCGATGGGCAAGAACGTGCCATCCCCCAGATTACGGAAGAGTCGATTTTCGCCGTAGCACGCGACGTAGACGTCCGCGAAGCCGTCTCGGTCGTAATCTCCAACCGCCAATCCGGCGCTGTAACCGTTGAACCCCAGGCCGCAATCCGTTGTGACCTCCTCAAAACGCCAGCCCCCCAGATTTCGGTACATCCGATTAATGGGATCGGTCCGTTTCAAGTCCACGGGGAACGGAGTACCCGTCGCGAAATAGAGGTCGCTATTTCCATCGAGGTCAAAATCAATCGCGGCAACTCCACTACCGTTCGCCGCGGGAAATGGCTTCTCGGGGGAGGTACCCGTCTGATGTACGAAATCGACACCCGAATCGGCCGTCACATCGACAAACCAGGTCGGACCGTCGGACGGCTCGCTTGCCGCGGACGCGTCGGTGCTCGAATCGTTCGCGGCCCGGCGCGCCGAGGTGTCAAATTTCGTTGGTTTCGAATTGCGCGAAGTGGACTCTCCACATCCCACAAAGAACCCAACCCACATCACCGCCATCGTGACTCGCAAAATGTAACAATAGAACATGGTCAGGACCGAGGCGAGTTCGACTCTTTGGCACCCTGCCGAGGCAGATGAAATGACCACGACCTGGAATTTGCGCGCGATCGCGGCCACCCTAACAACACCGTCGGAGGACACCATGTTTAAAATACAATCCTCGTGCAAGCATGCACCGGCAACCTAGAAGGAATCGATGGGAATGAGATCCGTAGACGGCAATGGACGCGACGGATCTTGTAGAGCAGCCGCCAATGCGCTTACAAAGGGTTCATTCCTGAAGTCTTCGTGTTTGACCAGCCGGGCCACAATTCGGGTCGCTTCGTAACGATTGCCTTGTTGCGCAAATTGATGCGCTCGCATCGCCTGGCCCCAAAAAGAATTGGGATTATCNGTCAGGTATTTCGCAATCACGGTAGCCCGGCTCTCGCTTTTGCGGAGTTCAGCGGCACGGGTTTCCCAGCGATCTGCGGTCTCGGTATCCTCCAACAAACTATACGTACGTTGCAACAAGAAAGCCGTCGAGGAAGCTAGTTCCGAGTGGTTCTCAACCGGTTTAAGCAATGTGAGTGACTTTTGGAAATCGCGGTCGGCAATCGCCTGCTTGGCGAGCTGCTCACAGGCCTCGAGATGTTGGGGATCAATCCGCAAAGCTGACTCCCAGGCCCTCTGCGCCTCTTCCGGATGCCCGCCNGCGTCTTCTGCCTTGCCAATCAAAAACCACAGCCGAGCCGAAACCGTCCGATCCGACGCTCGTCGCAACTCCAGTGCCCGGCGTAGTGTGGCAATCGCTGGCTCCTCTTGATTGGATTCTAACAGCACCTCGCCGTACATCTGAAAAAACTCCCAAGCGTCAACATTCAGAGAAGCAACATCGGGATCGTTCTCCAGCAACTTTGCGAATTCCACGACCGCCAATTCGTAGTTGTGAAGGTCGGTATAAATGGCTCCCAGAAACAAGCGCCCCTTCGCCTCCTGACCTGGCAAGACGACATATTTCTTGGCGGTCGTAAGGGCACCTCGCAAATCTCCCAGTTGAATNAAGATCGCGGTCAGCTCGTGCCAGGCGTCGGCGTTGTTTGGCTGTTCCTCCAGCACCAGTTGTAGGTGTGGCACCGCGGCCGAACGTTTTCCCAGCATGATAAGTGCCTTGGCGCGGGCATGTTCTTCCTCTGGGCTGGCGGTCCCAACTAGATCGAACAACTTCAAGGCGCCTTCGGGGTTTGGCGTCTTCAACTCGACTAGAGTGCGCGCCTGCAGCGCCATGGCTTGGGGATGATTAGGATGCTCCAAGAGAAAGCGAGCCAGCAGCATTTCGGCGTACTCAGGGCGTCCAGACCGTAGCGCCTCATCCGCTTGGTAGAGGCTACGTTCTTGGTATCGAAACACGACAAACAGCCCCAACATCACCCCCACCACGACTGCCACACCCAGGACAGCGTTACGTTTCCCAGAAGGTGGCCGAGTGGCTTCTGGTGGCGGCGGGGACAACGCATCGATCGGCTCGTTTGGACCGGTCTCGCGGACTCGTTTTGTGTGATGTCTTCGTTTGCGGCTCATCGCCACTCCTTTTCCGCAATCACACGAGGTTGAGTAACGGTGGGAGGCGGCTCGATCACGACGTACGAACGACCCGCTTCCAACCCAATCAGCTTGGTCTGGCGGCCGCCAGGCCAGCGGACGTCGCAAATCGGTTTCTTGTTCTTCGTCGGAATCGCTAAGAACAGGCGAGGGTCATTCGCAGACAGGTAACTGCCGCCGCCTTTGACTTGTCGTACGACATTGCGATCGTCGGTCCGTAACGTCACGGTGCTTCCTACCGCGGATCGATTGGTCCGTAGTCCGACAAGGGTTAACACGACCGACCAAATTGTTTCCGATTTCTCGAACATCGAGTCGTTTCGTAATAACGCGGGTTCCTCGTCCTGATGCCCAATTACCACATCTTGATCACCGTCGTTGTCCAGGTCAGACAGGACCAATCCACGACCGACGCGATGTTCGCCGAAATAGTCCCCAGCCGCGGCGCCAAGCGACTGAAAGCTGGTTCCGTTGGTATTCCGCCAGATCAAAGCGGGCTGTCGATAGGGGGTGTTCTCGCCCAGCAGCTCACGATTGTCATCGACATGCCCATTGGTAACGATCAAGTCTAGCCATCCATCCAGATCGAGATCTACAAACGCCGTTCCCCACCCAACCCAGGGCATGCTCGGTCCCGCAACACCGCGCGACTTGCTGACATCTTCGAAGAGCCTTGTTCGGGTCGCTGGCGCCGTGTTCGAATCGGTCGGTGCCTTCTCTCGCCAATCAAGATCCACACCCAAATTCGCGTAGAGCGTATTATGTTCCGCCCTAAAATTCGTGACGAACAACTCACAACGGCCATCACCGTCAACATCTCCCACGTCAACACCCATCCCGGCCTGTGCAAAACCGGTGTAGTCAAATCCTGCGCCAGACATTTCGCTACTGTCGTGGAAACGGCCATCAACCTGGTTCAAGAACAGAGCGTTTCGGTTCAAATCATTGCCAATATAAAGGTCAATCCGCCCATCCTCATTTACGTCCGCGGCAACAATTCCCTGTCCACGCCCAACCTGGGTATCGACTCCAACCTGTTCGGTTACTTCGACAAACGTCCCGTCTCCTTGATTTCGAAATAGCGCATCGGGTTCGGGCTCCACTGAATGCGGGTTGCAGTGGGTCCGTACATTCAGATCGCGATCACCGCACCAACGCTGGGTCTCCAGGCTCCATTTTGCATAGTTGCAGACGTAAAGATCGAGCCAACCATCCTGATCATAATCCAGGAAGGCAGCACTAGCTGACCACCTTTGATCGGCGACTCCCACTGAGTCAGGCAGTCGAATGAAAGTGCCATCCCCCTGGTTTTGAAACAGATAGTTCTTGCCAAAGCAGGTTACGTAGAGATCCGTGAAACCATCGTTGTCTATANCGCCAGCCGCCAATCCAGCGCTGAAGCCGTTATGTCCCAGACCCGTCACCTCCGTCNCATCTGCGAACTTCCAGTTTCCTAGGTTGCGGTAGATACGATTGCGATGCTCGCGTTGTCCTGCATCGATCGGGAACGGAACCCCCGTCGCGAAGTAGAGGTCGTACAAACCGTCAAGGTCATAATCGAACGCGGCGATCCCGCTACCATTGGCAGACGGAAAAGGCTTGTCTGCAGATGTTCCCGAACAATGCTTGAAACGAATTCCGGTGTCGTCATTCGGTTCGGTCAAATAGAGGGTCTTCGTCGACGGCGCCCGGTGAGCGGATCTTCGCTCCCGGATGGTTTCTGCCGCGTTAGCAGGAGATGGCGGATCGTTGCCCGTTTGTATCGCGGGTTCCCGGCCAGCGCGCCAAGGCAGGAAGCGGCTCACCGCCAGCCCGAAGGCCAACATAGCGACTACGAGAATGACAACTCTGATTGGATGCATGGCTCAAGTAACCTGGTCGATGAACAGGCCGAACCGAGTCGGTCTATTCGGCCAGGTGAATCGGTGTATCGTCCCGCATCTTCTTCAATCTTTCAAAAATCGCACCATCAAGACGGCCGTTAGGAGTCATGAGTAATTCGCGAGAAAACACCGCTCGCTCCTGTAGTTGTTCTTCCCAAATCTCGGACACGCGTTTCACGGCCTCCGGCCACGTATCGGCGGAGCCGACAAAGTCATAGTCCAGCGACTGATACCGCGGTAATCCCCGCAGCGACCGATACGCCACAAAACGGACCGCCGCGTAGGGATCCGCCAACAGGTTTCCCAGGAACGGCGCCATCCAGGCGGTCCCCGATACTTGTTGAGCCGGTCGCCAACCCATATGCCAAGCAGCTAGCGCGCGTTGGCCCGCATCACCCCTGATCGCCCATAGCACAGCAGCCGAAATGGTCCTCTGTTCGTCGTCCAATGGTGGTGACTCGATCGCATACCAACTCTTGAGTTGATCAGCCGTCCATTGAAGCGTCTTATCCAAGTGGCACAGGTTACACGCGTTCGGCCGACCCGTCATGGTACTTTCGGCTACGGTGGGGCTGCTCACCTGATGGGATCTGATTGCCTTGAGTAACCCGAATGCAGTATGGGGGGAGTGGCAGTTGTAACAACGGCTTCCTGTCGATTGCGATCCGTGATGGGTGTGATTGCGACTCGTATAATCGGGCTCTTGGTGGCATTGAAGGCAAGCCTTGTCTTGGTCCATGCCCTCCTTCAACTGGTCATCAGCCCATTCGTTAAGAGGCCGCGTTGAATCTTCCGGAGGATGCATCGTATGACACGACAAACAGGACATCTGACCCTCGGTATAACATCGCGTTTCCATCAATCCAGTAAACTCTCTACCCGAAACGCGAACCATCCCATCGGTCCAAAAGCTGTCGGTCAGCATCGCGATTCCAGCGCCGAATTCCTCCAGATGCTGCTTCGTCTGCTGATCGTAACGCACGACCCAACGCGACACAGACAATTCGTCCCCAGGNCGATAAGACGAACCATCCATGGCTTCCATTTCCAAATGCTTCCGACTGTGTGAAACGGTCAAACCGTGACATTGGCCGCAGATTTGCGAGGAGCGCTGATGTGAAATGCTCTCGGGGTCGACAATTGGATCCGACGTCCGTTCGGGGAGCTTACCAGTTTGATAGCGAACATGGCGTTCTCCAGGCCCGTGACAAGCCTCGCAGGCAATACCAAATTCGGCCGCCTGGGAGTCCATTCCTGTCAGTTGCAGTGGACCGTTGAATCCATTCACCGGTCTGGTACGGCCTTGCGTTGTGTGGCACCACAGACAAGTGGCATTCCATCGCGACGTCTCAGGAAAAGAGCCCATATCCGGGGGCATCATGAACGCCGCATTGCGGGGAATCCACTTCCTTTCCGTTTTCAAATAGACCACCGGGACCTGGCCTAGCGAGCGCTCCTTGCCAATCGGGTACCAATAAACCTGCATGTGATGGGAACCTGTCACCATGACGACAGGCCGCTCGATGCGCCGCTTCTCGCCGGTCAGCGCCTCGTCCGGATCGTCCATGTCTATCCAGAATTGGTCTTGCCGTCGAAAAACGCGACACGATCCGCCCGGCCACACCAACTCTCGACCATCGAACTCGCCAAAAACCGTTTCCGGTGTTGCAACCTGAGTCATCGTCCGATGGTAAGAGGCGTGCCAGGATCGGTGCTGCTTTGCATGACACTCTCGACATCGGTGTGACGATACGTACCCATCTCCGAGCACTTCGATGGGTCGGGAATTCACTAACTCCACACCTTCGACTGCACCTGCAGAGAGAGCGTCCCCACGGTCTCCGGAAGAAGGACCTATCGTTGCGGACTTCGGGTTTTCCGGGGAAACCGCAAATCTCTGCCACGACCAAGATAGGCCCATAACAAAACCACACGCAGCAACCGCAACGGCTCCCGACCGCGCGATCGATCCGCGGCGGCGAGTTACCAAGAAGGCAACCGCGAAGGTCAATGCAGCGAATAAGATTGATTCACGATTCACAGTTTTCGCCGATCGCCATCCCATCGGTCTNACGGACCGAGGTTAATAACTGGGTGCTTCAAGAACACCGGACATCCGTCAGCGGTGGTGAAAGGAGCTACATCTGCTCGTCTCGAAAGCCTCTTGCACTTACCCTCTCCCATTTCCTGCCTTGCAGATCGCTTCTAGTATCGCATTCGAAGAACTTTTCTTCGACCGAGAAAACACGATGAACCTCGTACCAATCACGTACAGCTCGATTTCTAACCGCCCAACGTTGCTGCTGGAAATCTACACTCGAAGTCCCTCATGATCATACGATCATTCTGCAAAACCAGTTCGACGGCGCGAAGACCGAAATGCAACCCTCTGAATCGTCGGATCAAGATCCGCTCGTTGGGCGATTGGGCGTTCCTGAATCGGTACTTGCCTGGGTGTGGAACTTCGGACTTTGGTCGGCCCGTGCCGTGTTGAACATCGCATCGGTTGAATCTGACATAGGCCCATTGTACCAACGACTCGCCGACAACTCGCCTGTTGCTTCTCGCCGGCAGATCGAAGATTCGACCAGCCGTTAACTTTTTCATGTTTCGGTGCACCAGCACCCTCTGCACAAACACCTCGCGAAGGGCGCGGTAGCAAATACCGTTGTCGGCCCGGCAATAAGTCCCAACCCCCACGCTACCGAATTACTGTCCAATCGGTGTCCAGTGTGGTGCCGCACGTGTTGCAGGAAACCACCGCCGATGCCGTCTCCGATCCACTTCACCCCAGCGACAAAAACAACCATCCGCGTACCCGCAAGATGGGTCAAGACAATCGGCTTAGCGCCCCTCTGGTATCCGTTCGACGTAGAGCGCAGGCCCCTTTGAGGCCCGCGCCTCGACAGTCCGCGTGCCGTTCGGGGCCTTCAGCCAGCGACCGGTATCGCATCGCAGGTCCCCATCGCAGGTTAAAGAGCAGCGGATACCGACTAGTAGTCTTCCATCGTATCAAACACAGGTCGTGGCCCAAACCAACTCGCGCNGCATCGATCCGCTCCGGAGATTTTCACCCCCCGCTCACGCAATTACGGAACAATCGTCATGATCGATTCACGCGACGCCGGTTGAACCTATCGTCGGTAGCACAATAAAAGTTCCTACTCCATAATGGAACTTCGGCTCTGGTTCGCTCCCGTGTCTCTCCACCAGGGATCACCATGAAGGTAGCCCCTTACTTTCGATCCATCGGTTACCTGGTGGTAGTTACGTGTGTCGCGTGCGGACCGACCCAACCACCACCAGCAAGCGACATGGTTGCTGAACCGGAGGTGCCCGAGTTAACCGAAGTGGATCGCAAGTATCTCTGGGACTTGGAACACCACGGAAACGTGCTAAGCCAGATCGGTTTGCGGGCGATCGGCGATGCCATTTGCAACGCCCAGTTGGACCGATTGCTAGATGTAATGGCACCCGAATTCAGTGCACAGATTCTGGACGCTCCCCAACAAGTTCAATTTGAGAGCGACGTCCTTTCGGTACAGCGAGAATCCGACACGCGGTACCGTCTTCTAGATGACAACGAATTCGCAACATGGCTGTTGGGGTACCAAGCGCGGTTCTCGGAAACGCCNCACTCTCGTTTTGACATCATGAAATTGACTCCGCCTTCGCAGGACAAATACTCCGGAAGATGGAGCGTTGTCTGCCTCCTCCGCCTCTGGGGCACTGCGCAGCAAGGAGGACCGTTAGAAATCACGATGCGATGTCGGATGGAAGTCGACCANCCCACCAAACAACGAACGAGAGAGCCGGATTGGCTGCTGAAGTGGACGGTCGAACAAGTCAATGTCGCAAACGCAAAACACTACCTGTTCCAGGAAATGACCCCGGAACGGTTGCACGACCTGAAACCGATGCACGACAACTGGCTGACCTTTGATAAAGTCGTCGACACTGGCGGACTCTACGCCTGTGACTACAACCGGGATGGTTGGATCGATCTCCTAGTCACCGACTTGAACACCGGGATGCACGCCGATGCGGCGCCGTATCGCTATACACTGTTTGCAGGCGGACAGGCCGGAAGTTTCACCGATGTCACCAAGCAAGCAGGGCTGCCAGAATCGTCCGCTCAAGCAGGCCTGACCGCGGCCTTCTTCGATCTTGACAACGACGGGTGGGAGGACCTGATCTTGCCACAATTCCACGGATTGATATTCCGTAATTACAAGGGCAAGTTCATCGCGGCGCCCAAATGGAGCAATCTGCTGGACGTACTTCAACCGCACATCGGAATCACCGCGCTGCTCCCGGCCGATTTCAACCGCGACGGCCTGACCGATCTATACGTGACGCGCCATCGTGATCCGACGGGTTCTTGGCTGGAAAAGACGATGCCCCGCGGACCCGCGAACCAGTTGCTACAAAACCTCGGAAACGCAAAGTTCAAGGATGTTACCAAGGGGATGGGAGTCAGCGGTGGAGGCCGCTCGGTTTTCACCGCTGGTTGGCTGGATGCCAACAACGACAATTGGCCCGACCTTTACGTGATCAATGAGTTCGGGAATGGCCTTTANATGGAGAACCAACAGGGCCAGTCCTTCGAGACCAGAGAAGTCGTCGACGGACCAGCGGATTTTGGGTCGATGGGCCTGAGCTGTGGTGATTTCAACAATGACGGGCAGATCGACATCTACGTTTCCAATATGTACTCAAAAGCCGGCAGCCGAGTAATGTCGAATCTTCCTGACCGGTGCTACCCGAGGGAAGTCACCGATCAGTTGAGAAATCTGGTCGCGGGAAGCGAACTGTACAAGAATGTGGGAGGTCAATTTCAGCGTGTTGGAAAAGAGTTCCAAGTTCACGCAATCGGTTGGGCCTGGGGATCCGCGATGGCTGACCTCAACAACGATGGCTGGCTCGATCTGTATGCGACCGCTGGGTTCATGAGCCGCGATCGGCGCAAGCCCGACGGATGAAACTGCCTCTGGCTGGCTGTCGTGTCGCAGCCCTGTGACAAGAACTGCAACGTTGCCCAACCGGGAAACGTCGATCAAGAGCTGAATGAATTCTGGTCTGGCAATCCCTGGAACATCTTTGAGAAGCACAATCTGAGCAGTTTTGAACGCAACCGCGCGTATCTAAACGTAGCGGGCCAGGATTTCCTCGAAGTCAGCTATTTGACGGGGGCTGATATCGACTCGGATAGCCGCGCCGTACTAGCCGTCGACACGCGCAACAATGGACAACTCGATCTGATCTTACGACAAGCTGGGGGAGGCGCGTTGCGGATCTTCGAGAATCGTTTCCCCCCCGGCAATTTCCTCAAAGTGAGCCTGCGCGGAATCGAGAGTAATCGTCTGGGACTCGGGGCAAGGCTGGTCGCTTACGTCGGAGAGCGGCAACTCGTACGCGAGCTGTTTCCCGTCAACAGCAACCAATCTCAAGCGCCCAACATTGTACATTTCGGACTCGGTGATGCGGAGCGCGTCGATCGACTGCACGTGCGGTGGCCATCCGGGCAGGAGCAGGACTTAAGCGACCTGCCGCACAACCAACACGTGGTCATTGAAGAGGGAAAAGCGGTCGTCGAAACGGTCCTACCAGGTGAACGTATTCAACCTTGAATCCTGGTTCCGCCGGAAACGGGGAGATCCGATCAGTTCCAGGGACCGATTCGATCGACCCGGCGGACGTGTCTACAAACGGCTCGCGCACCGAAGCACGCAACCTCGAGAGTGTCCATCACATTGTCTCGTAGGGCACTCCAGCAGAGGCGAGACCCAGCATCGCCGCCTGGCAACGCGCCCCCGGCCAATCACCCTAGTCATCGGATCCAGGCGGATCGTCCAATCCGGTCTGAAGATGCCAGAACCGCTGTACAACCGATCGTCGATACACGTTCGGCATGACATGTGGGCGCGCCTCAAGCAATCGCCGCTGCGCTTCTTCAGGCGTGATTCCCCGGGCTTGCATCAGCCAGCATAAGACGACGGTGGCGCTGCGCCCGCGGCCCGCCTTGCAATGTACATAGACACCGTCGCCACGACTCAAATGCTCGTTCATGAATGCAACGGCTTGTTGGACATGTTCCAGGCTAGGGACCGTAAAATCGATCGTCGGTACCTGTAACTGAACAATACCACACGCCCGATAGGTCGATTGCGGGCCCTGGAATTCATCACAGGTGTTCACAACCGCCCGAATCCCGAGTGCGTAGAGTGCCGAGACGTCGCGACGCAATGGCAACGCCCCAATCCACACACCATCGTCAACCTGGTTCCACCAGGCGCGCACGCGCAGCACCCGCCCCAAAGACATGTTCCAGACCAGGGTAGGTAGAAATAACAGACGTGCGATCAACCAACGCATAACAGCAATCGCGGTAAGCAGTGCCTTCCTGACGGTATCACTAACATCGGTCAAGCAATTCAGCGATGTGCAAGACCTCGGTCGTATGCCCCTCGCGGTGCAAGCGGCCACCGATGTTCATGAGACACCCGTTGTCAGTCGAAACCAGGGCATCTGGACGGGTACGAAGAACACAATCCATCTTGTCGTTCACCATCGCACCTGAAATGTGCGCGTAGCGGACGGCGAATGACCCACCAAACCCGCAACATTGATCGCGCCGTTCGATCGGTACCAGTTCAGCACCCTCGACCCCTGCCACTAGGCGTTCGACCTCGTCGCCTTGATTCAACATCCGTAAATGGCAAGCGAAGTGGACCGCCACGCGCCCGTGGTACTTTGCGCCGACTTCCGTGACGCCCAGTTGATTGACAAGTAAGTCGGTCAGTTCATAGGTTCGACTGGCCAGGCTTTCCGCGCGAGAACACCACTCGGGGTCATCCTGAAACAGGTGCAGATACTCGACCTTCACCATCGCTGCGCAGGACCCGGAAGGTGTAACAATCCGCTCGTATTTTTCAAAAACACGGATCGTGTGCTGCGCCTGGGCCTTGGCCAACTCTGCCATTCCGCTGTTAAACATCGGCTGTCCGCAGCAGGTCTGGTCCTTCGGAAAAACGACCTCGTGACCCAATCGTTGCAACAAACCGACTGTCGCCTGGCCGACCGACGGCCGTAACACGTCTCCCAAACAAGTAATCAATAGCGCGGTTTTCACGACTCGGATTCTACCATCGACGCCGACAGCTGGCGAGGCGACCGCGGCGATCGAGGCGTACGACCGTCGGCATCCTGATCACGCAGCTCCCCACCGTTAACCGATCGGTCTTGGCGCCCGCGTGGCGATGAGTATTCACCGTCTCGATGCTCTCAGTCGTTCGACGAGGAGAGAATTTGCACGGTGGCACCCAACACCAGAATCGCCTTGCCCGCACCTATCCAACATCCAGCAACACGGCTGATCCCAGCGTAGAGCGTTTCGCATCCGTCATAATCCGTAAATCCGACCAGGCATCCTCCTGACGTTAGACCACCACCTCATCGAAACGCCCTACGACCGTTGCCGGTTCTTCGTGTTAACCCACTCCTTCTCACTCGCGTCGACGAAATCTCGTGGCGTATCGCTGGGATCGGAAACTCGGCTTCACCTCATCCAAGGCGATGTGCCGATAGCAAGTCCCTGCGGCGTACCCTACCCGCACTAGTAAACCGCATCGGATGGAAAAGTGACCTCTGTTTGATCGGACCAGTTCGGAGGATGGGACTATCGGTTCCACGCACCGATTAGCGCCAAGCCGAACCGTAGGGATCACCGCGACCGTTACTAACGGCGAGGATCGCGCCCACCTGGGCTGTTGAGGCAGGAGATACCAACGAATGGCCACACTGTTGCACGGAGCGATTCTGGACGGAGCCGATCTTCGCGGAGCCGATCTTCGCAACAGTCTTGGATTGACTGTCGAACAACTCAAGAATGCGAAGCTAGATCAACGCACACGCCTACCGCATGCCGTACAGCATCTGATTCCCAGCGCACGTCATCCGTCATGCCAACCCCCGCGGCCTTGCGCACCGTCGGACGCACCCATCTGTATCCGTCACCGCGAATAAGTAGTGACATGCAAACGGCGCGGCGAATGTCTTGAAGCGCGTGAAAGACGACAGCACACGCATGGGGTTCACCGGTTTGGCTTCCGCAGCGGCACGCGACAAGCTATCGAGGGATGGCAGAAACCGCCTCACTCCGAACCGCCGGATGCGCTGTCGCGTCGTGGCTGGGAGACGCCGAGAGAGATCGGGGATCAAAGATGCGGTCCAGTCCATAATCAAACAAAGCTGATCGTTGGTCTCAAACGCGTCTCACGTGGGCACTCAGATCAGTAAACTACGAGCGTCATCGAAGGGACGCCAAATCGATCGAGGGATCAAATGTGACTTTCTCGTCGAGAAGTCACTTCGGTGAAATCGTACAGATCATCCGCCGCGAATGCTGCTCGGGGGAATTCTCCAGTTTCCCGACGTCCATCAATTGCTCGATTACGCCTTCCATCACCTTACGTCCCTCGGCGATGTGTGCCATCTCACGGCCTCGAAAGAGCACCGTCACCTGCACTTTGTCTCTGTTCGCAAGAAACCCCTTCGCCTTCTTGATCTTAAAGTCGATGTCGTGTTGACCCGTCTTGGGACGCAGGCGAATTTCTTTCGTCTTGGTGGTGTGACTTGACTGAGCCAGGCGTTTCTTTTTGTCGTATTTGAACTTGCCAAAATCCATGATCCGGCAGACGGGCGGGCGCTCATCGGGAGCAACCTCGACCAGATCCATGCCGGTTGCAACCGCTTTTGCAATCGCATCATCGGTGGAGATAATGCCCAGTTGAGTTCCGTCGACATCCACTACACGGATGGGAGAAATTCGAATTTGATCATTGATTCGGGTCTGCGCGTTTCCCTTGGCGATTGTTCATGTCCTTTACAACAAGAGCATTGGAAGTCCACAGGGATCGAACGCGACAGCAACATCCAATCAGGCTGCGTGAGACCCCACTTTCAACCAATGAGTATCGACAACTGATAGACCGGTCGTCAACTACATTGCGGGGTGGATTTTGAGACCCGGCCAAACTTCCGTGTACACAGCGAGGCAGACCAGCACCGAGAGAACGGATTGGAAAAGGACCGCAAGCCCGACGGAAGCTCTGGCCGGAAGCCAAAACGGCCGGATTTTCGCCGTGGTTCGAGTTCTATCCCAGGCCACCCCAGTGATGGGACTATCAATACTCATTGTTCGTCCCGCGCTCTCCCAGTCCAGCGTCTCCACTGTACGTGCGGCGAACAATACGTTGGGCAACCTCGTCCTGCAATCGCTCGATGGCAGACCCCAGTTCGATGGCGCCCAGGTTCCGACTCTCCACACGATCTCGCACTGACACGGTGCCCGCCTCTCGATCTCGTTCCCCGACAACGAACATATAGGGGACTAATTCGAGTTGCGCATCGCGAACTTTTGCTCCCAACTTCTCCGCCCGGAAGTCCGCAGAAATCCTGAATCCAGCAGTCTGCAACCTCTGCTCAACCTCGCGACCGTAGTCTTCGGATTTTTCGCTGACGGTCAACACGCGCACCTGTTCGGGCGCTAGCCATAACGGGAACGCGCCACCAAAGTGCTCGATCAAGACTCCAATAAACCGTTCCATCGAACCCAGCGGGGCGCGATGGATCATTACCGGCCGATGTGGCGTATTGTCACTTCCGATGTACTCCAAATCAAAACGGTCCTCACCGGGTAAATTGTAGTCGAGTTGAACCGTCCCTAATTGCCATTCGCGACCAATACAATCGGTCACAACAAAATCGGCTTTCGGCCCATAAAACGCCGCCTCGCCCAGTTCGACCTCGTAGGTCATTCCCAGGCTGTCACATACTTCGACCAACGACTCCTGGGCTCGTTCCCAACTCGCTTCGGGCCCCACATACTTGTCGCTCTCGGAATCTCGAAATCCCAACCGGACGCGGTAGTTCTCAAGTCCTAATGACTTCAGCACAAATTGTGTCATGTCAATACAACCGCGAAACTCATCGGCCACCTGGTCTTCGGTACAAAAAATGTGTGCATCATCTTGAGTGAAACCGCGAACACGGGTCATGCCGGAGAGTTCTCCGGACTGCTCGTAACGGTAAACGGTCCCGAATTCGGCCAAACGCAAGGGCAATTCACGGTAGCTGCGCGGGCGCGTCTTGTAGATCATGATATGGTGCGGGCAATTCATGGGCTTGAGCATGTATTGTTCGTCCTGCTCCATCATGATGGGAGCGAACATGCTATCTGAGTAATACGGGTAGTGTCCCGACTTCTCGTACAATTCAACCCGGCCGACATGAGGCGTGTAGACCGGCAGATAGCCGCGGCGCTGCAACTCGCTCTTGACAAACTCCTCTAACAAACCCCGAATGACGGCGCCTTTGGGCTGCCAGAGAATCAGGCCAGAACCCACTAGCGGACTGATGGTAAACAGCTCGAGTCGTTTGCCAAGGACTCGGTGATCCCGTTTCCTGGCTTCTTCGATCATCGCCAGGTGATCATCCAAATCCTGCTGGCGGAAAAAGGCGGTTCCATAGAGCCGCTGCAATTGCTGCCGTGACTGGTCTCCTTTCCAGTAAGCACCGGCAACCGAAACGAGCTTGAATGCACCGATCACACCTGCCGAGGGAACGTGCGGACCACGACAGAGATCGAGAAACTCTCCCTGCTGATAAAAAGAGAGGGTTTCATGGTTTCCTAGCCCCTCTTGGATATGTTCAACTTTGAACGCCTGGTCCAAGTCTCGGCAGATTTGAACCGATTTCTCGCGCGTTTCTTCGATACGTTCGAACGGCTCGTCCAACTCGATAATGCGACGCATTTCTGCTTCGATTTGGGGAAAATCATCCTCCGAAATCGGATCATCCAGATCGAAGTCGTAATAGAATCCTGCTTCGATCGTAGGGCCAAAAGCCAGCCGAACCCCCTCACGCAGTCGCATCACAGCGCGCGCCATGATGTGTGCACACGAGTGTCGCATCACCGCCAGTGCGCCGGGATCGCTCTTGGTGAGGATTCTCATAGCAACGTGGCCTTCACCCGGTAAGGCGTAGTCCATTCCGACCGTTGCGCCGTCGACCTCGGCGGCCAGCGCCGCCTTTGCCAGCCGAGGGCCGATTTCGCTGGCAACCTGATGAGGCGTAACGCGATGCGTAAACTGCTTTTCACTTCCGTCGGGCAATTGAACGGTCAACATAGGCGGATTCACTCACTCTCAGTACGTCGTGAAGACCGGTTTCGGCACAGGCGTACGACCTGAACTTCCCCGGGGACTTTTCGGGGTAAAGTATAAGATTGAAAGCACTTCGGGCAAGTCACGAGTCGCTCCCAGATCTGCCCGCTCTTGACGGCCGCCAGCGAACGCGTCAGATTGCACAGCCAGGTGGGACCGAAAACCGGCCGTTTTCTTGGTCGGGCTTTGCGGTTCGCCCGGTGAGTTGCTCGTTCAGTGACGCTCACGGCAACCGCGATCAAATCGTAATTGTCATGGA
This sequence comes from Planctomycetaceae bacterium, assembly GCA_002702965.1. Classification (GTDB taxonomy): domain Bacteria; phylum Planctomycetota; class Planctomycetia; order Pirellulales; family Pirellulaceae; genus UBA9264. The sequence continues at coordinate 16,097 of PADE01000078.1, forward strand.
AGTCCGCTAAATTAGCAGCCGCGATGTGGTCCCCAAGCGGGGGTACGGATTCTCTCAGTTTCCCGGTTCGCGATTCGATCGGGGGCGGTTAGCTCAGTTGGCTAGAGCGCCACGTTGACATCGTGGAGGTCGTTGGTTCGAGCCCAATACCGCCCACTCACGAGTAGCCGTTGTCATTGGACGACAACGGCTGCTTTTCTTTAATCCCACAAGCTCGACGATCAAAGTCAACCATAATGCATCGTCGGTACCCGGGGGGGCCGACTGCACACACAAACCGTGCTCCTGTGGGCGTCCACCGCTGAACGCGGCTGTCGGCCATCCCAACAAACGCACTACTCAACGACAACCACAAAACACTACCAGCCATCTGGAGTACGTCAAACGTCGCCTAAATCAGTTCCCGAATGGGGGAGCGACCGTCTACGAGAGGGTGAGGACGCCCGCGTAGATCGGACAACGTCGTGTGACTCGCGTTGATCCCCAACTGATGGTAAAGCGTGGCAAACACGTCGCGAAAATGAACCGGGCGGTCCTGAGGGTACTCACCCAGGCGATTCGTGGAACCGACCACCTGCCCAACGCGCATCCCCCCGCCAGCGAGCACGACCGATCCTGCTTGGGGCCAGTGGTCGCGGCCCGCAGTGCTGTTGATCTTTGGCGTGCGGCCAAACTCGCCCCACATAACAACCGAAACATCCTCCAGCATCCCGTGCGCAGCTAGATCTTCAATCAAAGCACTCAGGCCGATATCCAACATCGGTAGGGTATCACGGGCGTTCTTGAAATTTTCACTATGCCAATCCCAATTGAAGCCCCCCCGACTCATTCGCTCCAACGGCCACTGACTGAATGCCAAGGTCACGCAACGCGCACCCGCTTGGACCAGCCGACGCGCCACCAGAAACTGCTTCACAAGTTCCGAACCGCCCAACACCGGTACCGCCGAATCGGGAATCCCATATCGCCGACACAAAGATCCCTCTTCCTCCTGCCAAGCCAGTGCCTTCGCGAGCCGGCCTGAGGTGAGAATCCCCAGAGCCTGAAGCGTAATTGCATCCATGCCTTCCATGACACCGCTGGCATCGATCCGGCGACGCAATCGATCAAACGATGTCAACAACCTTCGACGATCCCCGAGACGATCGAGACTAATCCCCCTGAGCACAATGTCCGCCGCCGACTCCGCGTCGCGTCGAAGTTGGCCTTTGGAGACTCCCGACTTGTAGACGACATCATTGCGTTTTCGTCGATTGGGCTCAAAGCCAGCGTGGCCAATTCCCAAGAATCCGGGTTGATTCAAGGAAGCCCGGGTCGTCGATTCGGCGTTGGGAGGCGACAAACTTACAAAGGGTGGGATGCCGGCATGACGGGGCCCCAGTAACTTCGACACCGCCGCTCCGAATGAAGGCCAGCCACCAGGAGGAAATCCCGACCGCGCCACCGAGTCACCTTGTTGAGGATGTGATTCCCAACCGGTCAAACACTGGTGCAGGTTGTGGTCGTTCAAGCCACCGTACAAAGAGCGCACCACCGCCAGCTTATCCATCATGGACGCTGTTCGGGGCATGAGCTCACATACGTCGATCCCCGGGACCCTCGACGCGATTGGCTGGAACTCACCACGAATCTCAGCCGGTGCGTCCGGCTTCATGTCGAACATGTCGAGGTGGGGTGGCCCGCCCGGCAGCAGAATCATGATGATCGACTTTTCGGATTTCTCCCGGCCGACTACAGCCTCGGCCCGGAGGATCTCCGTCAGTGATGCGCCGCCTAGCGCCAATCCGCCAATTTTCAGGAACGATCGCCTGGGTACGCCGTCACAAAAGCGGGTCGTTGGTCCGGGAATCGTCAACATAAATTTGGTTCCAACCGAGGCATGCTACACCCTTTTGAGAGACTACCTGTTTCTACAAGCGTGGACAATGGTTTTCCCAAACCTCGGCTCCCCGACGTGAGCTGGGCGGATTTCCGATTCTATTTTGGAGACCTCTTGACGGTTGCCTTGGTGCACCGTGAAGGCGACCCGAAAGCGTTTCGCTTGTCGCTCTTCTGGACTCGCTGACGACAACTACTAAAAACGCCTATGTAATGACTGCAACATGACTTGCGCTATGATTTCGAGATCTCACTAGCATCCCTGGCGGCAGCGCCATCACCGCCGCCGGCAGGAATCCAGAGACACCCAGAGTGCGAGTTTCATCGAAAGCGAACCGCCCGGGTGGAGTAAAACCAACGGGAAATATAATTGGCAACGCGACTGTCGGTCACAGGTGAGACACATGCCGACGACTCTTAGGAAACCGGCCCACGGTTCCCTCGCGCCGCCAGAATGAGGAGCGTGCTGTCCTGATCTCAGCCCAGTCTCTCAGCCCAGCC